>CANRWA010000153.1 GCA_947643415.1 uncultured Clostridia bacterium | reverse complement strand
TCTCAAAAATGATATCCTCCTTTGCTCTGTCCCGCACAATCTCCGGCATTGCCAGGTCATTGTCCGGGTTGTTGCCCCATACGGCTGAAAAGGCACCGATATCCACATCTGCCACAGCTAAATAAAAACGTAACTGTAGCTCATAGTAAAGCGGGATGGCATCCTCTGCCCAGTCTCCTGCCTTATGATAGGTACAGCTTTTGCATTCCAGAATCCCCGGCTCCCCGTCTGACGTGCGGGTAAACCGGCGGTCAAAGTTTGCCAGGGCATATGGGTGGTCTGCGTGCTGGTACAGATTGGTATCCTCTGTCACGGCATTGCCGGATTTCTGCTCATACCAGTAGGCTGCAATCGGTTCCAGTAAATGTCCCATCTGCAGCTGGTTCGCATTGTTTTTTTCCGGCGGCTTGATCCTGCCCTTTTTGATAAGCCAGAGTTCCAGCGGTGTTGTCCACAGGGAAACCCCGAAGATGGCTGCCACGTCACTGCCGCCCACCGTATAGGGGATATCCCCCAGCGGTCCGTGCATCCGGCACTCCAGCCAGCGGTCATTGTCCATGCCTGCCGTGTCGATTAGAATGTTTGGTTCTCCCATCAGTAATCCACTCCTTTCGCAAGGTCGTACTCACTCCAGCGGAGCGACAAAGCCCTTGCCATGTTTTCTTCCACGTTAAGCATCTTAGCCTGTGGCGTGCTCTGTGTTTTCAGGATGTAAGGGATTTCCTGCATTGCCATGAATACATCATGGGCGGTTGCCGGCGCTCCCCCGCTTGCCATCTCATACATGGCGATTGCCTCCACTGCCGCTTTCTTTGGCATACTCAGCTTTTTGCACACACGGGTCATGGCATTGACCGGATAATCCAGTGGAATCTCTAACAGTTTCTGCAGCTTCGCCACGGAATCCCCGAACTGGGCAAACAGCTGGTCCAGTTTACCCGCAAAATCTGCCACGCTCTTTTTATGCCTGTGGTCAACGGATATACAGCTCCCGATATGGACCGGTGACTGCCCGCCCACCAAAAGGGCCGATACTTTGGCAGACGCAACCCCAGTATCCGAGGTAATGAAACGGATGCCCAGCATCAGTTTTGCTGCCATCTGCTTCTGTCCTTTCTCCTCCAGTGTTTTGGTGTAGTCCTCCAGCAGTTCTTCCTTCTGTCCCGGCATGTTCCATGACGCACTCACGAGGGAATGGTCACAGTAACCGCCCCCAAACTTGTTGCCGGAAAACCTTTCATCCAGTTTTTTCTGCAGCGCCACAAGCAGTTCATCTACGGGAAGCACGGAATAATCCGTCTCATCCCCGGAGTGTACCGCTGCCACTTTTTCATCCCTGAGAAGCAAAAGAGCCTCCGCATGGTATAAGCGAAGGCAGGCATTGAGCACATCCGCCAGAGCCGTCCGGCTCAGTTTGGGAAGCGCCGTTCCACCGATTTTTGCCCGGTCAAGCAGGCTTTTGTAGGCTGTCCCCCGGATGGGGTAATACTGATGGTCTACCATCATGGCAAGCCCTAAGTTGTCTGCCGTATCCTCCACGGCTTCTTGGCTGACTCCCGGTGCAAACAGTCCCAGTTTCCCCACAAGGGAGGAACCCCGGTCTAAGGGCGACACCTCAAGGTCACTGACCTTACACCGCTGCCACCTGCTGCTTGCTGACTGGTTCCTGTGGTAATCAAGCATCTGCCCATAGGAATCAAAGGTTGTAAAGTAACTGTCTTTGCATACATTCTGCATTACGCATCTCTCCTTTCTTTCTGACGGTTATCCGCCCGGTTCTATAACAAAAGCCAGCGAAACAACCGCTGGCTTATTGTCCAATATTGAATTGTAGAAACAAAAAAAGTGCCATCTGCAATATTTCATGCAAATGACACTGTGAATTTACCTGTTAAACTGTGTCCGTACGAGTACAAACTGGATACTGATATATGAATTATAACAGATATCGGTTTGACCGTCAATGAAAGAAATTTGAAACCATGTTTTGCACATTTAAAACATTTAGAAATCCCACAAGTTGTCTATACCTCAAGGTTCACGTAGTCAGAGAACATACTTGCTGCACTTATAGCAAACATTCTGGAACTTGCACCAAACCTATGATTACCTAAAACCGTATATCCCCCTCTTTCTCCATAATTATTAACAAAAATAGCATTATACAAATCCGTTATTTTCTGCTTGTATAATATTTTTTTCTTATTTTCTTCATCTCCAAAAGACTCATCCCCATTTAACAGTCCATGCAAAAACCAGTCACCAAATTCCTCTGTGTCAAATATGTCTAACAATGGTTGAACATTTTTTCCATTGACAAATTCATCATGCAATGAAGTTCCAATAATTTTTAATCCTATGATAACAGGAACAATATATAACAATATTAGTTTTTGAGCTGCTCCATCCGGAAAAAGAAACTTTGGTTCATCATTTTCAATCGTTGCTCCATACACAGCCATTTTTACTTGCAGATAAAAACGTGTAACTTCTCTCAATTCCAAATTGTAGTTCTCTATTATTCTTTTACAAATCATATTTAACACGAATTGAGAATCCGAAGACAACGCAATTTTATTAAAAAATCTACTTATATCAGCTGGCGGTATTGCTACACGAATATCAAAAAATCGATCCAAATACCGGCACGAATCAAAGGATTCACCGTAGAAATGGCTTATAGTATGCTGAAGTTCTCTCAAATTTACTGAAAAAACAAAAGTAATTCTATCATCACATAAGTAGTGCTTAATCTGCTCCAATAAGTGTACTGCATAACTTGGCTTACACCGATCCAATTCATCTATGAAAACTACAAGACGATTTCCCCTTTCTTTGAGAATTTCGTAAAAAAAATCTTTTAATGTTTTCTCAATATTTTTTTGTTTTTCAAATTTTTTAAGGGGATTTTCCCCTTTCAGAGCATCAATAATATTGTTAATATTCCGTCCGCTTATCGTCTCAAATATCGAACCGGCCATTTTAAAAACATCACTGTCAGAATCAAAAGTATACGCTAAACCAAGTTGTTTTGTTATTTCATAAATAATTGATAAAACCGGCTCTGTATCGTTATCATTTTCCCATGCATCAAAATATATCGCCAAATCATAATTTTCATCTGAACCATCATTGTCTTTTCTAAACGGAACACGACATAAAATTCTATCTTTTTTATCTTTTTCCATCTTACTCATTGGATTTTTTGCATTTATCAGTAATAATGATTGTTTTACAAAAAATATTTTTCCACTTCCCCATCTGCCGTCGATAGCAATGGCACCAGCTGTTTCTTGCGCCATCAGCAAATCATAAAAATATACCAAATCTTTATTTCTCTGCAATATATCTTCGCTTAAAGCCTGTATCAGATTTTCCTCTGTCGGCATTAACTCAAAAGTATTCATATATTTTCACTCCTTTACTCTTTTATCAGCACTACATCTGTTATAAATACACTTCCTTTTTGCCCCACACACTCTTCCGGGAAAAACACAAAACATATTTCATTTACCGATCTCCAGTCCTCCACAGATTTTATGTATTTCTCCAGTGGTAGAGAAAATTTTTGTTCCCCTGAGGATAACTGCAATTTTCTCCTGCATAGTTTTTTCCCTATACTTGCATTTGTTATTTCCAAGTTGATACATTGTATATTGCCATCTGCCATATACTGAAATTCTAATGCATAATTCTCATTGACAAAAGTACGCCAGTCCCCCATTGGCAAAGACTGAATCGTATAACCAATCCACCGGTTCATCTCCGGCTTTGAAGTAATATTGCTAAAATCTACTATAAAACAATAGTTATTTGCATTACCGGGAGTAATCATTTTACATAAACTTTCTGCCACATTTTCACTATAACTATAACTCTCATCCGCTAAAATAGGATATCTGTTTTCTGTTAATACAGGTGGTTCATCAATCTCGCCCACAATTGTTGCTTCTCTGTAATCGTAATATGTCGCCCCCTCATCTGCAATGACAGAGTTCTCTTTTGCAATTTTCTGCACCCCATCTCCTGTCTGTATTACCCCGGCATTATTGTTATTAGAATTCGATAATTTAACAACCTTTGATGCAACAAAAATTGAAATCAGCAGGCTAATAATAGAAGAAACGCCTGCTATCACATTAAAACAATCCATCATACTCATAGCATCCCTCCTCTACCTCTTTGCCTTCCGGTATCCGGCATTCTGTGCCTCCTTCTCTGAATGGAACACAACCAGATTGTCAGAATCCGCCATTTCCTCATAAGAAGCCTGTCCGGGGCAATGATAAATCTTTGATTTTTGTTTCCCCGGATTTCAACCGCTTCTTTTTTTGCATCCGCCCCATCCTGACCTGTCTGACTGCCGGTACCAGGATCGGGCGTTTCCTTTACACCGTTTCCACCATTACCAGTTCCGCTATCCTCTTTACTTTCCCCGGTCGCATAATCAATGCGGATTCCCGGCTGCACGTTATACACAAAGACATTGAAACAGATACCATCGCCTTCATCTTCCACAGAATATGCTTCCATCTGCACGCCCGTTGCCAGCAGGTTATTCCCCTCAAAAACCGGCGTTACCCGGTAAAGCACATGATTCCCTGTCTCCTTCACATAATCTGCAACCATGTTTTCAAAAGGCAGCATACCATTCACGTTCATAAAACGAGTGCCTGTAATCAGATTTTTCTCATTTGCATTTTCCGCCGTCAGCTGATATCCAATCAGATGACACCGATTGTACAGGTATTTTCCATCCACGATGTCATACTTTACTGTATGCCATCCGGAAGGCTTGATTTTTCCGATACTGCCTCTCTTCTCTTTCGGCATCAGGTCTTCTCCCACATTTGCATACGCTGCGCCACATCTTCCCAGTGAATCCAGTTCACTGTACTGCTCAAAGGACTGTTTTGTTTTATCCTTCTCCGTAAATCCCGGCTGGTTTCCATCAATTTCCACATATGGATTTCCCGAATATGCCGGAAGCTGCTGCATGGAAATGGGGTCTTTCCTGTTCTCCACCGGGCGTTCTGTTGTGGTGACTTCCGGTTTTGATGTTCCATCATTTTGTGGATTTTCTGTGACAGAAGCAGTCGGCTCTCCCATCCCTGCCGGATTCGTGTGTTCTGCCTGTCCACAAGCGGTAAAAAGAAGGCATAATACTGCCATGCACAAAAAGAGACAGTTATGTAATGCTGTTTTTTTCATGAAATTATGTTCTCCTCTCATATCTTTCCTCTTTTATTTTTTCATGGGAAGTACCTGGAAACTCGTACCGTTCTTTTCTCTCCCACCGGGACAAGTCCAAATCCAGATAAACATCCGCCGGATATGTCCGATTCCACCAGAAAACTATGATTTGTTCAATGCTTTCTTCATATGCGGCAAGTCCTTCTGATTCTGCCAGACAATACTCCCCACTGCCTGCCATTGAAAGAAAATCGGGATTTACTGCCAGTTCCATCCCTTCCAGAGTGCCATACAGCCTATCCGAGTATGGACTCATCCACAATTTTTTACCCGTACAGATTTTCCGGATTTCTTCTGTCACTGCCTGATCCCTGCTCTGCCGTCTATGATTAAACATCCTGCCTTTTTTATCATCCAAACAAACAATTACTATCATCTTTCTCTCCAAAAATAACAAAAGACTCAAGGCCCAAATCAATGAGCCAAGAGTCCTTTTATCATTACTTATGACTGGCTGACTGCCATCTCATCCTCTAACATCATATGGTATGATTCCCGCTGTTCTTCTGGAATTTCTAATGCCTCCATACATTCTTCTTCTGACAGATTCAGCTTTCTCATCATACTAATAATGGCATTAACCAATGTCTCATCCACAATTCCCTGCGAAAGATTACACATTTCCATCGCCTCCGTTTCCATCTGGGTAATATCATTCCTGTGCGTTTGTTTTATCAAACATTCTGCAACAATTCTTCCTGCAATTCCTTTACATCATC
>CANRWA010000152.1 GCA_947643415.1 uncultured Clostridia bacterium | reverse complement strand
TGAATTTGAGCGGGGAAAAGAAAACCCTTGAGCTGGACAAATACGAGTACGGCGTAATCTTCCATTCCCTGAAAGACGAGCGCAACCAGATGATAAAGGAGGGCAGGCCGACAGACGCAGTGGACGATGTGCTTCTGAAAGTCATCGAGCTGATTGAGGAGCCGCCGGAGAAAGAGAAAAGGGGGCGGAAATGCCATGAGGAGCGGTGAGAAGCAGGCGGCGTGGATATTTGCTCTTTTCGGCATCCTTCCCGTTGTCTGGCTTGCCCTTTTGACAGCGCCATACCTTGCGGGGGGATTACCTGAAATTATACGGGGATTCCCGGACGCCATGAACCATCCGTTTTCTATCCGCTTATGTGGGGACAGCTTAAGGGCTGTCCTCATTTTCCTGCTGATATACGGGATAGGGATTGGCATTTATGTATCTACACGGAGGAACTACCGGAGGGGAGAGGAACACGGTTCTGCCGCATGGGGCAACGCACGGGCGGTCAACCAGAAGTACAGCGAGAAAGACTTTGGAGCCAACAAGATTATGACGTCCAACGTGCGTATCAGCTATGACAGCCGGAGGCACCGCCGCAACCTGCTCACCATCGTGGTGGGCGGGAGCGGAGCCGGAAAGACAAGGTTTTATGCGAAGCCGAATCTTATGCAGGCGAACACTTCGTTTGTCGTGCTTGATCCGAAAGGAGAGAACCTGCGGGACACCGGGCATCTTCTGGAGGGAAAAGGGTATGAAGTGCGTGTGCTTGACTTAATCAACATGGAAAAGAGTCATTGTTATAATCCGTTTATGTATTTAAAGGATGAAAACGATGTGCAGCGGCTTGTGACGAATCTTTTTAAGGCAACCACCCCGAAGGGGAGCCAGTCAAACGATCCCTTCTGGGACACAGCGGCGTCCATGTTACTCTTAGCACTGATATTTTATTTAAAGTACGAGGCACCAAAAGACGAGCAGAATTTCCCGATGGTGATGGAGCTGTTACGGGCAGGGGAAGTCCGGGAGGACAACGATGAATACCAGTCCCCGCTTGACGAATTATTTGAGCGTCTGGAAATGCGGGAGCCGGAGCATATCGCAGTGAAATATTATAAGGACTACCATTCAGGGAGTGCGAAAACGCTGAAATCCATCCAGATCACGCTTGCGGCGAGGTTGGAGAAATTCAATCTGTCAAGCCTTGCGGCTTTGACAGCCACAGACGATTTAGACCTGTCATCACTGGGGGAAAAGAAAGTGGCGTTGTTTGCACTGATACCGGACAACGATACCAGCTACAACTTTCTGGTATCCATCTTATACACGCAGCTATTCCAGCAGCTATTTTACCTTGCCGACCATAAGCACGGCGGCAGGCTCCCCGTCCATGTGCATTTTTTAATGGATGAATTTGCAAACGTCAGTTTGCCTGATGACTTTGACAAAATCCTGTCCGTCATGCGGTCGAGGGAAGTCAGCGTGTCCATCATCCTGCAAAACATGGCGCAGCTAAAGGCGCTGTTTGAGAAGCAGTGGGAAAGCATTGTGGGCAACTGCGACCAGTTTTTATATCTGGGCGGCAACGAGCAGGGAACCCATAAGTACGTCAGCGAGCTGCTGGGGAAAGCCACGATTGATATGAACACTTACGGGAAGTCAACCGGGCATTCGGGCAACTATTCCACAAATTACCAAATATCGGGGCGTGAGCTTTTGACGCCGGATGAAGTGCGTATGCTGGACAACCGCTATGCGCTTCTTTTTATCCGTGGGGAACGCCCGGTAATGGATGAAAAATTTGATATTTTAAAACACCCCAACGTGGCACTGTCCACGGACGGGAAAGGGAAGTCCTACCGCCACGGGGAAGTGACGCAGGCGGTGGGCAGCATTGCATTGGGGGACAGTCTGGAGGGCGAAGTGTCGCAGGAGCAGGCGGGAACCGATTCCTATGAGCTTTTATCCGAGGAGGATTTAGAGGCTATTGTTTCAGCGGCGGAAAGCCACTGAAACAAGCCTCTGGCAGAGGCGCACGATTTCACAGGGGAACGCAAGCGGTGAAATCGGCGCCAGTTACGCCGGGGCGCAACTGATTAAAAACCAATCTCAAAACAAGGAGGAAACAGAACAATGATGAAGAAAAACGAGAACAGCAAGGAAACCAGCAGACAGCCGATGGGCAGAAAGACAAAGCGGGCGATGGCGGTGTACGCCGCATTGGTGCTTATGATGACAGCCGGGGCAACAACGGTGTATGCGGCGGGCGATCCGCTTACGGTCATCAACAACCTGTCTGATTTTATTTTCGGCTTAATCCGTGCAGTGGGCTTAATCTTGTTGGGTTGGGGCATCGTGCAGGTTGGATTGTCTTTGCAGTCCCACGATCCGAGCCAGCGTTCCAACGGGTTCTTAACCCTTGCGGGCGGCGTCATCATTACCTTTGCAAAGGAAATCTTAACCCTTATCACTGGCTGATGGAGGCTGTCGGAACACCATGTAAAAAGAGCAACGGCAGAGGGGCAGGCGTTGGCAGGCCCCTCTGCAAAATCCAGAAGCGAGGTGAAATGAGTGGATTCAGATAACTGGGTAGTGCAGAACTTAGTCAATGCACTGGAAACATGGAATGAAAAACTGGCGGAGATATGGCAGCTTCTCACGCAGTCCCCGGAACAGTTTAAGGGAGGAGGAATCTGGAGCGCGATTGTGAACATCCACGGGGCGTTGCAGGCGGTAGCCTATGCCCTTTTGGTGCTGTTCTTTGTTGTCGGCGTGGTAAAGACGTGCGGCAGCTTTGTGGAAGTGAAAAAGCCGGAACACGCATTAAAGCTGTTTGTCCGCTTTGCCATAGCAAAGGGCGTCATATCCCACGGGCTGGAGCTGATGATGGCGTTATTCAATATCGTGCAGGGGATAGTCAGCACGATTATGCGAACCGCAGGCTTTGGAGCCGCACAGCAGACCGTATTGCCAAATGAGATTGTGGAGGCAGTGGAGGACTGCGGCTTTTTCGAGAGTATCCCCTTGTGGGCGGTGACGTTAATCGGCGGGCTGTTTATCACGGTGTTGAGCTTTATTATGATAATGAGCGTGTACGGGCGGTTTTTCCGACTGTACCTTTACACAGCGATTGCGCCCATTCCCTTATCGACTTTTGCCGGGGAGCCGTCACAGAACGTAGGGAAAAGTTTTATCAAGTCCTATGCGGCGGTATGCTTAGAAGGGGCGATTATCGTGCTTGCCTGCATCATATTTTCGCTGTTTGCGGCGTCCCCGCCCGCAGTCGATCCGGATGCGGCGGCAGTCACAATGGTATGGAGTTATATCGGGGAGCTGATTTTCAATATGCTCGTGCTTGTAGGGGCAGTGAAGATGGCAGACCGGGTTGTGCGTGAGATGATGGGGCTGTAAAGTGAGGTGGATGTAGATGAAATTAAGTAAAGAAAAGATTATGAGGGAAGCGGCACGTTTCCTGAAACGTACCGCAGAATATCAGAATGACAGAGACGTAGATAAAGCAGAGAATTACCAGATACAGTATATCCTTTTAAAAGAAGGCAGGACGCAGCCGGAAACGGTAATTGCGTATGCGTATTCCAACTACCGGGAGCAGGAGATTTTTTTCTATCCATTCCGTAAGGAAGAAACCGTGAGTTATAACTGGCCATCCAATTTTGAATCTGATTTGCTGGAGCCATTAGGGAATGGGTATGAAATTGTGGGAATGACATTGGAGTGCCATTCTGCTGTCTGGGAAATGATTGAGGAATCCTGTGACAAGGACAGTAAATGCAGCAAGGGCGTGCAGACGTATTTATCCTATTGTAAACAAAACGGCATTACAAAACAGCTCTTGCAGGAAAAAGTTTTGCATGAGGGTAAGGATATAATGCGGCTGTACAAAAGAGAGAGGGAGACAAAGAAAGTGCAGGAACGGTAGGAGGCGAGAAGTTTGGAAGTAAAAATAAACCGAGAAATCCGTAATTACACGGAATCCATGTTTTTCGGGCTGTCCATGCGGCAGTTCGTTTTTTCTGTCTTAGCCTGCGGCGTTGCCGTTGGGCTTTATTTTTTACTCAGTCCTTATGTGGGGACGGAAACCGTGAGCTGGATGTGCATTTTGGGGGCGGCTCCCTTTGCGGCGTTAGGCTTTATCCGCTACCACGGGATGAACGCAGAGCAGTTTTTGTGGGCGTGGATAAAGTCGGAGTTCCTTATCCCGAAACGCCTGCTGTTTAACCCGGAAAACATCTATTACGAAGCAGTGAAGCCGTGCATTGAGAACCATGAAAGGGAGGAGCGGAAACGGAATGATTAAGACATTGAGCAATATTTTCAAGCAGGACAAGGAGAAATTTGTTATCCCGAAAGGCGTCCAGCAGGCAATCCCCATTCAGGCGGTATGGGCGGACGGCATTTTCCAGATCGGGCGGAACAAATTTGCCAGAACCTATAAATTTGTGGACATCAACTATGCGGTGGCGAGCCGGGAGGACAAGGAAGCCATGTTCCTTGAGTACAGCGAGCTTCTCAATTCCTTTGACAGCGGCGCAACCACGAAAATCACCATCAACAACCGCCGCCTGAACAGGCAGGATTTTGAGAAGGCAATCTTAATCCCCATGCAGGAGGACGGCCTTGATTTATACCGGAAAGAGTACAATGCCATGCTCTTAGAGAAAGCCACGGGAGCCAACAGCATTGTGCAGGAAAAATATGTGACGGTATCGGTGTATAAGAAATCCATTGAGGAGGCGAGGACGTATTTTGCCCGTATCGGCACGGATTTAGTGAGCCATTTTTCACGGTTAGGCTCCAAATGCGTGGAAATGGACGCAACGGATAAACTGCGGGCGCTGCATGACTTCTACCGTACCGGGGAAGAAACCAGCTTCCGGTTTGATTTGCCGGAAACCATGAAAAAAGGGCATAGCTTTAAGGACTTTATCTGCCCGGACAGCCTTGAGTTTGAAAAAGACCATTTCCGCATGGGGAACCGTTACGGGCGTGTGCTTTTCCTCAGAGAGTATGCGTCCTATATCAAAGACAACATGATTGCGGAGCTTACGGATTTGAGCCGCAACCTGATGATGAGCATTGACGTAATCCCTATCCCCACGGACGAGGCGGTGCGGGAGGTGGAGAACCGTCTTTTGGGCGTGGAAACCAACATCACCAACTGGCAGAGGAAACAGAACGCCAACAACAATTTTTCCGCAGTCGTCCCCTATGACATGGAGCAGCAGAGGAAGGAGAGCAAGGAGTTTCTGGACGATTTAACCACCCGTGACCAGCGGATGATGTTTGCAGTCTTGACGCTGGTGCATACCGCCGACACGAAAGAACAGCTTGACGCCGATACGGATACCATATTGACCGTGGCAAGAAAGCATTTATGCCAGTTTTCCACCCTGAAATACCAGCAGATGGACGGCCTGAATACCGCCCTGCCCATCGGACACCGGAAAATCAATGCGCTTCGGACACTTACCACCGAGAGCCTTGCGGTGCTGATGCCTTTTAGGGTGCAGGAAATCATGGATGAGGGCGGCATTTACTGCGGGGAGAACGCAATCTCCCATAACCTTATCATGTGCAACAAAGCGAAATTGCTGAATCCTAATTCCTTTTTGTTAGGCGTGCCGGGAAGCGGCAAATCCTTCAGCGCAAAAATGCTGATTGTGTTCCTTGCCCTTGCCACCGGGGACGATATTCTCATATGCGATCCCGAACGAGAGTACGGTTCCCTGATTGAAGCGATGGGCGGCGAAGTCATCCGCATTGCGGCGGGGAGCCGTGACCATATCAATGCAATGGACATGGTGGAGGGGTATGGCGATGGCGGGAACCCGGTCATTGACAAGTCCGAGTTTGTGCTGTCCTTATTTGAGCAGCTTGACAAAAAAGGCGTCAGCGCAAAGGAGAAATCCATCATCGACCGCTGTACCGCAGCAGTTTACGAAGATTATCAGGCAGGCGGCAACGTGCCGACTTTGTGCAGGCTCCGGGAGAAAATGCTGGAGCAGCCGG
>CANRWA010000151.1 GCA_947643415.1 uncultured Clostridia bacterium | reverse complement strand
TAGAACTCCTTTTTATAAGGACAGCTACTGCATAGTTTGAATGTTATATATCTTGCTGAACGGACTGCTCTTGCAGCAATCTTTATCAGCTTTAAACGAATGGTATCCACCTGTTGTTTTCGCATATTTGCAGGGAGTGCCAGTCGCCTAAACCAATTGAATAAGTTGTAGGCAAGCATATGAAGTCTCATGCGGTTGGCATTTACTACTTTGGAATGACTGCTGACAGCAGCAAAGTCAAATCCACCTTTGCCCTCTTTTATGAAATTTTCCATCTTGCCACGCCCACAGTAAAACTGGATGACCTGATAAGGTTCCATATCCATGTTTGTAACAATAAAGGTGTACATATGCGTCAGCTGACCGTATGGTTTTTCAATCTTGAAAACCACGCGCCTTGGATAATCCCAGGAGCCGGCCTGATACAGAAATTCACCATAAGTTACAGCATAGCTGATCTGGTCCTCTTTGGTTGCTTTGTATAAAGCTTCATCTTTATCCGAAGCAAGAGCCACGAGTAAAGAATTCTGTTTTAAGCGGATGGCATAGGAACAGCCATTCATCTCACAGGTTTTATAAAGTTTGGGAGATGAGAATCCACTGTCACCACGAAGGTATGTTTTGATGCCTCTTTCCAGATATTCCTGAAAAAGGGGTTCCATAAATTTATCTGCATCATTGCTGCAGTGGAGTGTTCCATCACGAAGTTCTGCCTTCAGCAGATCTCCGTTCAAACCATCATAGCAAAGCAAAGGATGATACCCGTGTGCCTGATAATGAAAGTTGAAGCCTTCCCCCTCCTGATTGCCATAGGTGCCAAATAAAGTACTGTCCAGATCCAGAAGCATATGCTCCGGACACTTTATGGAATAGATGATATCCCTAAAGCTTTTATCAATGTCATCAAACTGCAGGAGTGTATCTTCATCCATACGGTTGAAAAATCTTGATAGTGTTGGCTGTGAAGCCAGACTGTTCTTTTCAAGAATGGCATTGAAAACAGGATCAAGGGTCAGTTCATCAGCACAGTCATCCTCGAAATAAGCTGAGATAATCTGATAAATCATCTGCATCAGGTTTTCATCGTCTTTGTGGAAACGGACTGATGTATCATTGGTTTTAAATTTCTTTTTGATCAGTTTGGTGAAGCCGATCTTTGCAGCAAATTCTTTTATCAGGAGAAGTCCTGCATCGGAGGATAAATCGCCTCCGTCAAAATTTATTTTAATCTGTCTATTGCTTTTCAGTGTGAAGGTGTTTAAAATATCCATAGAGAGAGACCCTTTCTGCGGTATTTATTTGGATTCGGCACCTAAATTTTACCACATATTTGGTCTCTTTTTCTATTCACTTATTAGATGAAATGCAATAAGCAGCTTAAATACAGTAACTATGTGGCTTTCAGCCACTTTCACGGCACAGCTGTGAATAATTCAGGTGAAACGATTTATACGGTAAAAGAGCCAGAGGATTGACCTCTGGTTTTCTTTTGCATTGCTGCAAATTGGCAATGTCCGGACTCTGCTGATGGACAAACGTATCCATGGCAACTCCTTCGCTGGAATATCCCACCTCAGACAATACTTTCTGGATTACACCAAACACATCCGGTTCATAGGTGCTGGTGATCTCTCCTGCAACAATGACAATTCCCTTCGTGGCAAGCACTTCACAAGCCACCTTGGAATCCGCATCATTTTTCAGACACACCTCTAAAATCGCATCTGCGATCTGGTCGCACACTTTGTCCGGGTATCCTTCTGTTACTGCTTCTGCTGTATAAAATTTTCTCATATGAATTTCCTCTCTTTCATGCAAAAAAGGCAGAATACCTTCCTTTTTACGGGACCTATCCTGCCTGATGTTCATATTTTCTTTTTTGATTTTATCATCTAACCTTTTAATCGGCTTTCAATATCTGATGCACTATACAGTACATCTGTTACGATCACTTTATCTCCCTGGATTACAAAAAAGACAGAGTAATTGTCTACCAACAATCTTCTCATCTCTTTGCCCCGTTCTGGCTCTGATTCCATAATACGGATTCTCTCAGCCAGCGTATCCAATGTCAAAATGGCATCTGCA
This sequence comes from uncultured Clostridia bacterium, assembly GCA_947643415.1. GTDB lineage: Bacteria > Bacillota > Clostridia > Lachnospirales > Lachnospiraceae > Eubacterium_F. The sequence goes on along the minus strand of CANRWA010000151.1, from coordinate 3,980 downwards.
ATCCGGTTGTATTGATCCATTGCATTTTCCGGTGCCTGAAGAACATAAGCGATGTGATTATATAACTGCTCCATATCAGCCAATGCTTCATTTGTAATCTCAACCGTATAGTGTTTCATATCAATGATTCTCCCTGAATTTTGCAAACGCTTCCGCTGCATTTTGTACTCTTCCTGCAGCTATATCGTTATAACCTTTTTCCAATTTCTGATGGAGTTCTTCTGTTGTCATGGCATCTGCGTGAATCGATACTGGTGCTTTTGGTAAAGAAACAGAAAATGGAATTCCACCAGTAAGAGAGATCTGGTTTAAATACATATCAATCGCTGTTGACATGGGAACACCTAACTGGGACAATACTTTTTCTGCTCGTTCTTTAACCGTTGGATTTACTCTTAAGTTCAATGTTGCTGTTTTTTCCATGTTCACACCTCCTTGTCCCTTATATTGTAACGCTTTTGTCGTTACAATTCAAGCGCTATTTTTCTGTTTTGTATCCGATTTTACATTTACATGATACTCCCGGATTTTCGCTTAAAAACACACTTTCGACAGATGGCAGATACATCCAGATAGCTGCAAAAGTACCCTTCTTTGAACACTTTTCACCTTTTAGGTTCTGCTTTTACTGCCACAAGAATAAAAACAGGAACGCAAACCGTTCTATATCACTCTGGTGCATACCCCATCACCCTTCTTGTAAATAATTCCTTATTACAAAACATTACAGAAACGAGAGGACTTTGTCATGCAGAAGATCAGACCAGATATGGATATCGGCAAAAATATCCAAGCCATCCGTTATGCAAATAAACTTACTCAAGACCAGGTCATTGCAAAATTGAACCTGATGGGTATCTCCATGTCCAAAAGTACCTATGCCAAGCTGAAAACGAACCGCATGAATATCAAGGTATCAAAACTTGTTGCCCTTGCTAAAATCTTTCATACCGATATCAACGCATTCTTTTCCGGGCTTTTCTAAACCGGAAAAGTAACCGTTTCTTAAATTTCTCTTACACTCCCATTCTTTCTTATTTTTCTGTTTTTCTCCAACCGATTCATTCTGTTTTCGTATATTTCTTGTCTCGCTTTTACAACCGATTGTATTCCTAATTCCATGTAAAATCTAATAAAAGTGCAAAAAGTGAGACAAACCTGCCAACACTATTTGCAGGAGGGATTAGAAATATGCCAAAACCGAAAACATCCACCGGGGAGAAAAATCTGATCAGCCAGAGGCTCATAGAACTCCGCCGCCAGCATAATATGTCACAGCGGCTCTTAGCCTACCAGCTTCAGCTTAATGGGTATGATATGGATAAAAATGTGATTACCAGAATTGAGACCAATAAACGCTACGTCACAGATGTGGAATTAAAAGCGCTTACTGAGATTTTCAATGTTTCCTATGAATATCTCATCGAGGGAAAAGAAAAGTCATAACTTCTATCGCGAGGCTATGGCTTTTCTTTCATTTTCTTTTATTGAAGTATTCCTTAAGGCTTCTCCCTTTCCTCCTGACCTGACTGTATTTATCCAAACTAATATTTCTGGATTTCATACAAGGGAGTTCCAGGAAGGCTACAGCAGATACCTGGATGGATAAAGCGGTTAATTATGTTCTCAATCGGCGTGATACAGCGGAGACCTATCTGGAAGACGGGCGGTGCAGCTTTACCAATAATCTCAGCGAGAATGCGATCCGTCCATTCGCAGTGGGCCGCAAGAATTGGCTGTTCAGCAATTCTGTGGACGGAGCGAATGCCAGTGTGGTGGTCTACACAATGGTAGAGATGGCACCTTGGAGTAAAAAACTCCAATCTATCAAAAATCGCATGTGAATTATAGTGAATTACTCCAACTCGCAAAGGGCTGGGGGAATTTTATATCTGACCGCGGTATTATTTGGCGGTTACGTTAAAAATTCCCTCTGCCATTCTCTGTGCCAAGATTTCCTGATAGTCGTCACTTAACAGCTTTTGACTCTCAGAATAATTTGAAAGAAATCCCATTTCCACCAAAACAGCAGGTATTTGAGCATTTCGCAAAACATAATAGTTTTCGGTTTTTGCATCCCTCGTTTTCACGTCATTGCTTAGCGAAACTGCATGGATTATGCTTTCTGCATATGCTTTGCTTTCCGTTGCGTCTGGACTATTGTAATAACATTCCAAACCTGCTATCTGCGCATCATCTTCATAATAGTTGCAATGAAGGCTGATAAAGAAATCTGCATTGGATTCGTTTGCAATAGAAGTACGCTGTGCAAGGCTTATATTCTCGTCAGAACTTCTGGTTAAGACAACTTTTATATTGTTATCCTCCAGAATCGTTTTTAACTTCAATGCAACCGAAAGGTTAATATCCTTTTCTATAATCTTTCCACTGACAGTCCCACCGTCACTTCCGCCATGTCCTGCATCTATGATGACGCAAAACTTTGAAACGTAGTCAGCTGTTGAAGTAATAGGAGCAGCGCCATTGCCAGCGTTCGTATCTGTATATGCATTGGTATCTGTATATGTATTGGTATATATATCTGTGCATATATCTGTTTTTTCATCTTCCTTTGTAAACTTTTCGCATATGTAAAGACAGCCGCAAACCATAAGTATTATCATTGTTACTGGTATCAGTATAACGACTGCCCTGAGCAGATAAGCTATCACAAGCCGTTTGACCTTTTTTCTCTTTCTGTGTTGTTTTTTATCCATTGCCGCATTTGTTCCTCATTCCTTTTTCCAAAATATATTGTTTCATAGGAAAGTCAAAAACTGGTCAAGAATTAGGCATTATTGTAACAGTTCAGCCTTCGGCTTCGCTGTTACGGAATCCAGCCCATTTAAAGTTTGCCTTTGGCAAAAGGCTGGATTCTCTGGCTGAATTTACTCGTTCTTACGGACTTTGCAGTAAATGCAAAGTCCTGGGCTGGACTGTTACGAATTATTCAACGACTTTTTGATAAAACGATGTTCTCCCCGCTTTCTTTTGCTAATATATAAATGTTGCCGGCATCACAAGTAACCGACATTGCGGGCGTATCGCTAATCAATCTTTTGTTGTTCCCATCCTTGTTGCAGGAATATACACGACTTCCGTCTGTTCTGGATACATAATAAATCGACTGCTCATCAATGCAGAAATCATACGCAACTACTTTTTCATAAGTAAAAGTTTCGCCGCTTAGAACATGATACCTTGTTAAAACCGATTGCTCGTTTTTGTAAAAAATGTTTTCTCCATCGAATGAGATATTTCCACTTGTAGGGATGTCAAGTTTTGTAATGCCTTTCGTGAGACGGTTTACTTCTGTTATGCCATCATTGCCAATGAAAAATATGCTGTCATTATTTATGAAAAAACCGTAATGGAACTCTAAAAATTTCCATTTATCACCCGTCTCATAATCAATGCCAAAGAGGGAACGACCAGAATTTGTAATCTGTTCAAAAACGATTTTTTCCTCAAAGGTATCTAAATTAAGTTCTATCACCGACACCTTTGTTATGCTGCTGTTATAGTTTCCGATGCGGTTTACATAGCTTTCCGTAACCGATGTCGTATAATATAAATATGGTGGACATACACAAAACGCACATACCTTTTCTTCATCAGAAAACGCCCCAAACATAGGTGAGCGTACTAAATGAAGCATTTCTCCCGTGGAAGCATTTTTAAGATAATAGTCAAAAGTTTCTGCGTCCTGTGTTATTTCATAGCCCATACAATCATATTCCGCCGATGAATTATAAGTCAAATCCCCCGCCCCAAGGGGCGGAGTATTTGACCCTCGCGGCATTCGCCCAATATCCGCGCAAGCGCGGCTGCTTGGCTCATTGCTCGCGGGAATAAAATTCTGGCTTTTTCCGTCATCTGAACATCCTGTCATTGTCAATACGAAACTAAGTATGATAGCAAGAGCCGGTACATTTCGCATTTTCCTTGTTTTCATTTGCCATTTGTTAGAATTGCACCGT
>CANRWA010000150.1 GCA_947643415.1 uncultured Clostridia bacterium | reverse complement strand
CACTTCCTGCAAAATCCGCTCAAAGCACATTGGTTCTTCACAGATGGATAAAATATGTTCCGCGATGCTCTGCACCTTATCCCTGTTATAGCGGACAAGTTCCTTTACATCAACAGAGGCTTCCGCATGGGCGGGGACGAACATATCCGCCTCCATCTGCTCCACTTTATCCAGCGTTTCCAGATATGCGCCCACGTCATAAATGAAGGAAACCGCATATTTATCCAGTGTCTCCTTGCTGCTGATGCAGTCCGCAAGGAACACCACATTGTCTGGCATACGGAACCCCACCATGTTAAAGAAATGCCCCGGCAATGGTATCACCTCAATCTCCTTCGGGAAACTTTCGTCCGAAAAATCTGTCACATCGCTCTCCTGCGCCATCAGGAATTTGTGCCGCAATTCCTTACACGGATAACCGCCGTAAAGGAAGGACGGCTCCAAGACCGGGTATTTTGTGAAAGCCGCCTCTATGCCGCCGGAATAAACCTTACACCCTGTCTGCCCCTGCAGGTACTTGTTTCCGCCAATATGGTCTGCGTTGGAATGGGTATTCAGTATGGCCGTCAGATGCCAGCCGTTCTTTTCCAGTATCTGTTTGACCTTCCTCCCGGCATCCTTATCGTTCCCGCTGTCAACCAGATAGACATTATCCTTGTCCGCAACATAGACACCGATCTTTGCCGGGCAGTTTATGTAATAGCATTTCTCACTGACTTGTACTAATTTATACATTTTCCGTTTCCTCCTTTAATTGTTCGGGTAAAATATCACATTATAAGCGGCGCATGATTTATCTGAAATATTGTGGTATGCGTGGGAAATGTCTGCACCAAACCGTATTGACTGCTTTTCCAGCAATAATACTTCCTTCTCACCTATTACCATTTTCAGTGTCCCATGCACCAAAAAAATATATTCCTCCACGCCAGTCACATGAGGAAGTGAATCATGGCGCACCCCTGCGTCAAACTCAATATAAAACACTTCTACGTTCCTTATCGGATCAAAAGGAAACAGCGGGTATGCTCTCATTCCTTCGTCCTCTTCCGTAATCACATCCTTTTCGTCAAGCCCGGCCACCGTGTACTCCGCTTCCTCCTGTTTGCAGAAAAAAGACAAAGGTATTTTCAGTCCTGTTGAAATCTTCCATAATATGTTGATGGTGGGCGAGGACTGCCCCCGCTCGATCTGCCCTAACATGGGCTTACTTACGCCTGTCAGTTCTGCAACATCATCCAGCGTAAGCTGCCTTGTGTTGCGGATTTCTTTCAGCCGCTCTCCTATCTTCAACGAAACCTGCTCCATGATTCCTCCTCATATTTGTTTTCACATACAAAATGTATTATAACATACAGACTTGCAAAATAAAAGAGCCTGCACAGCCTCTTTTTTTGTTTGATCAATATTCCATTCTCTTTTTGTTATTTTTCTGTATACTATCACGAAAACTGCTTATACAATCACGGAAACCCCTTATAGTATCGACTTTTGCGTGATAGTACAGAGGTTTCCGTGTTTGTATCCGAGTTTCCGTGATAATAATCGACTTTTGCCTGCGAGTATAAACTATCAGGCAAAAGAACCCCAGAACAAATGTTCGCACCCTCTCTAATGTAAAAATGCCCTTAAAAGCACACGGAAATAATGTAACTTTCAAAGCTATGTAGTGCCAAAAGTGGCGGATTTACGGGCTTTGTCGGCTTTTCGTGTTCGTATCTGCCGAGAAAGGAGACACCCTGACAAAATTCGATAATATCCCCCAAATTTCAACAGCATTTTCTACAAACAGGCGAAACTCCATACTATCACGGAAACTCTTATACTTTCACGCAAAACTCGGATACTATCACGGAAACTGCCGACTTTTGCGTGATAGTATAATTCCGCCCCAATCGCCCCTCTATCAGCGGCATCAAAAACGCAAAAAAAAGAGGCTCACCAACCGCTCCGGTGAACCCCTCTACGCTCAAAATCCCTTGATTTTAAGCCATTCTTCAATACTTTTGCCTGCAAGTACCCAAAATCCTATGGCATCAATTTGAAATAGCCGCCTGGGCGGCTGTTAGATATTTTTTATCGCTTCCTGCACAAGACTCTGCCCCATTTAAACCTTTTAACGATTGCCTGCTATCGTTAAAAGGAGGTGCAAAATCGGAGGGCGAAACAGCTTCCGAAACGGAAAAAAGGCTCAAAAACCGAAAAAACAAAATGGCGGAATCCGTGAAAAGGCTTATTTTCAGGCATTTCAGCAATTTTGCATTGTATCAATTTCGGTGTTGCGATGTTCATCGCCGCAACAAAGATACAGTCAGAAGGATATTCTTCCGAATGCCCCACACGGGACACCATAACTTTATGTTCTTCCAGGGGCTGCCGGAGAACTTCCAGGGAATTTCTTGAAAACTCTGGCAGTTCATCCAAAAACAATACGCCTTTGGATGCCAGAGTGATCTCGCCAGGCATCGGAATCCTTCCCCCGCCTGTAAGCGCCGTGGCAGTAACCGTGTGGTGGGGTGTCCGGAATGGCCGGCGGACCACCACCGGGGCATCTTTGGGAAGGATACCGCATATACTGTACAATCTGGTGACCTCCAGACTCTCTTCCAGATCCATCACCGGCATAATCCCAGGGATCCTTCTTGCCAGCATAGTCTTTCCGGAACCGGGCGGTCCGATCATAAGAAGATTGTGCCGTCCGCTCACTGCGATCTCTGCAGCCCTTTTCAGCCTGGCATTCCCGCATATCTCAGAAAAATCAGGTTCATTCGTCTCACTCTCCGGCAATTCATCAAAAGAGAAATGCAGGGGAACCAGATTCTGCTCTCCCCGTAAAAATTCCATGGCTTCCTTCAAGCTATGGATGCCATAAACCTGAATATCCTCCAGTACACCGCCCTCTGCGGCATTTTCTGCAGGGACAAGAAAACGCCTTATCCCCTGTTTTCTTCCCTGCAGGATCATGGCAAGCACACCTCTTACACTCCTCACTGTCCCATCCAGGCCCAGTTCCCCTATAAACATCGTATCTCTGGTAATATCATCAGAAAGATAACCAAAAGCAGTTAAAAGAGAGATTGCGATAGGCAGATCAAAAGAAGTCCCCTCTTTGCGCAGATTCGCCGGGGAGAGATTGATGGTAATCCGTTTCGCCGGAAAGCGGATCCCCATATTGCGCACAGAGATCCGGACCCGCTCCCTTGCCTCTTTCACAGCAGAGGCAAGATAACCAACCATATCAAAAACAGGCAGACCATCGCTGACGTCTGCCTCTATGCGGATCACCCTTGACTCCATGCCAAAAACATCCGCTCCATATACATGACTGTACATACGTCCTCCTCTTCCGAGGATCAATCTATATGTACAAAATACCATATCTTTCCTGTGATTGCAAGTATTTTTCAATATATTGTGCCAGCTCTCAATTCGCCTGCTGGTCAAGCAGCTTCTTGATCTCATCCATAAATGTATTTACATCTTTAAATTCGCGGTATACCGATGCAAACCGCACATATGCCACCTGATCCAGTTCCTGAAGCTTATTCATCAGGATCTCACCGATCAGGCTGCTTGGCACTTCCCGCTCGCCAAGATTAAAAACTGCACTCTCTACGCTGTCCACCAACGCATTGATCTGATCCACAGAGACGGGTCTCTTAATACAGGAACGGAACACTCCATTCTCAATCTTGGAACGGTCATAAGGTTCTCTTGCTTCATCTTTCTTAATGATTACAAGAGGAATGGTCTCCAGTTTTTCATATGTCGTAAAACGCTTGCCGCACTTTTCACACTTCCGGCGCCTGCGAATGGAACTGTTGTCATCTGCCGGCCTGGAATCTATCACTTTTGTGTTCTCCTCTCCACAAAATGGGCATTTCATTGGTTTTCTCTCCTTTATCATAAATATTTATCAACAGTATAATGTATTTTCCTGTGAAAGTAAAGGCTTTAAGGGCAACATTTTTCTTTGCATTTCCTTGTTACTTTCTCCATATCTACCTCCACCAGGATCAGGTCACATCCAATCTTGCATATGTGGCACAGGTCAATGACATATTCTTCCTCCCTGCCCAGCACACCAAAAAACCTGCATGGCCCCGGCACTATGATGTGGGTAATCTTTGCCGTACACAGGTCAAATTCCACATCTTCCACAAATCCAAGGCGTTCCCCATTACAGACATTGATCACTTCTTTTTCTTTCAGATCACAGATTCTCATATTCTCCATTTCTTCTGCAGGACACCTCCAGACACAGGTATTCAGGGAGGTATCCGGCAGCCAAATTTCTCTTAATATTATTGTATCTGTTCACGCATAAATCGTTCCTCAATTGTCAATGATATGTATTACCCGGCGACGGACCAAACCAATGCCGGAATTCACAAAATGCTCTTTGATTATAACAGGAACGGAGGATATCATGGCTCAGTACAAAGTTGAAATATGCGGAATCAATACAAGCAAACTGCCACTACTCTCCAATGATGAAAAAGTCGAATTATTCAAAAAAATACAGCAGGGTGATAAAGAAGCAAGAGAAACTTATATCAAAGGAAATCTCCGTCTGGTCCTCAGCATTATCCAGCGTTTCAACAACAGCAACGAAAATATCGATGACCTCTTCCAGATCGGCTGCATCGGCCTTATTAAAGCAATCGACAATTTTGATGTGACACAGGAGGTAAAATTTTCCACTTATGCCGTACCGATGATCATCGGTGAGATCCGCCGCTATCTCCGTGACAACAGTGCCATACGTGTCAGCCGCTCCCTGCGTGACACAGCATATAAGGCGATATATGCAAAAGAAGCACTGATGAAAAAGCAGGAAAAAGAACCCACTCTCGAAGATATCGCCAAGATCATTGATGTCCCGGCAGAGGATATCGCCTTTGCCCTGGATGCCATACAGAGCCCGGTGTCCCTCTATGAACCGGTATATTCAGAGGGAGGCGACACCTTATATATTATGGATCAGATCAGTGACAAGAAAAATAAAGAATCAAGCTGGGTGGAGAAACTGTCATTGAAAGATGCTATGGACACCCTGCCGGAAAGGGAGAACCATATTATCAACCTGCGGTATTTCCAGGGAAAGACACAGATGGAAGTGGCAGAGGAGATCCATATCTCCCAGGCGCAGGTATCCCGGCTTGAAAAAAACGCACTGAACACAATGAAGAATCATTTGGAATAAGGTCCGGCTGAGAACCGCGGACCTCCCAAGAACCATCCCATAAGCCTCAATGGTCCGGCTGAGAACCGCGGTTCTTGTGCTGATCAGTGTCCTTCCAGACGAAGGATCTCTTTTTTCAGCCGCTTCATGATTTTCTTCTCCAGACGGGAGATATAACTCTGGGATATCCCTAACTGGTCTGCCACCTCCTTCTGTGTCAGTTCCTTTCCCTGAACATCTCCCAGCCCAAAACGAAGGCAGATAATGGTACGCTCCCTCTCTGAAAGAGTTTCCAGTGCCTTCCGTAATAGTTTGCGGTCCACCTCCCTTTCAATGTCTTTATAAATAATATCCTCACTGGTGCCCAGTATGTCGGAAAGAAGCAGTTCATTGCCATCCCAGTCCACATTCAGCGGCTCATCAATGGACACCTCCATCTTCGTCTTGTTGTTGCGGCGAAGATACATGAGAATTTCATTTTCAATGCAGCGGGATGCGTAGGTAGCGAGCTTTATATTCTTTGTCGGGTTAAATGTGTTGATCGCCTTCATAAGCCCAATGGTTCCTATGGAAATCAGATCTTCCACCCCCACCCCGGTATTGTCAAACTTCTTTGCTATGTAGACCACCAGACGGAGATTGTGCTCCACCAGTTTATTCCGTGCCGCATCGTTATCCTCATCTACCAGACACTCAATACATGCCGCCTCCTCCCCCGGCTCAAGCGGCGCTGGAAGAATCTCTGCCCCGCCAATATAATGGATATCTCCACCTGAGTGAAAGAAAATATTTTTCCAGTCCGGCATCATCCGAAATTGAAACCGGTTCGGCATTGAAATCCGTAATAACATATAAATAATCCTCCTAATCTTATTGTACTAGTACAACGAAAATTAAGTCTTTGATACATTCACGCAGAATAATTGTTTCAGA
>CANRWA010000149.1 GCA_947643415.1 uncultured Clostridia bacterium | reverse complement strand
CAATTGATGGAACGTTCTTTGAGGTTGCGGATTTTTCCGGCTTCCTCAAGCTGTTCTAAATATTTATCATACATAATAAAATCCTCCATGTAAAATCAGTAGTAATCAAAACACTGCTTTACACGGAGGTGCATTTGGGTCATAAAACCGCTTGCCAAACAAGCGGAAGGATGGTATTCTTTTCATAGGCAGTGGGAAGGTCGATCCTGTTTGATTGTTTTGTTGTGGTGACTTAACAATACTACTTTTAGGACTTGCTTTCCACTGCTTTTTGTTACAGAAAACAAAAAATCGCTATGCCACAACCTTGGCAGGCCATCGCGCAGCGATTTTGTTCAATTCTAGTTTATCGGTCTAATAAAAGTCCAAAACAAGGCGGCGGGGCAGATGTTGACAATCTCGCCGCCTTGCCTGTTATCGCTCCATATCCTGCTTTCAGTGGGGCTGTTGTTCTCGCTGTTCCTGCCGCAAGATACTGTAAACGCTCTTTCTGATTTTCTCTGCTTCTTTCACTTCCTCTTTCAATGCAAGATACCGCTGATTGAGTTTTTTCCTCTCGGCGGTCAGCTTGGTATATTCTTCTTTCCATGCTCGGGATTGTGGTCTTGCCGTTCATCACGCCTTCGGGATAATCTTTCGCCGTTGTGAATAAGATTTGCTCGGCTTCGGTCAGCGGATTCTTTCCCTTACACTTGAAATAAATGTCGGCTTGCTGTAAGTGCTTTTTCAGAGTACCTAACCGCCGTTCAACGGGTTTCAGTTTTCTTTGAATATGCCATTTGGCACCGGATGCACCCTGTCCGGGCACATCCTAAACTTGCAAGGGAGTTCCACTCCCTTTGAACCCTTGGCTGGCTCTCCGAAAAATGAAACTACGAAACATCCGCTGGAAGTTTCTTTGTTTGATTTTCGGATTCGCTGTGGAATCTACCTACCGCATTATATTTAGGTGATGCCAAATTCTTCAGCATATTTAACAATTCCTGATATTAGGGGAGCATTTTCATAAAGTTTGTATGCCATAAAGTTTTTGCCTGGAACTTCAAAACAGGGGCGAATATCAAATGTTTCAGCAGGTAAATAACCAATCCGGGGGTAGTATTTTTCGCTGCCTAATACAACGGAATAACTATAACCAAGTGTTTGGGCTATTTTATGTCCCTCCAGTATCAGAGAAGTGCCAATACCCTGTCTTTGATATTGGGGCAATACAGATAGCGGAGCCAGTGCTAAACCAGTATGCCCGTCTATTTGCAGCTTGGTAAACATAATATGTCCGACAATCTGTCCATTAATTTCGCATACTAATGACAATTCGGGAATAAATGCATTGCTTTGCCGTAAGGAATTTACTAAATTGTGTTCATTGCCATCGCTTTGTTCAGCGGTTTCAAAAGCATTTTTAACTACCAGATATATGGAGTCATAGTCAGCCGGTTGTTCTGCTCGTATTGTCATAAATATTACCTCATTAATCTTTCAAACTTTACAAGGAGTATAGTATATATGTTTAATGAAAGTCAAGAGAAACGAAGCAACACTAGCCTGCTGTTGTGGGAGCGTTACTTAAACAAAAGAAGTTCGAAAATTGAAAAAACGTATATTTTTGTGTATAATTTAGAAAAGGAAAATAGAACAAGAAAGTCAAACTTGTGAGGAAAATTGGAATGCAAAAAGAATTATCAGAAATGTCCTTAGAAGAATTATGGGAGTTATTTCCCATATTCCTTGTTGCACATGACGATAAGTGGAATATATTTTATGATGAAATCGAATCTTTCTTAAAAAACATATTGTCTGAGTGCCCGGTTGAGAGAATTAGCCATATTGGGAGTACGGCTATATCTGGGATATGGGCAAAGGATATTGTTGACGTACTGATTGAAATATCAAAGGATTCCGATATTCAGAATACTGCAAAGGTAATTGAAAAGAACGGATTTATCCGTATGTCAGCAGAAGAAGATAGAATATCGTTTAATCGTGGATATACGAAAGATGGATTTGCAGATAAAGTTTTTCATGTACACATTCGCTATGCCGGAGATAATGATGAATTGTATTTTAGAGATTACTTGAATAAACATATAAAAATAGCTAAGGAATATGAAGCAATGAAATTGCAGCTGTGGAAGCGGTATGAACACGATAGAGATGCTTATACGAATGCAAAGACAGAGTTTATTAGGAAATGGACGTCAGAGGCAAAAAGAGTTTACGCCGGAAGGTATTGACAGTTCCTTAAGCCGAAAAGGGCTGTTTGGCGGGGAGTTACATAGAAAGAGAAGGTGGTGTAAGGAAATGAGATGCAGGATCAGGAGGACGATTAGATGCAGAATGTGATAGAGGTTCGAAATTTGACGAAGGAATATAAAGCAGTGAAAGCGGTGGACGATTTATCTTTTGAGGTTCAAGAAGGGGAGATTCTGGGTCTGCTGGGACCGAATGGCAGCGGCAAATCTACTACAATGAACTGCATTTTGTCCCTGTTGAATTTTGGCAGCGGGAGCATTCGCATTTTCGGCAGTGAAATGAGGCCGGATGCGTATGAGATTAAAAGGAAAATCGGTGTGGTATTTCAGGATGTGGCAGTGTTTGAGGAGCTGACAGTGTATGAAAATATTGACTATTTCTGCGGACTGTATATACGGGACAAAGCTATCAGAAAGCAGTACATTGAAGAGGCGATAGCGCTGGTGGGGCTGGAAGAATATAAGAAGTTCCGTCCCAGGCAGCTTTCAGGAGGGCTGCTTAGGCGTCTGAATATTGCCTGTGGAATTGCCCACAAACCGAAGCTGATTTTTCTGGATGAGCCGACGGTGGCGGTGGATCCTCAGAGCCGCAACAATATCCTGGACGGCATCATGACACTGCGGAATCAGGGGGCGACGATTGTATACACTACCCATTATATGGAGGAAGTGGAAATCATCTGCGACAGAGTGATTATTTTGGACAAAGGAAAGATTTTAGCAGACGGTACATGTGATTCGTTAAAGAAACTGGCGCGCATCGAAGAGAAGGTTACCGTGGAGACAAATGCCCTGGCGAAGGAATGCCTTGAGGAAATCAGGCAGCTTGCCCATGTAGACGGGGCGGCATATGACGGGCAGAGTCTGTCAGTTGCCTATCGGCAGGGAAAGAATAACCTGATTGAACTCATGGAGTTTTTAAAGAAAAGGAATATCAGCTACAGTAAAATCTATTCTGAACGGCCGACGCTGAACGACGTCTTTTTGGAACTCACGGGAAAGGAGCTGCGAGACTGAATGTTTTGGCATAATTTTAAGTATACGGTAAAGACGCTTTTGGGAGATAAAATGCTGATTTTCTGGACCTTTGCTTTTCCTGTTATTCTGGGCGCTTTTTTTTATATGGCTTTTTCTGACATTGAAGATAGTGAAAAGCTCCATGTGATTGACATTGCGGTAGTGGAAAACACAGGTTTCCGTGAAAGTGAAATGTGGAAGGAATCATTGGAAGCTTTGAGTGACGAGGCGAGCGGAGAGCAAGTATTTTGTACGAAGTATGTGAGCGAAGAGGAGGCGAAACGCCTGCTCTCGGAAAAAGAAATCGCAGGATATTTTATGCTGGCAGATGGAGAGCCACAGGTGACGGTTGCGTCTGACGGGATTAATGAGACAGTGTTGAAATATGTGGTGGAGGAAATTTACCAAACGGAAGAAATCGTGCGAAATACAGCGGAGCGCCGGATACAGCAGGGAGAAATGCCTACAGCAGAATTTTATGAACAGCTCAGTAAAGAGGTTATGAATCTGGTTGACAGTGAAAATGGGGGTATACGGGATATTTCGGGGGCTAATCTGAGTTATACAATGATTGAATTTTATACACTGATTGCAATGACTTGTCTATATGGCGGGATTTTAGGAATGGTGGCGGTGAACCAAAATCTGGCGAATATGAGCAGCAAGGGGAAACGGGTGTCAGTAAGCCCTGTGGGAAAGAGCCGGATGATCCTCAGCAGCGTACTGGCAGGTTATGTGATTCAGATGGTTGGCGTAGCGCTGTTGTTTGCATTTACAATTTTTGTGCTGCATGTGGATTATGGGAATCATCTGCCCCTGATTGTGCTGCTGGCATTGTGCGGCGGACTGGCTGGGCTGTCCGTGGGAATTGCCATTGCGGTTCTTGTAAAATCCGGCGATAATGTAAAGACAGGTATCGTGATTTCCGTGACTATGGCGGGATGTTTTCTGTCGGGGATGATGGGGATTACCATGAAATATCTTGTGGACAAAAATATTCCGCTGCTCAATCTTCTCAATCCGGCGAATATGATTACGGATGGACTGTATGCGCTTTATTATTATGATACATTTGACCGTTACTGGCAGAATGCGGCCAGTCTTCTGGTGTTTGCATTTAGTATGATTTTGTTCTCGGTATTAGGATTGAGGAGGCAGAAATATGACAGTATTTAGAGCGTTCTTGAAAGTGCTGAACCAATGCAGGATACCGATTATTTTATATACAGTTCTTCTGGTTGGGTTCGGCGGTTTTCAAATGCAGACAAATGAGAGCAGTATGGGATTTACGGCAAGCAGGCCGGAGATATCTATTATCAATCGGGATGAAAACGCAGGGATTACCCGGGGCTTGCTTTCGTATATGGCAGAGAATTGTGAAATTAGAGAAATGAAAGAAGAGGAGCTGGACGACGCCCTGTTTTATAGGGATGTCAGTTATATTTTGTACATTCCGGAAAATTACGGGAAGGATTTTCTAGAGGGCAGGGAGACGGAGCTGGAAGTCAAAAGCACCGGGGACTATCATTCGTCATATGCGGAGATGCTTTTGTCGCGCTATCTAAAGACTGCAAGGGCTTATGTAAAATATGCGGAGGACGGAGAAGAACTGGCGGCTGCAGTCAGTGGGATCCTGGAAAAACAGGTTTCCGTGGAGGTTACGTCAAAACTGGATACAGGGAATTTAGAGAAAGCGGCGTTTTATTATAATTTCTTGAACTATAGCCTGTTGGCGGGATGTGTGTATGTCATCTGCCTGGTGCTGTCCAGCTTTCGGGAAGAGAAAATCCGCAGGCGAACTGCAGTGAGCAGTATGGACTATCGGAAAATGAACCGCCTGCTGTTGCTGTCAAACGGCTTGTTTGCGTTTGCACTATGGCTGCTCTATGTGATTTTGAGTTTTGTCTTAGTAGGAAAAGTTATGTTCACCGCGCAGGGACTTCTGTATGTGGCAAATTCTTTTGTATTTATGGTATGCTCCTTGGCAATTGCTTTCCTTATCGGGAATCTTGTCGGAAACAAAAATGCACTGAACGGAATCGTTAATGTGGTGGCGCTTGGCTCAAGCTTTCTGTGCGGCGCTTTCGTTCCGGCAGAGTGGCTTCCGGATTCTGTGCTGAAGGCGGCGCATATCCTGCCGTCCTATTGGTATATCCAGACAAATGAGTTTTTGAAAACTATGGAAGATGTCAGCTTTACATCGGTTAGGCCGATCCTTGTCAATATAGGAGTGATTTTGGGCTTTACTCTGATATTTATCGTAGCTGCGGATATCATATCAAAAAAGCGGGAAAAATTTTCGGGAAGGTAAAGTATGGGAAATTGCTGTAGTTTTTTGAATTATAAAAGGACAACAGCCGGCATCGCTAAATGCAGGCTGCTGTCTCTTTTAAAATTAATTTCCTCCGGGACCGTCCTGTCTTGGGCGGGAATCTTCATCTAATTTCGGTACATTATTATCAAATTCGGACGGAATGTCCCGTGATGCGTTAGATGTTCCGGGAAGGTCAATTTCAGGAATATTTCCGTCATCATAGGCAGAAGTGTTCCCTCTGTGGCATGCCTGTGGTTTCATGAGCGTCTCCTTTCTCAAATAAACAATGTTAAAATTGATGCCGTCAGTTCTCAGACTCAGCGACAATATCCTCCAGAACACGTATCAAATCGTGTATGGTATTTAGGGGAACATCGCGTTTCAGTATTTCATTTTTCAGGTCAATGGACAGAGTGTCCAACTTCGGGCGTATTTCATCTGAAATATAAGACATAGATATCACCTCGCTGATAGTGTGCCCGAAATACAGATGGTTATGCGTAAGGACAGTAAGCGTGTAAAAACAAAATTTTTTATAGTTGACATCCTGGGTTTTGCGGAATATAATTTCAATACAGCTGAATAGACAGTTCGGCCCGATTGCTCGAGCGTACCATCCTGTCGTTAAACAAAACTAGGGAACCCGATTTTATTGAATC
>CANRWA010000148.1 GCA_947643415.1 uncultured Clostridia bacterium | reverse complement strand
ATGGAACCTCAGATCAGCCCCGCCATGCGTATATTTTCCTCCAGTGTCAGACTGCTGACTAAATGGGTACGCTGGAACACAAACCCAAAATTCTCCGCCCTAAGACGGGTCAGCTCTTTTTCCGAGGCATGGGCAATATCAAGCATTCCATCGGACTGTTTTCCTTTATAGAAAAGCTGTCCCCCGCTTAACCGGTCCATTCCGCTGATCGCATAAAGAAGGGTGGACTTACCGGAACCGGAAGAACCCATGATGACCGTAAAATCGCTTTTATACAGTTTCAGGCTGATTCCCTGTAAAACAGTTGTCTCCCCAAAAATTTTTACCATATTTGTTCCCTGATAAATGATCTCTTTCATCTTTTTATTTCCTCTCCAACCGAAAAGAGTAACTGTTATCATAATTTTCTCTGTGGTAATACAGAACCTCTCCCGTCTGCTGGTTATAAACAATGCTCCATTCCGTAGATGCAAAGGGAGAATCAAAATTATGCTTGCTGACGCTGCTTAACGCATCCCGTATGTCTTCCATGGTAAAAGCTTTTCGTTCTTGTAAAAGAGCATCCAAAATTTCATACCGGATATGGGATTCTTCTGAGCCAATCCCATATTTTTCTCCCTCAGACAGATAAAAATTGGTTGCTATATCCGTTTCCACAACACGCATTTCATTGTCTATGTATTCCACTGCCACGCTGCGTCCCGAAGCATCCGCTATGGAAAAATGCACCATCATTCCCGCCGATGCATGGAGGTCATATCCGGAAAGCAGTTCTACCGCTTCCTCCACACTGGCTGCCCTGTCCAGCAAAAGCCTGACTGCTGTGGTCGTTGTCAGATCCGGTTTCCCCGTATCCTGCGAAAAGGCAGGCCGGTCCTCAATCATCAGCACGGCGACACACAATCCCTTTTCATTCATTCCATCCATCGGTGCATAAGGCGCCGCCGCTGACAAAATACGCATCCGCATGTCTTCCGAAAGCGATTCCAGCCCTATGTTCAAAAAGTCCATATTGACCGTGGAAACAGACTCATAGCCGTCCGGCGGCGCAGTCTGCACAATCATGGCGTTACAAAATCCCCAGTCAAAATTACGGTCATACAGCCTTCCACCCGTCTCACCCACCGCAGCTATGGTACTGCACCCAAAGCCATGTCCCTGTAAGTGAAGATCAACCAGTCCGTAAGCAATATCCCCAATCACATAATCGGCTACTGCCAGATCGGAAGACGCACCCCCGGCTTCCAGAAAACCATCAAAATGATAATCTCCCCGATATTCCATGGAATACAGACCATCCTCCAGCTTTTCCACACTGGCCGCCGTTCTTATTACCCTCCAAAACATGACTATGGCAATTATGATAACCAGCAGGATCAACATGGCTGTCATCAAAAGCGCTTTTTTCCACCAGCGTCTTTTACTTTTCATTGGCATTTTCCACCTTTGCAATCATATAGTCCAGACAGGCAAGCTGCTCTTTTCCCTTTTTCAATTCTTCATTTTTTTCCCTTCGGAAACGGCAGATCAGCCCGCACTGTCCCTGTATGTTCCCTGTCTCCTGATAACGCCGGTACTGCTCCAGCATTGCCGGGTCAGCGCCTTCCTCTGTTAATATCTGACAAACCGTTGTTTTTTCCTGCATTTTAATAACCATGCCTTTCCCATAGCCTGCGAACTTTAATGCGAACTATGTTCGCTATGCGCAGGCACAAATGCGTATGGAGAATGCCGTATTTTGGGCATTCTCCGGTGTGGAACTTAGAAGTTCTTCGCGAAACGCCCTCTGGCGTGAGCGTTAGAACTTCTTTCCACACTATCCCCTCATTTTTTTATTGCAAAATAACAAAAAGCTATATAAAATATATCTAGATAGATTTTACGAATAAAAAGGAGCATCCCCTATGATCGAAACCCGCCTGCTGCAGTATTTTCTCGCCGTTGCCGAGGAACAAAGCATTACGAAAGCCGCTGAATATCTCCATATTTCACAGCCCACACTGTCCAAACAAATGATGGATTTAGAAGAAGCCCTGGGCAGACAGCTTCTTGTCCGCGGTCGGAAAAAAATTACTCTGACGGAAGAAGGGACGTTTTTGCGTGGCCGTGCCCAGGAGATTATTTCCCTGATGGACAAGACCGAGAGTGCTTTCCGTGAAAATGAACAGAGCATTTCCGGCGATGTCTATATCGGCTGCGGTGAACACCGCTCTACTTTTACCATTATGCAAATCATCCGGTCGATACAGGAAGAATATCCTGACATCCGATTCCACTTTTTCAGCAGCAATGCGGATGCCATCATTGAGCGGCTGGACAAGGGGCTTCTGGATATGGGCTTCCTACTGGAGCCGGAAATCACTCCCCGCTACGATTATAAGAAGCTCCCGCTGCGTGAAGCATGGGGCATCCTTATGCGGAAGGATTCTCCCCTTGCGAACGTGGAAACAATCTCTTTTGCCATGCTCGCAGATCTTCCGTTGATCATGCCCAGCCAGACCTCCAACAGAGGACGTATGAAAGCATATTTTACAGAGGCAAATGTGAATCCCCATGTCGTTTCCACCTACAACCTGATCTATAATGCAGGGCTTATGGTGGAAGCCGGGATCGGTTATGCCCTGTGCATTGATGAATTGATCAACACCGCAGGCAGCCACCCCCTGACGTTCCGTCCCTTGTCTCCAGAGCTATATTCAGATGTATACCTTTTTACCAAGAAATATCAGGTTTTTTCCAAGGCTGCAAAACTGTTTTTAAGCCGTCTGGAGGCAAATATCGGCAGTCTGTAAGACATAACTCCCACCAGCAATCTGCTGCTTGCAGCCTCCTATTTGAAATCTTTACTTTAGTTCCAATGTGATTGTCACATCCCCACTGCCCAAAAGTTCTGCTAATTCTTCAGTGGATTTGTCCGTAATCCTGCCAAGTCTTGTGTACGCCCAAGAATTGGAGCCATAGAACACCACAATCTGGCTGCCGGAATACAGGACAATATCCCCTGCCTGTGTTGTCGTCTGTTCATCACTTCTCTGCAGGCTTGTTCCCAATGAACCAACCTGCTCAAAACCTCCATACATGGACATCTGTATGGATATGGGCTGTTCACGGAGAAGCTCCATAAGCGCCCTGACCGAATCATTTTCTTCCCATTCTACTGCAACAGCTTCGTCATCTACTTTCATCCATATATTCATTTCTTCCGTCTCCAAACTGTTCTCATCCACCGGCTCAGAAGGAATCATCTGCTCATTTTGTATCTGCTCCATATTCTCCTGAACGGACATAAATTCTCCTGTTTCCATGCTGCCCGATACTTCCGCCTGACCTGTGGAATCAGACTCTGTGGATAACCCTTGAGGCCCTGTATCAGCTATACTTTGCTGTGGTTCCTCCTTTGATGGCAGGTTGCCGCATCCAGCCAGAACGCTTATCAGACACATGGAAATAACTGCCAGCCTTATCTTTTTCATACACTATTCCTCCCTAATCCCTGAAAGAGCTGCTCATAAACCGTTCCTTAATCCCTGAGCTGCCGTTATTATGCCAAACCCTATCATCAGGCAGCCCAAAATCCAGTTCAGCCACTGGTATATTTTTCCCGTTACCCTGTTCCGGAAATGTGCCGTGATACCGCTGAGTGCCAGCCACCAGCAAAGCGTCCCGATAAAAATTCCCGTGATCAGAGCCGTTCCCTGACCTGCATCCAGCCCTCCCCGTATTCCAAAAGCTGCAAACGCCGCCATGAATGAGAGCACAGTCATCGGATTTACCAATGCCGTCGTAAATGCCGACAGAAAGCAAAACGCCAGTGATCCTTTTGACTCTTTCTGTACTGCTGCTGTTTTCTTTTGACAAAGGATGCCAAATCCTAAAAGCAGAATCAATATTCCGCCAATGACCTGAAGGATACTCTGACCAGCAGATAAAACATCAGAAACCACCGTAATGCCAAACACCCCTACACAGGAATAAATCAGATCTGCCGCCGAGGAACCCATGCCGGTCAGGAAACCGGCTGCAAATCCCTTTTCCAGCGTCCTCCCGATTGTCAGTGCGCCAATGGCTCCTGCCGGTACTCCGAATATAAGGCCGATCAACATTCCTTTACAAATATATTCTGCTATCATGTGCCTCCTTTTCGCATCCCGCCCAGGACACCATCCAGATACTCAATACAGGACTGGTCTTTGTGAATCCCATCCAGCAGTGCCTTCCGCTGCCGCTGAAGCAACATAAGCCCTTTCTTCTTCTGTCCCTGCTTTAAGCAGTTCAGGACATCTGCAGCCATGTCCTCCTTACAGCCGGCATCTGCCATATTCTGAATCAGTTCTTCCTCTGTCTGGTAACCGCTTAACATCTTTACACCCCTCAGTCTTAAAGCTGCACCCTGCCTCTTTCATGCAATCTCTCTTTTCATTTCAGCGGCTTTATCTGCCTCTTTCTCCGTTTTCGTCCGGAGTATGACCTCTCCCGTACATTCCATTACGGCCTCGCCACTGATAATCTCTCCTACGCTGTCCGCAATAATCCTGCCGGATCTGGGATTTTTCACGGAAAGGATATGGCCTTTTACATCCGCTTCCACATCCGAGTATTCAAAGGAGAGATCCGTATCCTCCATGGTACAGTTTACAAGCTTCAGGTTCTTGCAGTAGCACAGGGGCTGTGTTCCGATAATCTTGCAGTTAATCAGCGTCAGGTTCTCGGAAAACCATCCCAGATACTCGCCTTTCACGATACTGTCCCTTACGGTGACATTTTTGCTGTGCCAGAAAGCGTCTTTCGTATCCAGTTCGCAATCGTCAATCTCAAGGTTCTCCATATACTGGAATGAATATTTCCCCTTCATCTTTACGCTGCGCAGCCTCACATCCCGGCTGTCCATGAATAAATACTCGGACACGATATCCGTATCAACAAGTGTAATGTCCTGCGACTTCCAGCCAAACTCCTGTGACTCCACCTGGCAGCGTTCCAGACGAATATGCGTACACTCCCGCACCGCCTTGATCCCTCCCAGCACACAGTCTGTAATATCGCCATTTTCCGCATACCAGATCGCCGCGCGGGTTTTGTCATCCATAGAAGATTCCGCCATGGCAAAACCCTTTACATGCCACAGGGGGTAACGCAGGGAAAAACGGCAGTTTTTAAGTTCCACATTCACAGACTCTTTGAGTACGGATTCCCCGTCCTCCGATCCTGCAAATATGCAGTCTGTCACATCCGCATTCTGTAAATGGTACAGCGCCCGCTCCTCATCAAATTGCTTTCCGATAATGTTTGTCCTTGTCATTTTTCATGTCCTCCATTCTTCTTATAATTAACGGTTTTTTTCCTGTATGCTGATCCGGTGTAATCTGATCAACAAACCGGACGGAAAACTGGATTTCTTCCAGATTTTTATCTGCCAACAGCTTTCTTACCTGCCTGAGTATTTCCCCTGTTACCCTTACCGGTTCCGCCGACTCCCCTATCTCAGCCAGCATTTCAAAGGAAGTCGCAGAAGTCTGGCAGAATTGATAATCCCGCAGCCCTTCCATGCAAAATCCCTCTATGGAAAGGGGGTGCAAACACTCCCTGCTGCCGTCCGGCCTTTCAAACCATAACACATCCTCATTACGACACAGCAGCACATCCGCCCTTGTAAAAAATTGAGCTTCGCTCAATTGCGAGCTTCGCTTCGCGAACTCGAATAAACGGCGTTTCTTATCAGGCTTTGCCTCATGCAGAACAAGCTTGTCGGACATATGGTATCGGATCAGCGGCTGCGTGAAATTATAAAGGCAGGTCACATACATCTCCCCATCAACCACTTCTACCACATTCAGGTCATCAAATAGAACCATTCCCTCATCCGCACACTGTTCCACCCCCAAGGCAAGGGACTCGCTTGCACCGTAAAAATTGATTACCTCTGCATGGAACGCATTTTCAAGAAACTTCCGCAGTCCGGCACTCAGAGGTTCCCCGCAGGAGATTACCCTCCTGACATGCAGCGGTTCCTTCTCCCTGTCTGACAGTTCCGCCAGAATTTTGACAGCAGAAGGGTATCCTATAATAATATTGGGGTGAAACTCCCGTACTGCCTCACTCCATTTTGCCAGTGGTGTGCTAATATCCAAAAACCTCCGCTCTGCACGGACACCCCTGATTCCATCCCCCACTGCCATAGCGCCGCCATAACGCCCGTCTGTAGCTGCTATGTAAAGGATTCTCGGCTTCTCTGCCAATAATCTCAGGACAGATCCCATAGACATTCCCCAAAGAGCCCCCCTGATGATACCAATCAGCATTTGTTCCCATGCTGCATTGTCAT
>CANRWA010000147.1 GCA_947643415.1 uncultured Clostridia bacterium | reverse complement strand
TAGACCTTGGCCCAGCGTTCATAAGCGGGGCCCTTGCCCTCGGCCATGCGCTTTTGAATGTCAACGATAAGGCCCACCTGCCGGGGGCTGCACGTCCTTGGGGAGCACCGGGAGGGGCCGCTCCCCGGCGATCACTGCCCGGATATCCTCGGGGTCAAAGCCCGCGTCGAGGGTGGATGCCCGAAGCCGGGTGTATTTATCCTGCCCCGGAGTGAGGAACGACACCACGCCACCCCGCCCGCGCTTGACGGAAAAGCCGGACTCCTCCATCAGCCGGAGGAACGCGGCAAAGTCGGCGGGCTTTTTCTCAAGGGCCGCGATGCAAGAAAAAAGCGTGCTGTTTTTTACCGCACGCTGTAAGAGTTACTGCTTTCATATGGAGATTTTATTTTGCGGCGACTGTGCAGTCGTCACTCCTTTTAAAATGCTGTCTAACATTATGGTAAGTCCGGTTATGTAACAGCTCCATGTCAGTCAGGGCCATATCTGAGCCGTCTGCTGCGGAATATTCCTTACGCCTTTATATCAAAACCTGTCGATGCAGATCTGTCCATACCTGTGGAAAACCCTACAGGTGTCTGCACGGCATTCTCCTTTTCTATCTGTTCTCTTCTAATTGCGCTCTTTTCTGTATGTTCCCGCATCACCCTTTCCATTTGGGCTTTTCTCTCTGCCCGCTTTTCAGCTACTTTTTCAGCGAACTTTTCCTTTTCTTCGCGTTTCTTTCTGGCTTTTAACAGGCGTTCTTCCTCTTCCTTATACTTCTTCTGTATTTTATCAGTATTGTTATTTCCGTTTCCCGTATTTGCTGTCCTCATGCCGCCACAGGATGACTGCCTGTTTCCATTGGCATCATATGTAATAGTTCTTCCGCCAAGTACGACACCATCTCTCTGCGCCCATCCATAAACCATTGAGTTTGCAGCAACTTCTCCCGACAGATTCCATTCGATTTCTTTTGCGAATTCAGGATCATTTGCCATCTTCTTCAAACAGTCATACGAAAGATTTACCGTGACTCTGCTACTGTTGCTCGATAATACGCCGCCATTTGTGTTGAAATTTATCTGTGGAAATTTCTTGCATAGCTGTTCATAATATGCCTGCACCTTATCTTTGCTGTTTGTTGATGTGTTTGTCTTTACCTCTGCTGCCGACTTGCTATCCGGCTTTTTCGCGTTGTCAACATAATTTGCCGCATAGTTGCTGTAATTGTTTGTGATCTCCATTGACATAATTCTCATCCTCCTTCAAAAAGACTTACCTGTCATGACATTTACCGCATAAGCATCGGAAGCCTTTGCCATCTGCTGCTTACTGCTCCACGCCCTTGCCAGCCCGCTCCTTTCCCGCTCCGCCTTTGCAATTTTTTCATCCAGCATCTCCTGCTGCTGTCTCTCAGCCTGCGTCCGCTTCTCCATATATTCTTCCAGCAGTTCCTTCTGTCTGTCTTTCTTTTCGCTCGTTTTCTTAAAAAAGCTGTCCTGAGAACGTGCATAAAACTCCGAATCATAACCCACAGGCCATGAATCCCCCCGATACTCCTTTATTGTTGCACCAACTGTAAATACTGCGGAACAGTTTCGGGCCAATGAACTCCCCAAATCCCTCTTGAGCAGTGAAAGAATTTTTTCCCTATATTCCGGGTCATCTTTCATAGCCTTAAAACCCGCTTCTGAAATATTGATAGCCACATTGTTTAATGTTTTATGGATGGTAATCTTGGAAAGGTCTTCATAAAATTCCTTCTTGAACAGTTCCATTTCCTCCGCTTCCGATAATTCCTGCGTACTGCCTGTTTTTTCCAGTGCAAACTTTTCCGTACCGTTCACATTTTTTGTGTTTTTCTTTGTTTCCATATTATTCTGATAATAATTCTGTCCTATTCCACTGATACCCATTTTTAATCCTCCATTTTAATCTGTTTTTGAGTTTCATTTAATGCAAGGTCATTCACTTACCTTCCCTCTGCTGCAGCATTACCGTCACATGGAACACATCCCCTTTCACTTTTATGTTTACACCGCCGAAATACCTCTCTGCAATATCCCGCACATTTTCAAGCCCTATCCCATGCTCCGTAATGATTCCCGGCAGGATACTCTGTTTCGTTGTAGCCGGGAGTGAACTGCCTTTCCTTATAGGGACCGCACCATCAAAGCTATTTTCTACATACAGTATTAAAAACTGCTTCTTTTGTTTTAATGAAAGGCGTATAAATCCTGTACCTGTTTTCAGTTTTTCACAAGCTTCTATGGCATTATCCAAAAGGTTGTTCAGGATAATCCCTAAGTCGAATACCGGGATTTCCCCTCCATACCGGAAATCTGCATCAAATCGGATTCCTGCCTTTTCCGCTCTGCGCCACTTGTCATTGATGATGACATCCGTTACTGCATTCCCCGTCACATACTTATATTCCAGTTCCTGCATGGTCTCATCCATCCTGCGGACGTATTCCTCTATCTCCCCATACGCCCCTGCTTCCGTCAGCCCTTTGATGTTCGCCATGTGGTTCTTCATCTCATGACGTACTTTTCGGATGCTTCCATAAAAATTCTCCGCTTCCTTCAGACGCTTCTTCATGGCCTTGACCTGCTGTTCCTCCACAAAATGTTTCTGCCTCTCAGCAAGCAGGATGCGGTATCTCTGCCAGAAATAGATCAGGGCAACTTCCCCGGCAAATATGAGAACTTCTATCACTGGAACCTTCCAAAGTAAATCCGGCTTTTCATTAAATAGCACAAAAGCATCCGTATCTATTCTTACAATCAGCAGCCCATTCTCTACTCCCGCAATCATGCTCCCGACAAAATTTAGAATGGAAAGCAGGATGACATCCTGCCAGGCCATTACGGCTTCCCCTTTAATCAGCCTGTGAAAAATGACTGCCATTGCCACATACAGTGCCGTATAAAAGAAAACGGAGACTGCCATTCCGACTGACAAGCATTGGTACACACGTTGCATATAGCTTTCCTGCATTGCATCAAGGCTTTTCATCATCACGCTCGTTATCTTCATATAAATGCTATTGGCAATCAGGAAACTCAGACAATGGAGGTTATAAAAAGCAAGTATCACGAATACTGCTTTTCCAATCTGCTTCTTATAACGTATTCCGCCATATCCCATAACGGCAAGAGCAGAAACGCCATACCGCACCCAAGCGGTACACGGAAGGAATCCAATCCCTATATTGGCAAGAATAAACAGCACTGCCGCAATGCCATCCCTTTTTCCTTTTTTTCCTCTGAAAGCCGCCGCCCACAAAACAAGGAACATGATGGCTTGTATGACAATCTTCCAAATATTCAAGATGCTATTCACTATTTCAAACGCTGGCTGGCTCATAGGCTTTCCTCTGAAATGTAATCCATGTATGCCTGCACAAAACCGTCATATTTATACCTTGAAAGCAGCAGCTTATCCCCGTTCGCCATCCTTACCTCCGTCTTATCGTAACCCTCCACATGGAAAAGGTTGATAAGGTATCCCCGGTGGATGCGGTAGAACAGCCCCGCCAGCTCCTCCTCCAAATCCCCGATCTTCGCATAGTATTCAAGTCTGCCTCCGCAGGCTTTGTTCCCGTCTTTCTAAGACCTTATATTTTTTTCATCATCACACACCGCAATTTTTATCGTTTCTGCCACCTCCAGTCCTCAACTAACTTATCGGAAAAATCAGGTTGATTTCTAACGTCTACTTCGTGAATGGTTAATCTGGCTACGTGAATCGCAGATTTTTTACTTTTTTAAGTCCAAATCGGCTCTAAAGTTTTTCGCCATTCGTCCGATATGGTGGAAACGCAAACCGCCGTGTAAGCATATTACCTCTGATTTCCCGTAAACGTCAAACCCTGCGCCTCATAATAAAGTGACGCCGCTTTTCAGCGGCGTGGTTTCCTGCATTCATCTGGAAGTACCTCTGACCAAGGCAGCAGATCATCCAGCTTTGCAGGTTCTATCTTTCTTTCCTTTTTCATCACAAAGATTTGGCAGTTTTGTGAGCAGGTGACTGATATAATAATAAGGCTTCATCTTGTATTTATTTCCTGCTATGCTTTTATATCAAGACCGCCTCGCAGCGTTCCCCTGCCCGGAAGGCGCAATACTTCTTTCGTAAGAGGTACAACACGCCCATTACTGACTGCATAATCCAATAGCTGCTGCATCGCTTTCAGATTCGGCCGGGACAGCAGTGTCCCACTCTTCCCATATGTCCTGTCCCCCAGCTCTGAAAGGACTTCCTCCGTATATGCCATCTGCCCATCCAGCCATTTCTCATAGGCTGTCGGCTCCGCTTTCTCCCTGCGCAGGGTCTCCTCCCGCTCTTTACGATAATTTCCCCAATACTGGCTGTGCCGGTTCCTGCTATCCTCCAGCCATTCCCTCTGGCCCGACCCGTATCCGTATTCCGTATCAATGTCATAAAGGCTGCCATTTTTATAGCCGATGGTAAGCCCGCGCTCCCCTTCCTTATCCCAGCCCTCGTTAGCAAATACCTGATAATCTTTATACAAGGATTCCATAGGCAGGGCATCCATCTCCCCGGCTGCCCGCTTTTCATTATACTGCTCCGTTACTACATTCCACAGGTTCCGCCCATCCGGCGTATAGATCACCCCGTCCCTGTTTTCCAGTTCCCTCATGTCCAGCCCTGTCATGTCATTTACAAAATGCCACATGACTGCCTTCTCCTGGTATGCCGTGTCATATAAATACTGCCTGGGCTGCTCAAACCCGCTATTCGCCGGATTGCACCAGCGCAGATGCTCATACAGGTATCTTCCATTGTTTCCCCTGTTCAGGACTTCCTCTATCTGCTTTGCCAGCGCCTCGTCCACACCGCCTGCATGGATTTTGTACTCATACGGGTCAACCCGCAGGCGCAGGTCAGCCCCTTCCGGTATGTCAATTCCATTTTCCGCAAAAAGCTGGTTGATGGAATCATTCATGCCGCGCCGCACCTCATCATTCCATTCCTCATCGTTCATAATTCCGCCAAAATTCTTCTGGATCACCGGGTCATAGCTGTTCACTGCCGCCGGAAGCCCGTTCAGGACACGCCTTTCGGATTCCGCGCATATCTCACGCTCCCTCCGTGTCAGCCCTTTCACATAATAAGGGGATTTTGTGTTATAGTATTTATCCCATATATGCTTTGACGGATTATCAAATTTCTTATTTTCTTCATTTACCTTTGCGTAATGCTCATCAATGGCCTTCGTGTATTTTTCATATTTTGCAATGACAGATGACATGGGAAATGTCGTTGCGCTCTCCTGCTGTGGCAGGCTGCCGCATTGGGATGCCCGTTCCGCATAGACCGGGACGGCCAACTCCCTTTGGCATGTTTTCACCACACTGTCAGCCTTTGCAGATGCTTTTATTTCCCCTGCCTTGTGCCGGGATGCCGCCGCCTGATTACTATATAAGGCGGAATATTCCTTTGCCGCACTGCTTCTGATTCCACTAACACTCATTTTTAAATGTCCTCCTTTTTTTCCGCTCTCCCCCCTGCTCCCCGATTCACCTATCTGCCGGAAAACCGGGTATGCCTGCCCTCTGTGGCTTATCGGGGATATGTAGCTATCGGTTTTATCCCTTTTCACAAATAATTGGCGAAAAAACATCTTATACTCTTTACTTGGTGAATCCGCTTAACGCATTGCATACGTCTGAAAATTGTTTATATCCTGCCCAATTACCCATTTTTTGCTGCATATCTCTCCAATCTTGAAAATTGACATATAATTCTGTTTTGCCAAATCATCTGTATTTTCTCTTGGGAAAAATTCTATATCTGCTTTTCTTCTTCAGACCACATCTGTTCTTGCACAGCTACCAATATTTTTAAAGCTGCCCACACTTTCTAAGCCTCCGTTGAAATATTCGACATTTCATCCGATACCGTATCTATTCTGGTATCATCAGAGGGCATATTATTATCGGTATCATGCCCTGAATTTTCATTTGGCGCTTCTGTCGGCTTGGAAATTTCCAAACTCATTGTAGTTTTCATTCCGCCAATACTCATGGTAACCACTAACACCCTTGATCCATCCGGCTTAACAATAATATCTGTCTTTGAATCAGATTCTTGTTTATCCATCTGCTCCAATTCTTCATCTGATAAGATTCTTTCAAATTCCAGTCCTCCTTCTTCAAAATATTCCTCCCACTTTGAATATTCCGCAATGTCTTTCGCTTCTATATACCCCTCCGCCATTGCATTCATAATTTCCATATATATATGCGTTGCCCCTATCGGATACAGGACAGCCCAGCTCTTGGATGGATTGGCATCATCCATATAGTTCATCCCATTACAG
>CANRWA010000146.1 GCA_947643415.1 uncultured Clostridia bacterium | reverse complement strand
TCCTGGGAACACAGAAGGTCAAAACATTCCTCTGCCACCGTCCTCGTGATGGTCTTGGCCGTGAGGTAAAAGATCCGGTCACTGAGTCCCTCCCCCATTGCCTTCACCGCCGGAAACACCGTTGTAATCGTCTTTCCCACGCCGGTGGGCGCCTCGATAAACAATCTCTTTTTATCTTCTATCGTGTGATAGACCACCGCCGCCAGTTCTTTCTGCCCAGAGCGGTACTCAAAGGGAAATACCAATTTCTGAATGGAAATATTTCTTTTCCTCTGCCAGTCATATTCATAAACGGCCCATTTCTCATAACGGCCTATGAGGCCATGAAACCATCTGGTGATCTCTTCTCTGCTGAAAGTGTCATTGAACCGCCGGATCAGCTCTGTCTCCATGTGACAGTAAGTGACCTGAACCTCAATCTCCTCTAAGTCTTCCTCCTCTGCCACCATGTAGGCATAGCACATTGCCTGCGCCTTATGCACAAAGACAGGGTCCTTTCGTTCGCGTATATCCATATAGACACCCTTGATCTCATCAATCATGACATGGTTCTTCTCATGGAGGATCCCATCTGCCCTCCCTTCTACCTTCAATAAGAACTCTGTGCCATACTCCCTGCTGCGCATCTTCTGCATCACAAAAAGTGAGACTTCTGACTCATAGCCAGGTCCCATACTTTTCTGTATCTTACGATGTATCTTATTTCCCATCTGCATAGCATCTGTATTTGGCGCACCAGAGCCAGAAGATACAATATCCCCTTCCCGGAAGATGAACTCTACCAGATTCCGCACAGATATCTTGACGATTTCTATCTTTTCACTCATAATCAATAGTATAAAGCAAGAAAAAATTTCCTGCAACACTTTCTGGTATCCCGCTGTCTAATGTATGTCGACAGAAATGCCATACGCGAATGGAGGTAACTATGACAAATACAGAATGGATGCTGGTGGGCAAGGCAAAAAACGGAGACACCCACGCCTTTGCCAGACTTTATGAAACCTATTACACGGATCTATATCGGTTTGCCGTGTGCCTGATGAAGAGCACTGCCGCTGCAGAAGATGCCGTCAGTTCCGCTGTTCTGAAGGCATATGAAAACCTGCCGAGACTGCGCAAAAATAATTCTTTCAAGAGCTGGCTGTTCCAGATCACCTCAAATGAGTGCCGTACGATGTT
Source organism: uncultured Clostridia bacterium (assembly GCA_947643415.1). Taxonomy (GTDB): domain Bacteria; phylum Bacillota; class Clostridia; order Lachnospirales; family Lachnospiraceae; genus Eubacterium_F. Next base: position 5,194 of record CANRWA010000146.1, on the reverse strand, counting down.
GAAGAAACAACCGGTCTATCTGGATGACACAGAGTGGACAGAACCGGGGGTGCCAGAAGACGGTTATGAAGCCTCTGAAATAGCAGAACTTCTCTCCCTGCTGACAGAGGAAGAACGGCTGATCATTACTCTATCTGTATTCGCAGGATACAACAGCCGAGAGATCGCCAGTGTAGTACATAAACGTGAGGGCAGCGTCCGCTCCATCAAGAGCCGGGCTTTTGCCAGACTTCGGAAAGTCGTGGACAGATAGACAGAAAGGATGGATTAATATGGACAATCAGGAAATTCAGGATATGATTCGAAAAAAAACAAATGATATTCCGGTACCAGCTTCTCTGGAACCGGATCAGATAGAGAAAAAAATAGAAGATGCAGAGCAGTACCGGCCATTTTTTACAAAACGCATCCGGACTATCATCGCCACTGCAGCCAGCCTTGCTGTGATCTGTGCCGCAGGATTTGGGCTGCGTCCATTGTTTTTCAATGATGTGGAATATAATAGCAATCCAGATTCCATTGTCGAGCAACGCACAGCCGCAGGGAATCCGGAGAAAAATGATACCACATATGAACAAATCTGTGATGCCATCAATAATCATAATAGTACTGCATTGCGTACATTTGAGGAATCTTCCAATTATGATGGCTATTCTGGGGGCGCCATCCCGAAAGGCATTATAAATGACAGTCAATCAGATATGGCAGCAGAAAACAGTACAGCAAGCACTCAGAAATCCAGCATCGAGGACAGCTCAGGGTCCTCCTACCAGACAAAGGAAGGTGATTACTCCGAAACTGACACACAGGTAAATGGAGTTATGGAAGGCGATATTGTAAAAACAGACGGAAAACATATTTTCACCATTAAGGATAGCACGACAGGCTGTACTGTTACCATCTATGAAGCCCAGGAGGCCGACGTAAAAGAACTATCTCATTTTACCATCTCCCAGGCAGACTGCAAGGAAATGTATATCGAGGGCACTACCCTGATCCTGACAGGTAATCTATGGGGCGATGACATTCCTTCCCGGGATGAAACAGAGTTTGAAGAAGACTATTATTCACCTGCAAGAAAAAGCCATATTACCTTGTATGATATCAGCGATCCTGCTGCGCCAAAGGGAATCCGCCAGCACAGCCAGAGTGGGAAATATAATACTTCCCGTATCAGCGACGGATATCTGTATACGTTTACCAATTATGAAATCTATGCCTCTGAAGATTATAATGAAAAAGAACCAGAGAAATTCGTACCAGAATTAAATGGTACTATAATGAAAGCAGAAGATATCCGTCTTCCGGACAAGGACGGGGCAAACTCCTATATGGTCATGACCTCACTGAATATCAGTGATAATGGAAAATTTGCGGACACCAAGGCAGTTCTGGAGAGCTTTGACACTTATTACATGAACCAGAACCACATTTATGCGGTCAGCCTGGATTATTCCCATGCTTCCACCCGCTCCACGATCATAAAATATACCTATGATAAAGGGATCTTTTCTTTTCAGGGCAGCACCAGGATCCGTGGCGAAATCAATGATTCGTATTATATGCATGAATACAAAGACAACTTTGTATTCGTCTATACACGGGATGCCATAAAGATCACAAACGGTCTGTGTGTCATGAATAAGGATCTGGAACTGATAGGTGAGATCTCAGACCTGGGCGTCAATGAAACAATCTATGCCTCCTATTTCATTGACAATATGGCATACTTCGTCACATACCGCAATACGGATCCAGTGTTTGCCGTTGATATCAGTGATCCAACGAAACCGGTTTTGAAATCTGAGCTAAAGCTGCCTGGCTTCTCCTCTTATCTTCACTCTTTTGGAGACGATATGCTCATCGGTATCGGTCAGGAAGATCAGACATTTGATGAAAATGATGTGGAAGTCCTCGGGGAACGGGTAAAGCTTTCCCTCTTTTCCATCGGCAAGGATTATAAGCTCCGGGAAATTGATAAAAAGCTGGCGGCACGGAATACCACCAGTTATGCAGGCACAAACCACAAATCCGTCTTTGTCGATGAAGAACGCGGTCTTATCGGTCTTGGCATTGACCGTGAGGGTTTCAGTGACCGTGACACCTATGACATTTACCAGTGCAGGAAAGGTAAATTAAAAAAAGTCCTTTCCGTTCCCCTTAAGACATCTACAGATATTTACCATGTCCGGGGACTGCGGATCGGAGAATATTTTTATATTGTAGATACCATGGGCGGGATAGAAGTTTATGATATAAATACATGGAAAAAAGCGAAATAGTTGCATTTCCTCCCTAAACGTGTTACAGTTGTTGTATTATAAACTGCTAATGGAGGAATTAACAAATGGCTGATATTGATTACAGTGCTCTGGAGGATGCTGTCATTACTCTGGAATCAGAGGAAGGCGAAAGCATGGAATGCAGGCTGGTCTGTATCTTCGAGTACAATGAACAGGATTATGCCGCTTTTGCGGAGATCGAAAGTGAGGAAAATGAAGTATATCTCTTTACTGTAGACACAAAACAGAAACGCAATGAAACAAATTTTGAATTCAATATTATTGAAGATGAAGATCTTCTGGATGAACTGATCGAAGTCCTTCAACAGATTACAGATGATGAATTTGGTGATGAAGATAACGTGATCATTGATGAAGAGGAAGAAAGTGATGATGACGACGATGATGACAGTAAATGGGATGAATTTATCACAAAAAAACTGAATTGATGTAAGACAGTGGGTTCAAATTGGCGCCATTGAGCTAACACAATTTGAATGAATCTTCCACATCTACCCATAACTGTTTTGACAAGTTGATATTTATGCATAGTAAGTTCTCGACGCACTGATTTTAAGGCTTTGAGAACTTATTACTCTGCATAACATATGGCAGGGTTTTTATGAAAAATAATCTCAAAGAGGTCATCATAAAAATAAGTAAAGCAGCCAATTCATTAAAAACATATTCCTGTTATCATGAATAAATGAAGCCAAAGTCTAATTATTGAAACAGGCCCCAGAAAACTATGGGTGAAAGGATGGCAAATTTATATGAAACAGCAAAATATAAAAAAAATAATTGTTTCAGGCTCACTATCAATAATTCTGTTGTTAATTTTATTAACCACTATATTTATTTACAATGGAGAAACCGAAAAGAATAATAAAAATATAGTTGCTAACTCTGATATAAAACAAAATGAAACTCAAACTCCAAAACGGAAACCTGGTGTATACAGGAGAGGGCCATTCCGCTTTGAAAATGGGGAATTCATTCGTAAAGAAGGGGAATTTATATCTTGGGATGAAATAGAAAAACAAGGTATTATGACCGTGAAAGAGGGAGAATTATCCACCCCATGGCCAGAAGGTGATTATGGACCAGACAATACTCTGGCACAGGAAAATATTGATGGGATTGTTATTCTTCCTGATAAGATAACCTCCATTGAAGAGCGTACTTTCAGCAACTGTAATATTACAGAGATTGTATTGCCTGTTAATCTAAAAAACATCAAAAAATTTACATTTTCAAAGTGTCATGAGTTAGTACGCATTACCATTCCAGAAAGTGTCAAAAATATTGGAGAATCCGCCTTTGATTCATGTGACAGATTAGAGGTTGTTACTTTTAACACAGGTCTGAAAAAAATAGAAAAAAATGCTTTTATCCATTGCTCCAGCCTGACAGATGTCACTCTTCCATCAGAACTGTTGGAAATTGGGGATAGTGTTTTCAAAAACTGTAGGAAGCTAAGCCATGTTACTATATCTAGTAAGCTGAAAAGGATAGGAAGTGCCGCCTTTAGAGGATGTGCGCTAGCCGAACTAAAGGTGCCTGATACTGTAAACAAAATTGGAGCATGTGCCTTTTGGGGAGTATCACATATTGAATACAAGGGCTCTGCTACATACGGAAAAAACGATAAATTCTGGGGAGCAGATGCATTAAATTGAGATAACTCTATTAAAACTATAGTTTAGGGAAAGAATGGAAATGTTATATTTTACACTTAAGTTTATTACTTCCATGATCCATGATAATTTAAAAGAATTATGTCTTGTTCTGGCAGGCATCACATTATGTCTCTGCCTGCTAATCAATTTTGGTGACAGCATATTTACGATTGAAAATGTTTATAGTGGCATAACCGACGAAGAGGCAGTGACAGACTTTAAAAATCGTGTGTTTTTTACCTTTTCTGATGCCAATGAATTGGAAACGGTTATAAAGCAATTAATGGAACAGGCTGGAATACATGCTGCGTATGCAGAAGGATATGCAGGGGAAAGAATACGATGCGGTTCCAGAATACCGCTTATTAGAAAACACGAGCTCCTTACAGGAAGTATCCCTGACAATTTGTCCCAGGGACAGATTATTACCAGTCATGATCTGCTAACAGGTGGTACGGAAGGATGGGATTTATTCACTGAGAACGATTCTGGTGAACCTGCTGCTATAGCGGATGAGAATCTGGAAGAACCGGAAACAAGAGAGTTTATTGCCCAGGGAGAGAAAATTCAGATTGCAGAAAAGAATTTTGTCAATGTTGCGGAGATAGCAGGATCCGAAGGCCATATTGTGACCATAGAGGATTTTGTCAACTTATATAGAGTGTCTGGAAGTGGCGGAATCACCCTCTCCTATGTCTATGAAAAAGGGTTTACAGAAGAACAGAAACAAGAAACAGAAGCATTGATCCAAAGCATCAGGAAACCAGAAAAAAGTTATGAGGCCGATCACAGTGTGGGATTTTCCTCGTTCATAGAGACAGCTAGAGAGAATCTTCTTGGTCTTATCATTGCTTCACTAAATGCACTTTTTTTATATGCATACCTTTTGAAAAAAAGGATCCCTGTGTATACTATTTTGAAGCTGCAGGGACTCACGAATGGGAAGCTCAGGGGAATGCTGTTATTAGAATTTCTCTTTGTCTATCTGGCAGCATGCCTGCTCAGTGCCGTCACATATGGGATCTTTGCCATAAGCATGGGAAGGCAGATGACTTTTTTTGAAGAGGTTTATCTGTATTCGGTAGTCTGTATATTCGTGATCAATCTGATCCTGTTCTTTCTTATGACATGGAAATTAGTGAGAAGGCAACCCTATGAACTGTACCAGAATGGAAAATAAGTCCAGCTAATAAATGTCAATAGCAAAATGAGAAAAATCGAAAATAATTATTT
>CANRWA010000145.1 GCA_947643415.1 uncultured Clostridia bacterium | reverse complement strand
ACATTTTGGCAACAGAAAATCAGCAAGCCATAATAAATGATGTAATTGAAGTAAAAGCGGGCGTGTATTTGCATAAAACTTAAACAAAAATAGTTAATAACGAGAAAGAACACGCCGAGTTCGAATAGTACGAGAGAGTATTACTTATTTTATATGGTAGGTAATCTATAGAATTACTTGCTGTATTCTTAATGGTACAAATATTGGTTTGTTTTTGTTGCCAATAAGTTAGATAATTGCAAAAGGCATATGAAAAAGTTTGATGTTATAATGCTATATGAAAGGACGTAACAGAAAGTATGGCTGAAGAATTAAATGTAAATAAAATAGTGCAGAAGTGATTAGCGAGTTGGCAAAAAGTGCAGCAAGTTGTGTGGTTAAGAAGTATTTCTTACGTTTCAAAAGGAACAGGACTTTCTTTTAACTCAACGGCAAAAGCGATAGATTTACTACAAGAGCAAGGTATTCTTGCCCAAATGAATTCAAAAGAAAGAAATCGTATTTGGGAATATATGTCGCTCAAAAATTTCGTTGTGTTGGAACTACAATAATGTTTGCTGGTAGTATGTTTCAAAATTTACAATATTTACCGAGTTCAAATGTATTGGAGGAGAGAACTATGAATATCAAACCAAGAGGAAAACAGGAAGAGGTTATGGCACTTCCTGCAAAAGGACATATTGTTGTTTTGGGAACGGCAGGAAGCGGAAAAACGACCGTTGCTTTGTTACGCGCTCATCATCTTGCCAACATTCCTAATGGTGGCAAGGTGCTGCTTGTTACATTTAATAAGGCGTTAGTCAAATATATGCGTGGTCTAAGTGATTATCAAACGCAAAAACTTGTGGTCGAAAATTATCATACATTTGCTCGTGGCTATTTGAACAGTCGCGGGCAAATGCCACATCGAAATGGAATTGCAAGTCCAGATGAAAAAGCATCTTACATAGAACAGCTTGTGGATTATTTTAAAAAGAAATATCCGGCAGAAACTACTTTTAAGCGTTCTATAGAATTTTTTATTGAGGAAATTACATTTATAGAAAGATTTGGGTTTTCTAGTTTTGCCGAGTATGAAGAAGCGGAACGTATTGGGCGTGCATCTGCAAATATTAAACGTGAAAATAGAAAATGGATTTTCGAAGTATATGAAAAATATAGAGAGTTGCGTGAAGCAGACGGTAAAAAATATGATTGGGATGACTTGGCATTATATGTCTTTAATGAATTGCAAAATGACGATAGTGAACGGAGATATACACATATTATTGTAGATGAAGGACAAGATTTTTCGCCAATGATGATTAAGTCATTGGTAGAGTCTGTAGCTGATAATGGCTCTTTTACATTTTTTGGAGATGTTGCACAACAAATCTATGGCAGTCGCCTGTCATGGCGTGATTCAGGTATAGATATAAATAAAATATGGCGCTTTGACGTAAATTATCGCAATCCTGCGACAATTACGGCATTTGCAAAGGCCATAACCCAAATTAAATACTGGCGACAAGATGGAGATATGGTAGAAGCAGCTTTTCAGATTGCGGAAGGACCAAAGCCAATATTGATAGAGTTTTCCCAAAAACAACATGAAGTTAATTGGATTGTGGATCGTGCAATAGCGATAGGAAAAACATCGTCTACCGTTATTGTTTGTAGAAATAGAGCTGATATTGATATCTTTTTACCTTTATTAAAAAATAGAGGTTGCGACGCAATAGAAATCAATAAAGAAACCCCTGGTTTTGCCCATTTAAAGAAAGTATATCTTACAACTTTTCACTCTGCAAAAGGTCTGGAATTTGACAATGTATTTATTCCATATCTAACTGAGGATAAGTTCCCGGATCCTGATATAATTTCGAAGGCTGTTTCTATTGAGGAAACGTATGCAGACGAAATAAAACTTCTTTATGTTGCAGCAACCCGATCTAAATATGGTCTTTATATGACCTACTGTGGAAATTTGTCGGCTTTATTTCCACGGGATTCGGATACGTATGATTTCTACTATGAGGAGGATTTGTCATGAGTGCATACGATATTTTGACAACACGCGGCGTTACTCGACTATGTCATTTTACAAAGTTTCAAAACCTGACACATATTATCACTTCTGCAGATGGTGTTTTGGCTAGCAGTTCAATACGCCAAGATACGAAAAATGTAAATGATACCGCACGTTATGACGGGGAATTGGATTTTGTTTGCTGTTCTGTACAGTACCCAAATTCGTGGTTCTTAAAAAAAGCTATGCAGAATAATTTGGATAAAATTTTTAGAGAGTGGGTTGTTTTGTATATTGATTTGAGCATATTAAAGTATAAAAATACAAAATTTTGTCCTTGCAATGCAAGTAAGGCAAATGGAGCTTATATAAGCAAAAACATGGATAATATAGATTCTATTTTTGCCTTTACTGTTTCTACTTTTACTTATCCAAGAACATCAAAAATGCTTTCTTGCTGTCCAACAGACGGACAGGCTGAGATATTGATAGAAAACAGTATTCCGCGAGAATATATCAATGGCATTGTGGTTGGCAACGAGGATGTTGCAGGGCGTGTCTATTCAATTTTAAAAATGTATGGTGTGGAGCATATAAGCATATATATTGCTCCAGATGTATTGACTACGAAATGGAGCAATATGATTAAAGAGGGCTGTTCACCAAACGAATTTCGGTTTGAATGGTCAGAGGAGGATTAAATTATGTCGATGAAAATACCGACTCAAATGGAAAAATGTAAAGGTGCAATGTTAGCTACTGCTATTGGTGATGCATTAGGATGGCCTAATGAGCCGCGTTCTAAAAACAGAGCAAAAAAGCCAAAAGTCATGGATAATTTTGTTGGATGGATTCGCAGCTCTAATAATCCGGGGTGGCATGATGAGAAGATTTTGCCCGGCGAGTATAGTGATGATACACAACTGACACTGGCTGTGGCACGAAGCATTATTGCTGGTGACTGGGAGATATTTTTTGCAGAAAAAGAACTTCCTTTTTGGCTAAACTACGAACGTGGAGGAGGAGGCGCTTTGCTAAAAGCCGCGAAATCCTGCGAAAAGGGAATTTTGTTATGGCAATCCCGATATACTCAAGACTATTATAATGCTGGCGGAAATGGTGCTGTAATGCGTATTTTACCCCATGTTATTGCATCAGCAAAAGCTCCCAATACTGCGAAATTAGTAGCGGATGTTATGAAGGATACTCTTATAACTCACGGTCATCCTCGTGCGTTTTTGGGTGCAACATGTTATGCCTATGCGCTCGAGTATCTTTTGAGGAAAGAAACTGTTCTAGAATATGGTGAACTTGTTGCTGCTGTAATAGATGGTCAGAATGTTTGGGGGGCAGTTCCAGATTCGCATATCTTTGAAAAATGGCTTAATATTGCCCGGCAAAATCTCGAATACGACTTTTTGACAGAATGGAAAAATGTCTGCGCCCACATGGTAAAACAACTTGAATTTATAGGAACTTCGCTAAAAAAAGGGTTAATTCTTGATGATACAAAAGTACTGACTGAGTTAGAATGCTTCGATAAGTCAAATGGCGCCGGAGATGTCGCTATATTAGCTTCTATCTATTTAACTTCGAGATATGCCAATAACCCTTCTCTTGGAATAAAAATCCCTGCGTTCTTATTTGGCGCTGATACCGATACCATTGCGTCTATCACAGGCGGATTATTGGGAATGCTTAGCGGAACAGATTGGATCCCGACAGAATGGAGAAAAGTTCAAGATTATAACTGTCTCATTCAAATGACGGAATTACTAATGGCAGACAATAAAAAGGAAGCTACCAAGAAAGAGGTTGCAGAAGCAAAAGCTCAAAATAGTCAATGGAATGCTACACCTATTGGCAAAATGCGATTTATTGAGTCAAGTAGTGTTCCAAATGGAAAAAAAGGTATTGTAATAATTAATAAGTGGCAGACTATACTTGGGCAAACTTTATATACAAAGACTTTTCAGCCTAAAAATATACCTATACAATCTCATCAATCAAAAGAAATGGTATCAACACCTCAACAAGTTATGACTAAAGAATCAAAAAAATTCGTGATGAATTCGATGGACATATCAGAATTACTTGGAAATCCAGAATTTAAAACGAATATTACCATAGGCAAAGTTTTGAAAATTATTGAAGATTTGATCGATGGCAAAGAAACAAGCAAAAATCTTTCTAGAAAATATAAAGTTGATCAACTATTTGTAGAACAAATAGGAAAATATGTAACAGATATGAGAGATTGCAACGATATACAATAGTGTCATAAATTAATATTGCTTTTGCATCGGAAAGAATATGCTACAGTCAAACATACTTATGTATACTACAGAAGATGGAGTCATAAAAATAGAAGTAACAATTGATCATGATACAGTTTGGCTTTCCGTAGATCAGATGGCTGATTTATTTCAACGAGATAAAAGTGTAATTGGAAAACATGTAAGAAATATTTTTAAAGAAGGAGAATTGGTAAAAGAGGCAGTTTGGGCAAAATTTGCCCAAACTGCCAGACTGTCAAAAAAGGTCAGCATAAGCTGGCTTTTTTTGATATAATAAAATCAGGGGTGAGGAAATGCTGATAAAAGAAAAGTCGGAAAGAAATACACTGGAAATGGTCAGCCTTGAGGGGCTTGTTCCGCAGGATCATCTGCTGCGGAAAATTGACTGCGCTGTGGATTTTACCCGTATTTATGATTTCGTGGAAGACCTTTATTGTGTGGATAACGGGCGTCCCAGCGTTGATCCTGTGGTCCTGTTTAAGATGGTGCTCATCCAGCACCTGTATGGGATTCCATCCCTGCGGCGTACCGTGGAAGAGATCAGCATGAACATCGCATACCGGTGGTTTCTTGGATATCTCCTTAATGAGCCAGTTCCTCATTTTGCCACAATCAGCTATAACTTCAGACACTGCTTTAGTGAAGATACGATAGAAAAGGTTTTTGCCTGGATTCTTTTTGAGGCACAAAAGAGCGGTTATCTTTCCCCGGAAGTTGTATTTATGGACGGGACTCATATCAAAGCGAACGCAAACATCAATAAAAAAATGAAAAAAGCGATCCCTTCTGCGGCGAAAGCCTATGAGGAGCAGCTTATGAAAGAGATCAATGAAGACCGCAGGGCACATGGGAAAAAACCTTTTGACAGGAATTCCGGCGGCGGGGAGAGCATGGACCGGGAGATCACGGTATCCACAACCGATCCAGAGAGCGGCATGTTCCGAAAAGGGGATCATAAACACTGTTTTGCCTATGAGGCCCATACAGTCTGTGACAGGCATAACTTTATACTGGATACGGTAGTCACAAGTGGAAATGTACATGACAGTGTTGCCTTTGATGCGCTTTATGAGAGGGTGACAAGACGGTTCCCTGAGATAGAGACAGTCACCATGGATGCCGGATATAAAACCCCGTGGATCTGCAAACGTATCATAGATGACGGGAGAATTCCTTCTCTGCCTTATAAACGCCCTATGACGAAGAGCGGGTTTCATGAATGGTATAAATATGTATATGATGAATACCTGGACATCGTCATCTGTCCAGAATACAGAAGTTTGCCGTACAGCACGACCAACCGGAAGGGCTACAGGGAATATAAGAGTCTGCGTTACCAGTGTGAAGCATGCCAGACAAGACACCTGTGTACAGAGAGCAGGAGCTGTCAGAAGACAGTAACCCGCCATATCTGGGAAGATTATATAGAACAGGCAGAGGATATCCGGCATTCACCGCAGGGAAAAGAAAGTTATTGTCTCAGATCCCAGACAATAGAGAGGGTCTTTGCCGATGAAAAAGAGAAATATGGAATGCGTTATACACCTTACCGGGGACTGAAAAGAGTCAGTCTGTGGGTAAGGCTGAAATATGCTGCCATGAACCTGAAGAAACTGGCGATGTGGAAGTGGAAAGCCGCTCACTGTCAGTTTTTTGCCGCGATGAGTATCGCTGCTTTTAAAAAGAACCTCTGTTGTGCTGCTGCATAACAGGGGTTCTTTGACAGTCTGGCGGCACTTCTGTACTTTTGTAGAAGTGCCGTGATATTTCAAGTTGTTTTCTGAACGGAGTTATGGTAAACTCATAATTGTTCTATATAGAATTGTTCCAATAGGATTAGAGGTGATGGATTGGAAACAAAGGGTGGATTTTATATTACACAGATAAAGCAGCTTCAAGATAGGATTTTTGAAAGGCTATTACTCGAAAATGGCATTGAAATAAGTGGCGGACAAGGAAGGATCTTATTTGTTTTGTGGAAAACAGATAATCTTACTATCAGTGACATAAGTAAAAAAACCTCCCTATTTAGTCAAGTCTTTTTTCCTTATTTTTCAAGGAATTTTTAGTTTC
>CANRWA010000144.1 GCA_947643415.1 uncultured Clostridia bacterium | reverse complement strand
ATGTGGCTGATAATAAATAATCACTCACTTCTTCCTTTTCTAATAAAAAACGCGAGGGCTGTACAAATGCCAGAAAATCACTTCCCCTTTCTTGAGCAATTGCCTTCATCAATTCCATATTGAAAAGCCAACTCTGAAAAATACTTCCGCCCCTGTCGGCTCCTTCATACATTCTAATCTCTTTTCCATTCTTAGCAGTTTCCAATAATTTACTTAGATAAGGAAATGAAAATGTTTTATTGGTATTTTCACAAATGTCTATGAATCCATCGAAAACAATTATCAAATCCGGCGTTAACGGCAACAAATCTCTTATCAGCTTAATTAATTCCTGAGTAGAAGAATACCCGCTACAACCACCATTATATATTGTTATTTTTCTGTCCTTACATTTCTCATATAAAATCCGTGGCCAACACTTCTCACCATTATCAATAAAACCATCCTCTGTTGTTGAATTACCTAAAATAGCAATTTTATCAGTTTTTTCATTCTCATCCCCATAGACTACAATTCCAGGATACTTACTTCCATCCTCATATGTGTATCCCAAATTTATGTCCCACATACATTCCTTAATATTTCCCCATGAGAAAAGTGTGGTATAGTTATAGTCCATGCCTTTTTTTAATCCAAATTTTCGCAGTTTCTTCGCACATTCCTTTTTATTATCATTTGAAAGTAATATATAATAATTTTTTCCTTTAATAATATCTTCCACAAGTTTAATTGGATATTTATCAATTATTGTTTTATATTCTTCTTTTTCATCTGCTAAAAAACCGCCAAATTCATAATCTAGCAATTCCAATATTTTTGCTGTTTTTATAGCTCCTCTGGTAATATTTCCATATAAATATATTTTTTTACTTCCAAACGCCTCCCCCATATCTGCAAGAGTTCCCACCCGTAACTCTACATTCTTATCATACCCCCAAACATATTTCAAAAAATCATATCTGTCTTCCCTGTAATAAAATTTTTGTTGCAAGCACCCTTCTCTTTCCAGTTGTTTATCCATTTCCATATATTGCTCTGCACATTCAATTACACAAAAATCATCTCCTAATTTTGATAAAATCTTAGGACTGTATATCGGAAGATTTTCTTTATACTTTCCCGCCCCGCACTTTTCACTATCAGAATCAATAAAACAATATATCCCTTTTCGTAACCCCTCTCGAGATAATTGTTCATACGCCTCCATACCATATTTTCCGGCTCCAAAAACAATCATTTTATCTTTATTAATTACCGGATTCACAACTTTAATCTTCTGGCATATGCTATATAACTGTTCACCACATTCCCTTTCCATAAAAACAACAGTTTCTTCCGCATTTAATCCGCGTATATCTACAATTGGTTTATGAAAGGCTTTTTTCCCAATATACTCCTCCTCATCTGTCGCAAAGCCATATATGTATATTTCTGAAACCAACAATCTGCAAAAAACCGCCAGCGCTCCTTCTTTCTGCTTTGCATCCCTGTTAAACCATATATATTTCTTCAAATTACTATATGCTAAAGGATTCATAATAAATAAGCTTTGCGGTTCTTGCATATCAATCTCCTTGCTTAAAAATTGTAAATACGGCAGCTTTTCTGTAAGCAATAATTCTTTATCTTCCTTTTCAGCTTTATCCATCGCCTTAAGTTTAAATGCCGCTATTAAAACAGGCTGTATACAGCTTTGCAAGATTTCATCCTGATTCCACATTCTGTTAAGTTCCTCTTTCAAATCAGGAATCGTGTCAAACGCATATTCCCTGATATAAACATCATTATCTCTTTTTATAAAATAACTATCATTACCGCACGCTTTCCAATCATAATAGCTTTTTCGATTTGTACATGCAATTTCATATAATCTATCTTTTTCCCGCTTGCTCTTATCCATAATGACACCTCTAGTCTAAAGTATACAGTTTCTTCCATTCCTCTGTTTCATGCCATTCGGGCTGCTCTTCCTTATACAATATACATTTCTCCAGCACAAGGACATCCATTTCCGTTCGCATAAAACATTCATACGCATTTTGAATGGTACATACAATAGGTTCACCTCTTACATTAAACGAGGTATTAACAATTACGCTATATCCTGTTCTTTTTTTAAATTCAGATAACACTTCATAATAAAAAGGATTTGTTTTTTTATTGACCGTCTGAATACGTGCACTGTAATCAACGTGTGTAACTGCAGGAATATCCGATCGTTTCTTTTTTACAATTTCCAGCATATTATTATTGTACTTTTTCAAATCATCCTGTACTGCAACCTTTTCTCTTCGTTCCTCCCGAACATTCTCCACTAGAAGCATATAAGGGCTTTTATCCTTCAGTTCGAAATATTCAGCCACGTCTTCTTCCAGAACGGAAGGAGCAAATGGTCTGAAAGACTCTCTATATTTTATTTTTTTGTTTAATTTGACCTGCATCTGTTCTGAGCGTGCATCCGCAATAATGCTCCTATTCCCCAGGGCTCTTGGACCAAATTCCATTCTTCCCTGAAACAAGCCAATTACTTTTTCCTTTTCTAATTCTTCCGCTATTTTCTGATATAAAATCTCCTGATCAAATTTATGATAAACATATCCTTGCTGTTTTAAATATTCTTCAACTTGTTCCGTAGAATACCTTGGTCCCAGATAACTCCCTTTTTGAGAATCACTTTGCTCAATTTTCCTTCCAATCCCCGCATATTGGTAAGTTGCATATACTGCAGCCCCCAAGCTGCCGCCTGCGTCTCCTGCCGCTGGCTGAATCCAAATATTTTCAAAAATATTACTATTTTTGACCTTGCCATTAGCAACACAATTTAAAGCTACACCCCCAGCCATAACCAAATTATCTATTCCCAGTCCATAAGTTTCCTTGGCATGTCTAACCATACGAAGTATAATATCTTCTACTACTTTTTGCGCTGACGCGGCAATATCCATCTCCCGCTTTGTAATTTCTGTCTCAGGTTCCCGGCGGGGACCTCCAAACAACTCAGAAAATTTTTGATTTGTCATAGCTCTGCCATATTGAAAATCGAAATAATCTAAATTCAAAGAGAATGACCCGTCTTTTTTGATATCTAATAATTCCTGTCGAATCATATCCTCATACACGGGTTCTCCATAGGGAGCAAGTCCCATAAATTTATAATCACCGGAATTTACTTTAAATCCGCAAAAATATGTAAAAGCGCTATACAGTAAACCAAGCGAATGCGGGTAATGCATTTCCTCCTTAATTTCTAAACTATTCCCATCGCCAATTCCTATGGTAGTAGTCGCCCACTCACCAACCCCGTCTAAGGTGAGTACGATAGCCTTTTCAAACGGAGAAGGATAAAATGCGGATGCAGCATGTGATATATGATGTTCACACACAAAAAATCTCCTATTTGAATTTTCCCCTAATATTTTTTCTACAATTTTGTGAATCCATATTTTATTGGAAAACATGGACTGAAAACTACGCTCAATGACATCTTTCGAATCTTTTCCCGCTGTAATTATATTTTTGACGTAACGATCCAGTGTGTACAATGGATTATCATAAAAAACGACTATATCAATATCTTTTTCTGTAATATTTGCCTCAGCAAGACAATATTGAATTGCATTAACCGGCATCCTCATATCATGCTTCACTCTGGTAAATCGCTCTTCCTGCGCCGCCGCAATAATTTCCCCATCAACCACAAGACTTGCCGCCGAATCATGGTATAATGCCGATATCCCTAAAACGTTCATTTAATCATTGCTCCTCCCTGCTGGACTTACACATTCATCAGAGTACTGGCAAATTTCAATGCATTTACTTTTTCAATGGATTCTCTATTACCCACAATATTAGCACCCAACGCACCTCCAATATTTCCCATAAAAGTCCCTATCTGCATAGGCGCCCCGGCTGCTGCAAAAGCACCTGCCAGCGAAAAGAACGAATCTCCCGCCCCTATGGTATCTTTTACTGCAAGCGTAAATGCAGGGCATTTTCCAATCTCCCCCTTGTCAACCTGCCAGGCGCCAAGGGATCCTCTTGTCAGCCAGCCATTCCCGCCTAAATGTCTGCTTAACTTTTTCAGCTTAGTCTCTTCATCATCTGAATACGAGGGATATGCCAAATTCAATTCACATTGATCTAAGGTAAACACATCAGCCCTTTTATACTTAGTTATTATATTCATTCCCTTGTTAGATGAATTTGTCTGGCAATTCAACGCCAGATATTTTGCTCTCTCCTGCACGATTTTCATAACCTCTTCATCAATTAGACCATGTCCAAAATCACATAAAAACACCACATCATACTCTTCCACTGTATCATTTAATCTCTTCAAAAACTTCTCTTTCACTTCCGGTTCATAGCCTATTTGATCAGGAATATTGTTAATCGCAAATACTTTCCGGTATTCATCCCTTTTTTCATTTTTCGTGAGATACCTTTGCTTCACTATCGTTGGGTTCTTCTTGCTATACAGCAATCTAAGATTAATCTTGTCAGCAATTTCGTCAAAAATCCTCAGACGAATATTTTCTTCATCACCTATAACAGACAACATCGTTACATTTTTCGTAAATGTGGACAGATGTCTTGCTATTGCCAGCCCGCCCCCAAAATATTCCTCCGTATTACGCAGTCTTGCCGAATATCCCATATCTTTTGACATAATACCCTGTACACTGCAATAAGTATATTTATCAATGATTACATCCCCGATTACCATTACTTTTAAGTTGGCAACTTTATCTGCATACTGCAAAATATCCTTCATGGAATACTCATTTTTAAACCTTTGCATATAGACCCTGACTTCATCCGGCATACCTGACATTACTGTATTAATCAACTTTGTCGAGCTAAATACCTGTCCTGTTGTAAATTCAACTTTTCCTCCATGCTTTTCTACAAGTTTTTGCTCTTCCGAAATTTTACCAGTAATATCATCTTTTACATTTTTATACTCCTCACCTTTTACATAAATATCCGGCTCTACACATTCCACAATATCATCCACGGTATAGCCTTCGGAAAGCATCACATAGTCCACACATTCCAATGCCTCCAGAACCTTCATCCGCATATCATCATCAAAATAAGGTCTTCCCGGTCCCTTCCGCACATATTTCTCAGAAGTAATCGATACGATCAGAATATCCCCTAATTTCTTTGCCTGCTCAAAATGAATAATATGCCCCGGATGAACAAGGTCAAAAACTCCATGGCATAATACAACCTTCTTACCTTCCTGCCTTAACTTATCCTTTATCCTGCTCCTATACTCATCCTTAGACACTACCCTTGCCATTTATATCTCATCCTCATCTTTCCCAGTACCGCTATTTTTTAAAAGCATCACTTTATAGCCTCATATATCACATTAACGTTCTGCTTCATAATTGGTTTTCCAACTTGTTGAAACAATTGAATTACACTACTGCCGTCTCCATAATATATATCACTTAAAGCAATGGCTCTATCCAAATCAGCCGTATCATCATAAATCCCCCATTCTTCATCCCTATACCGATCTCTTATAAATTGATACTTTGATAACAATTCCGGTCTCATTGACCTCATCGTTTCTTCAATTAATGGATGTGGTCTCCATAAAAGCGCCACTTCATCCCTCTTTTCTTTAAATACTGCCAACACATTTTCAACTTTATTTACCCATTTCTCACCATGCATCAATAATGTCGATACACCAGTATTGTAAAATATTACCTTTTTCCGTTCCTTATCAGACTTTTCTAAAATGTCCGTCCACTTTTCCGGCATTTCAAAATTGCTCACATCAGCATTGGCTACTTTATCAATCTTCGGCGACCCCAACCCCAATATCTTTTCTTCCAGATGCTCTCTTGTCTCTGGCAGATTTGCCGCCTTGGCTTCCTTCAGAAATTCATCAATATAAATCCGCCTCATATCGTCAGACTGTACGATCACCTTATCCGCATAAATTGTCCCAGGAGTAAAACAGAAATGCTTCATCCTTTCAATCTTTTCCTCCCTGTCCGGATCATCTCTTTTAATGTCCGCCAATATAAAATAAGGTATATATACTAATTGATTTGTATATTGCTTTAGATTCCTCGCATAATACTGCGGATGTACACTTGTTACATGATTCCATTCATCATATGGATTATGTATAAAAATCATATCCGGTCTTCTCTCTTCCAAATGGTAAGACTGCCAGTCTGTGATCTCTATATTCTTCGGGAATTCACCGCCCTCATAGTGCATTGTACCAAAGGAATGATTCGGATTCAAGTCAAAGTAAGGAATTGGCACACAGTAGGCATCACAATCCGGATCTTCTTTTGCCGCCAAATACACACTTTCCAGAGAATCCCACATAGATGCCTTGTACGGGAAAAAAACTGCTTCTTTTCGTATTTTAATATCGTTCTTAAGGCTGTTTTCCACCTTTAATAACGATTTTTTTAATATTTTATACG
>CANRWA010000143.1 GCA_947643415.1 uncultured Clostridia bacterium | reverse complement strand
TGCATTTTTTATTTTGGGATCATATCATCTGTCTGAAAAAATGGGGAAACTCAAACTTTCCCTGTTTTACATCATCCGCCACCCACTATGATATTTATTCTTTAATGTATTTTTATTTTTCTTGCCCCAGCCCAGGGGATATCCATCTACACAGACCAGCTGCCAGCCATCAGGTGCCTCTGTCTCCTGCCCTGTCAATGTCAATGTCTCACCTTTCAAATAGCGGGCCACCCTGTCATCCTGGACAGACAGCCGAAAGCAGTTATCATACTGGTCTGACCTCAGTGCCATCGCCAGGGACTGACTTGGCTCAAAGCGGTTCTTCTTTACCTCCCCAAGAAAAAGTCCGCTGCGCAGGAAACGAAGCCCCCTCATCCGGGGAAGGATCTCTGGCATATAATAGATCATGCCATTCTTACTCTCCAGGCGTTCCGGTTCCCATATACGCCTTACCTGCCTGGCAAAGTCTTCAAACAGCCTTTTTTCTTCACCCTTCAGCCCGTTTCGGACAACCCGGTGTACAGAAGATGTATCCCTCTCCCCCTTTTTATGGAACAATGCCAGAAAATGCCCTTCCCCATCCATCCGGTGTGGAAAAATGCGGACACAGCGTCGGATGTGCTCATCACTGCTGCCTATCAGCGATGGATTACCCTCTGCGAATCCCTCATAACCTTCCATGGATACCAACTCTAGGTCACTGTCCATGGCAAGGATCTTCTCCACTGTCCCCTCATCCTCCAGCGGAGAAAAAGTGCAGGTTGAATATAGCAGGCTCCCTCCTGCTTTCAACATAGGAAGAGCCTGGCTTACTATTTGTTCCTGAAGTTTTGCATAATCTGCCGGCCCGCTTTTCTCCCATGCCTTCACCATAGCAGGATCCTTGCGGAACATTCCCTCCCCGGAACAGGGGGCATCAATGAGGATCCGGTCAAAAAACCCATCAAAATACTCCCGCAGTTTTTGTGGGTATTCAGTCACGATAAAGCTATTCTCAACACCAGACAGTTCTATATTTTTCAAAAGGGCCTTCGCCCTCTTACTGCTTATGTCATTGGCGATGAGAATCCCTGTTCCATGGAGCCTCGCTGCCAGCTCAGTTGCTTTACCGCCAGGTGCAGCACACAGATCCAGCACTGCATCCCCCTCCTCCAAAGGAAGTCTTGATGCCGGGGTCATGGCGCTGGGATCCTGCAGATAATAAAGTCCGGCAAAATAATAAGGATGCTTCGCCGGCTGCACCTCTGCATCATAATAAAAGCCATTCCGGATATAGGGAATCCGTCTCAGGGGAAAAGGAGCGATCCTTTCAAATTCCTCCACGGATATCTTTGCTGTATTTACACGAAGGCCATATTTCCTCGTATCTTCCATAGAAGCAAGATATGCCTCATATTCATCACCGAGGATCCTCCTCATTTCTTCACAAAACTGTACTGGTAATTCCATTCTTCCCCCCGCTTACAGGCGAAACCTCACAGGGAGCATCTCTCCCAATGTCCTGCATATAAAATCTTTTTCACTCTTTGCCATAATGATCTCAAAATGTTCTGCATCACAAAATTCAGACATCACCTGCAGACAGACACCACAGGGAGAAATGTCTGTCAGTTCTTCCCCTGATCCACCTGCGATGGCGATCCTGCGGAATTTTCTCACTCCTTCGCTGACTGCCTTAAAAAAAGCAGTACGCTCGGCACAATTCGTTGGAGTATAGGAAGCATTCTCAATATTGCATCCCGTATATATCCTGCCATCTTCACATTCCAGTGCTGCCCCTACCATAAAACCGGAATAGGGCGCATACGCATTTCTGCGGGCCTCAATGGCCTGCCTGATCAATTTCTCCATTTTTGCCGCCTTCCCTTTTGGCATTATTCCATGTAACTCACAAACTGGTTTCCTGCATTTTTAAAGATCTTTTCATATTCGGCACGGTTTACCACTGACTCTCTGCCAGTGTCCGGATTGCACAATGTAAGCTGGGTTGTTGTATAACCACTGATGACAACTCCCTTGTTCTCACCTGTCATAGCAATAACCGGTTTATTGCTGCTCACAAAATAGAGCACCTGATCCAGCGTACAGCCTTTCAGGTTCACCGGATCTGTCAGATATCCCAGCAGCATGTTATAGACAGGTACATTTTTCTCTGTCATTGCCTTTGCATCGGCATTGACATGTTTCTGTTTCAGTACCATATAAGCACATGCTGCCAGATTTGATACGCCATCTCCTTCTTTCGTGACCTCCATACCTCCAATATTATTCATAAGGAAACTACCACTCCGCTCCCACACAACCTGATGGTTACTGCTGACCACCACTCCCATCTGCCGGTCGGCTTCCCGGATCGCCTGTCTGGCATTTTCAAAAGAAGCGGTGATCTTACCAAGCGCATAGACATAATATTTTGTAATACCCGGCTGCTCCAAGCGCACAAATCTCTGTGTCGTCATAAGTGCAGACGGTCCCTTTGCCTCCCTTGGCCTCTCTTTCATCTCAAATGTAGACGGCATCTGAATATACCACTCTGTCAGAGACTTATTGGTAATACGAGATGTATACCGGAACTTGGATACCTTTGTCTGCGACTGGTTTGATATACTGTTTTCTCCAGACTGCTCATATCTGCCGTCAGATATTTTTTTACACAGTGTGATGTTTATGACATTGCCATTGGCCTGGATCCCCTGGATATATCGATTCTTCCAATTAAACTTTTTGACTACATTGCCATGAGCATCAGAAATATGCAGTTCATAGCATGGAACGACCCTCATCCCATCCTTACTCCGTCCTATGTCCGCTTTCTTCACATATCCATAAACTACATTCTCATCAATAACACCAAGAAGACGGATATACGTATTCTCATCCGGACGATAGATCACCTGCTTCTCATCTGTCTCCAAATTATAAAGCGTGATGCTCTCGCCGTATCCGTTTCCCAGGGAAGAAGACCATGCATAACAGTTGGCGCTTTCCATCACCATAAACGAACTGCTTTTAATATTTTCCACCAGCTTTTCCAGCCGCTTACCAGATATATTGTAGGCATATACTGTATTTGCCACTGTAAAATAATACACACCCCGGCTGCTGACATAACCATATTCCTCAAAATCTTCTTTCAACTGCTGATAAGTTGTACTGCTTGGCATATAAACCAGCTCCCGCAGCTCGCCCTCTACGGTATATTCATACAGTACCACAGCGACATCGCCCTCATATTCACCCCGTGGAAAATATCCATATGCACAGAAGAATAAATTTCCTTCTTCATCTACCTTTAATATACGGATGTCATGCTCATCATAAGAGCGGTACACATAAAAGGCTTTTTCGCTGAACATGGAATACAGTTTCATAATCCGGTTTGCTTCCAGATCATATCGGTACAGATTTCCGCCATGGGCAAAATACATAATATTTTCTTTCTTATTGGTAAAGATCCTGTTATCATTCTCGTTGGTGATGCCCAGCTTGAACTGGCTTGTCTGTACACTAGCCATATCCGGATCGAATATTGCTTCCATCGTCCTCTCAAAATTTAGAAGATAATTGGTACGACTGGCATAACGCACCCTGTAGAATTCTTTAATATGGTAAACTTCTTCCCCTGAATCCGTGTTTGCTTTGACAAAGTAATTGTATTGGATACATGCCGTCTCCATATTATACTCTTTTATCGAGATCAGCTCATCCGAAACAATCTCAGGAGACATATTTCCCCATGTCACAAGATCTGAATTTGATGTGATATCTACCCTCGCCAGTGTGGAATTCCGGTTCTCCGGGCTTGGCTCCAGTGACCTCCCCAGTTCCTCTGCCTTACTTTTCACAAATGTATTCTGGTGAAATTTTTTTACAAAACTCATCTTCTGCGCCAGGTTGGACTCGTCCAGATAATATTTCAAACGGGTATAATAATGGATCTCCCTTCCATCATTGGAAGTCCCCGCCAGATCCAAAATATATTCTGCGCTTGTCCTGAAACCATACTCAAAAGTGATGTCAATGCTCTTCTGTCCCTGTTTTAATGCACTTGGCTCACCTGTCTCATAAATCTCACCTGTTTCCTTATCAATGATCCGATACTGCAGGCTGGTGAGATAGGATGTGGCCTTTCCCAGATATACCGTGATCTTCTTTTCTATGTTCAGTGGTGTCATAGATTCCCGGATAATATCCGGCTCCATCGGCGCACTGTATCCATACAGAGTATTGATCCTGTGCCCCTGGATTCCTAACTGCAGATATGGATATGTTTCTGATCCCATCTCCACCTGAACACCCCTGTCGCTGATATCTGTCTCCATCTGCCTTCCAAAATAGTACAAAGCTCCCACAAAAACAAAAAGTAATATAACCGTCTTATATATATACTTAACCATTACATAACCTCTTCTCTATTATATATACCTTATAATAACGGCTAACTTCTAAAAGTGCAAGGTATACACACAAATTTTTTCTTTTCATATACTGTAGATAAGAAAATCAGTGGCAGAAATGAGGTAATCCATGAACTATTATGACAATCCGGACTTTCTCTTCTCCTTTGAGCAGGCCGCCATGCCAACCCTTGCTCCCGCTCCGGGCAGTACTAAGTTATGGGAGCTGGAAGAAGATAATTCTTATCTAAAATACCTCTATCCCCAGATCACAAGACAGATCAGTGAATTTGTTGAGGAACAGTGTGACCAGATGGAATATGAAGGCAGCCTGATGTTCGATGCCTATCCGGACAAAACAGCACTCCAGATCACCGCTGCCGGAATCGAACAGGAATTCCGAAAAAAATACCCCGATGCCTATCCAGAAGAGGGAACCCTCCTCCGGGATATGATCGAGGTAGTATATTTTCATGAGATCATGTACCGGCGCAACCGATACCGCAACCACAAAAGACTGTATCTTTAATCTGTACCAAACGCTAATTTTTCAAAATCTGTTACAGGCATTGGTTTCGCAAACACATAACCCTGAATCAGGTCACATTTCATCTGTTTAAGAAACTCTACCTGATCCCGTTCTTCCACGCCCTCCGATATCGTATGCAGATCCAGTGCCTGTGCCAGTTGGATAACACTCTGGATAACACTTTTCCCGCGCTCACTGTCCTCATTACTTTCATTTACGAAAAATACCCGATCCAGTTTCAGGGCATCTACCTGTACCTCTTTCAGTACATTCAAAGAAGAGTAACCACTGCCAAAGTCATCAATGGAGCAGGACAGCCCCACTTTATGAATCCTTTCCACAAGGGAATTCAGCGCCTCCATATCATTATAAAACAACGATTCTGTCAGTTCGATCTCAATGGATTTAGGCGGAATTTCATACTGTTCCAGGATTGTCTCATAGGCATCAAAAAAATTCGGTACATTAAAATGACTGCGCGAAAGATTCACGGAGATTGGGATCACTCTCCATCCTACTTTACTCCAGCGCTCTACCATGCGGCACACCTGCTCGAACATGTAGAGATCAATATCAACCACAAAACCATTGCTCTCAAACAGAGGAATGAATTCGTTGGGAAAGATCATGCCCTCTTCCGGATCGACCCAGCGCACCAGTGCCTCCGCACCTGCCACAGTCTCCCCTTCCAGTTCATACTTAGGTTGGAGATAAGGGACAAAGTCACCCCGCTCCAGAGATTCATGCATCTTCATCTCAAGCTCTTTCTCCCTGCCAAGACGCAGCTTGTCCTTCTCATCATAGATTCCCATAGGCACCCTGTAGACACGGGAAATCTTCCGCCTTGCCATATTGGCATGCTCCAGCATCGTACTCACTTCAATGTCCTTGTCGTTAATGACATAGACACCATAGTACAACGTAATCCCATAACGGTTTCCGTTTTCATCTTCCAGCTCTTCCATCTGCTGGCTGATCCGTCCCAGACGTTCATCCAGCTTGGGAAGGGAATGAAAATGCATCAATATCCCAAAATTATCTGCCATAATGCGACCAGAGACCTCATCCCACCCCAGTTCGGCATCGATGATCGCATGGATCTGATGCAGGATCTGATCCCCCACATAATTTCCATATATCTCATTGATCAGTTTGAAACGGTCTATATTTGCATAAACAAGTACATAACTGGCATCACTGCGAAGCATCTTCTTCGCCACCCGTTCAAATTCTTTCTTATCTTTGCCGCCAGTGACATCATCCCGCCCAAAATGCTTATATAGAAGATGGTACTTTACTGCCACCATCAGCACTAGAGCCCCTATTGTCAGTATGATCAATGACATTTTTGTGATGTTTTCATCAAGACGGTCCAGATTCCATAACATAAAAAGAAATAATGCAACGGCTGTAACCAGATCCCAAAGCATTACCCCTCTGAAGCTCTTCAATCGTGATACCAACTGCCTCATCGCTGCATCCTCCCCCTCATCAGTAGCCACCCATCAGCGCCAGCCTGAACCCGCTGCGACGCCATCAGACTACCATAGATTATATTATGTTTAGAACCAAAATACAAGACTGTTTTCTGTAATTCCAACGATTTATGTTACTTTTCACGGGAGTTTAACACATTGAAATTGAAAAAAGTATTGCCAAGCCTTGAAACAG
>CANRWA010000142.1 GCA_947643415.1 uncultured Clostridia bacterium | reverse complement strand
AAGCCGCGAAGCAAGAATCAAAAATTTTACTCTGTTTAACTTTCGCTAACTTTCATAGTCATAAAGTTTGGCATCAATTTTGCTTGGAACACTCAAGATATTTATTTTTATACGCCAAAGCCTGTTCTGGTTTCTGCCAGCGGGTATATAAGTTATTTAGGTATAAATAGACAGTTTTAGCGTAATCGTTATCGGCTCCCATGACTTCCGAAATAATATTTTCCGCAGATAAAAGATGAAGCTCGGCTTCTTTAGCATTGCTCTCGGAAAGCGCAATCGCGCCATACATCATCTGGCAGATTCCATTATCTAAAGTTTGCGTTCCTTCATGTTCCAAAACAAGATTCTCATAGGTGGAAAGAACCTGTATTGCCATATCTGTATTCTTGGAGAGAATCAACATATTGGTAAGGTTCAGCAACTGTTGCAGCATATCATGTGATTCTGTCAGCCCGAGGTGTGTATATTCCTGACGGATGGTTATAGCAGTATGGAGCATTTCGGGCGTATTTTGTTCTCTTCACTTCCGATATTTTCTCCCAGATCAGCAAAAAATACTTCGCCTCTTTTGACAGTCCAGCTTCGCTGATGCCTTTTCCCAATACAATAATATAGCTTTTTAGAATCCCATGTATTGATCCGTTGTGCTTTTCCTAATAGTTGTCTTTCTTCGTTTGCCAAATTACACCTCCTTTTTTACGTATTATAGCATAGAAAGAGGACCCTGTCACTTCCTGAAATAATTTGTCTTTTTATATGAAAATTTATCAAATGCTTTTGGAGTTTGACAGAATTTATGATAAACTATCTTTGGAAGAGCAAAGAAAGTGCTGCATGCTTTGACTTTACATGATTCTATGGATATGGTAAATGTAGAGTCAGATCCATTTTTAGATTTATTTAGGCAGGGCGATCTTGATGCATTATACCTTAAACAGTTCAAAAATAGACGTTAAATTTCAAGATGAAACGGTTTGGTTCACGCAAAACCATAAAACAAGAAAAAGGAAAGCGAAGTACCTATGAATCTCAAACAAAATATGATTATCATAAAAGGAGAAATTAAGACAGCGGAGATAGAATCCTGTCGGCAGAACCCCGCCACACAAAAAATAGAAGTAGTATTCGATAAAGGCAACGGGAAAAAGTACCAATATTCCTGTGACAGCGTGGAATGGCTGAAAGATCCAAAGGTTTTGAATCCGGACATGTGCAGGATCCGCAAAGCAGGGCGTGATATTTTTGATATAAAGGAAATTTATGCATTTGAAGGCAGAACAGATACTTATCTGCACATCTGTTTTAAGGATGACCGATGGAAAGATTATCCAAGAAGTGAGCTGACAATTGTTGAGTCATGTTTGGATAAAGGACAGGCGGGAAACGTATTTGCATACATAAAGCAGACAGCAGGATATATTCCATTTTTGATTATTTATATAAGCAATATACGCAGGAAAGGAAAGCATATCTTAAGCAGCATAAAAGAATTTCAGAATATGATTCGGAAAACTTGATGTTTGCTTTATTTGGAAGAGATTCTTTCTGAGGGAAAATATGCCTGCCTGGACGTTGTGTGTCATTTCCCATTGAGTATGTTGATTAAAAACACAGAACTGTATGAAATTCCATTATTGCGGTTTTGGACAAATGGAAGCGAAGAAAGAAAACAGATCGTGGAAATTTTGGACAGATTAATTGGATGAATATTATAGCATATCACTGATCATTAATGTATGACAACACATGAAGATATAGTATAAAACAATCTGACGGATTATTCATCAGATTGTTTTATACTATATCTTTTTTAGGTTGAAGAATTTTCAGGTGAATAAGAATGGGTAAAGTTACAGATAATAGTGGGATGAAATTCATCCGGCTTTTTTGCACCTTTCTTAAAAATGTCAAATTTACATAGATATGTTTTACATGCTAGCATAAAAACAGATTAAGAGGAGTCAACAACACTATGAATGGAGCAGGGAGGTTAATCAATGAAAAGAAAAATGATGATCAAAAAAGCAGTCGCTTTGGTGCTGACATTTTCCATGGCATTTTCAATTGCAGCATGTGGTGACAGCGGCCGGGCGGAAGAAGCGAAGGAGCAGGAAACCGGGCAGCAGGCAACAGAGGAGAAAGAAGCTGAGCAGGGAACGGGGCAGGAAACTGCTGAAGCGGGATCAGAGAAGACAAAAATAAGTTTTTGGGCACCGTTTAGCGGCGGTGATGGCGATATTATGACGGAGCTGGTGGATGAATTTAATGCACAGAGTTCTACGACAGAAGTTGAATTTATGATTATTAAGTCGGAGGAATATTATACGAAATTATTAGCTGCCATGACGACAGATACGGCGCCCACTGTAGCCGTCAATCATATTACGCGTATCAAAGAATATGTAAATGATGGTCTGATCGAGCCGTTGGACGACCTGGCGAGTGCAGCTGGCGTTGATTTTGGCGAGTTTACAGAACGTTTGCAGGCATCGGCAGAGATTGACGGTAAATATTACTGTATGCCGATGGATACCCATCTTCTGTTAATGCATTTTAATACAGATGAATTTGAAAGAATGGGGTTGCTCGAAGAGGATGGAACAGTGAAAGTACCGAGAGGGGAAGAAGCTTTCTTTGAGTATTTCCACAATGTCAAGTCACAGCTTGGGAATGGGCAGATTCCGATTTCCGGAACATCCATGAATGGATTGCCGATGTATTTGTGGTATACATTGCTTACCCAGTATGGTGGAGATATTTGTGATGAGACAGGAAGTACGGCAACCCTTAATTCGGAGGAAAATATAAAAGCGCTTAGTGTGATTATGAGAATGGTTGATGAAGAAATCTGGCCTAAAAACCAGAAAAACGGCGGGGAGCTGTTTACCGGTAAAATCGCTCCCGCGACAATTAACGGTGTATGGGCTGTTCCCATGTTTGAAGGAACAGAAGGTTTGAATTTTGTATCCATGCCTTTCCCGCAGTTTACCGATAAGGATTCTGTTTATGCAGATTCGCATACGCTGGTAATCCCTAAGAATAAAAACACGACAGAAGAAGAAAAAGTTGCTGCTATGGAATTCATGAAATGGCTTACGGATAATACTGCAAAATGGGCAAGAGCAGGTCATATCCCCAGCAAGCAATCTGTGATTGATTCAGAAGAGTTCAGAAATTTACCATACAGAAGTGTTTATGCAGACTCTGCTCAGTATGCTAAGATTTTCCCTCAGGTATGCGGAATTGCAGGTCTGACTGAACTGACATACAGGGAGCTGGCGGCCATGATTGCGGGAAGCCAGGACGTTGAAACAACGGCTGAAAATATGCAAAACGGATTCCAGGAAATTCTGGATTCTTATAAATAATCAATAAGCAAAAGGATGAAGGGTGGCAGGCTTCGTGTACTGCCACCTAAGTAATCAATAAAGGAGAAGAGAAGGTTGAATAGGGTAAACATGGATACGAGAAAAAAGATACTGAAAGAAAATATAATTGCATGGTGCTTTTTGCTTCCCTTCTTATTTTTCTTCATGGGATTTTTACTATATCCGATTATTAAGGGAGTTGAACTGAGTCTTTTCGATGCCATACTCGGTGGAAAAAACGAATTTATTGGTTTGGCAAATTATAAGGATTTGTTTCAGGACAAGGCATTTTGGGAAGCACTGTTCAACACTTTATTTTTTGTAGTTATTTCCACGCCTGCCATTGTGTTAATTGGGTTTGCATTTGCATTGCTGATTAATTCTACTTTGAAAGGAAGAACGTTTATCAGGATCTGTTTTTTTTCACCGTATGTTTTATCTATGTCTGTGGTAACGGGATTGTGGATTTTTATCTTTCAGCCATATACGGGTCTTATTACACAGCTGACGATGAAGCTGGGAGTGGGCGAGATGTATTGGTTGAATACAAAGTGGTTAGTATGGATTGCGATATTAATTACAACAGTATGGTGGACAGTGGGCTTTGATATGATTCTATTTTTGGCCGGTTTACAGGATATTCCTGATGAGATTTATGAGGCGGCTAAAATTGATGGGGCAGGCTCCGGACAAAGTTTATTCAGGATAACGATTCCCATGTTAAAATCAACAATATCTTTAGTGATACTGTTGCAGACGATTGCCTCCTTTAAACTGTTTGGTCAGACTTATCTGATGGCCGGCGGCGGGCCGGGAACTCATACAAGGACGATTGTTCACTACATATATGAGACTGGATTCACCAACAGAAAAATGGGGTATGCTGCGACAATGTCCTTTGCATTTTTTATAGTTGTGTTTATCATCACGATGCTGCAAAATAAGGTATTTGCAGATAAAGACAACTAAAAGGAGCGGCGAGATGGATAAAATAAAAAAAATGAACCCCGGTAGATGGATTGCTTACATATTGGCTTATGCGGCTGCGCTCTTATGGCTTTTCCCGGTAGTCTGGATGATCATATCATCTTTTAAGTCATACGGAACTCCGGTCAGTATATTGCCGGAGCTGTTCAAGGGAGAATTTACCTTTATCGTCTGTGCCGTCAAGACAAAAAAAGTGTGAATTTGAAATTTAATAATTTCCGCTCTGAATATCCCTCAAAATCATGCGTTTCAGCTTATCCTGCAAGGTTTCTTTGCTCGTTTCGCTAAAGTGGCACGTCACAAGATAGGTCGTTTTGCCTATGGTCTTTACAAAGTGCGGGCGGCGTTCCTGCGTCTGTTGGTTCTCATTGTTTTCTGACATATACATAAATCTCCTTTACATGAAAAGAGGGCATACAGAGTAATCTCCATACGCCCGCTGTTGTTAGTGGCTGTCTGTTCCCTTATCCGCATGAAATTGACATTGCGGTTTCCGGCATATATACTTGTTGCTTACTGTCAAATAAAGGTAAACAGGGCAGAAAAAATGTTGTATCAATGCAACGGATAAGAGAGGTAATGAACATGGGAAAAATGATAGTGCTGACGTTTTCGGACAGTGAGGAAACAGTCTTTAAGAGGGCGGTTTCCCTCTTGGCAGACGAATTGCAGATTGAAGTGGAGCAACAACCTGTTTCCCCGTCTGTATTGTCCTTTCAAGGTTTGGAAATACGGCAACATCAGCATCGGGTGTTGCGGGATAGGAGAGATGTGCGCCTTACCCGTCTTGAGTATGGTACGCTTGTTTTTCTTGCTTCCAGTCCGAACAGGGTATTCACGCAGTCGCAAATCTTTGAAGCTGTTTGGAGCATGGAAAGCGATAGCTGTCATTCAAGCGTTGTAAATGTGATATATAACTTACGGAAAAAGATTGAGCCGGATTGTAAAAACCCGTTTTATCTGAAAACAGTGTTAGGTGTTGGCTACAAATTCAGTGTTGACAGTGTGGGAAAGTGATATTTTATTTTTGACTTGCTTTTCTGCTTTGGGGTAAAAAAACAGCGGTAAATCTGTAATAGGTTTACCGCTGTTTGATTCATAACAATTATTTAGTTTGCAATAGACAAACCGGAAGTTAGCATTTAATTAGTCGGACTCATATAGATAGCAGTTTTTCACATGATCATTTACAATTCCGATTGCCTGCATATAAGCATATACAATCGTACTTCCTACAAACTTAAAACCATGCTTTTTCAAATCTTTACTGATTTTGTCCGAAAGCAGCGTTGTTGCAGGAATTTCAGCTTCTGATTTGAAATGGTTATGGATAGGTTTATTATCAACGTAAGACCAGATAAACGCATCAAAACTGCCATATTCTTCCTGTATTTTAATAAATTGCTGCGCGTTCACGATTGCTGATTGGATTTTCAGCCTGTTGCGAATGATTTTGTCATTTTGCATCAGTTCATCAATTTTGGCTTCATCGTAGAGTGCGATTTTTTTGCAATCAAACTGATCAAAGGCTTCTCTGAAAGCCATTCTTTTATTTAATATCGTCAGCCACGATAGTCCAGCCTGCATACCTTCAAGAATCAGCATCTCAAATAATTTTCCATCATCATGAACTGGTTTTCCCCATTCTTTGTCATGGTATTCTTTATAGAAATCCGTAGTTGCCCACGAACATCTTTCTCTATCATTCTTTGTCATGAAAGCCTCCGTTTTGCAAATCCCAATCTGTCACTGTCAACAACACTGAAATTATACCACACAACCGACTGGATTACAACGATACATCATGCGTTTTTGACTTCTCCTTTCTCTGCTCTGTCGGCGGTATTACTTGTTCTATGCAACGCTTTACGGTTTCAGCTTCAGCAGTTTCTTCTTTCAGCTTTCGCATTTCCCGATAAAGGCGGTCTTTCTGTGCGGTTAGGTCTGCAACCTCGGCTTTCCATGCTTTCGGTTTTAGCTTGGTGTCGCTCCCTAAATGCTCTTTCAGATACCGTTCCGCTCGGTCATACAGTGCAAGCTCGGTGCGGTAGCGTTCGGCATATTCTTCCTGTTTCTTCGGCTTGGTCTGCTTGTAGGTCTTGTGGTAATCCCGATACAGCAGATACTTTTCCGCTTGGTCTATCAGTTCTTTCCGCTCATGGAGTAGCTTTTCCGTCTGCTTTATCTCGCTGTTGGTATTCCAGTACCGCTTTTTCATTTTCGATAGCGTTTCCTGCAACTCGGACAGGGTGGAAATGCTGTTGCCCTGCAAGAAGCTGACCGCCTTTGCAAAACTCTTTAGGTCTTTTATCTTCCCGTAGCGGCTGTT
>CANRWA010000141.1 GCA_947643415.1 uncultured Clostridia bacterium | reverse complement strand
GTGCAAGGAATACAAGACGATCGAGGGGGCGTTGCGGGCAGCAGCAAAGGACGAGGCGTTCGTGGTATGGAATGAAACTGGAAAGATCGTCGGAGGGCTGACTGACAATGTTCCGGAGGGGGCGTTGAAAACGAATCCGGACGGCAGCGTTCCGGCGTTTGATGAAAGCGGTCATCAGATCGGAACGGTGGACGCTGCCACGGTTGCAGCAGCGACGGGGCAGCAGGACGCACAGAACGCCACCGGAGAGGGCGCAGAGACCGCCACAGACGGGCAGAACGGGGCAGAGCCGGAAAAGAGTACACCGGAGACCGGAAACGCCGAAAACGGGGCAAATACAGAGCCGGAAAAAGGCGGGCAGGATTCAGGAGACGGCGACGGGCAGCAGGACGCACAGAACGCCACCGGAGAGGGCGCAGAGACCGCCACAGACGGGCAGAACGGGGCAGAGCCGGAAAAGAGTACACCGGAGACCGGAAACGCCGAAAACGGGGCGAATACAAAGCCGGAGGAGAGCGAGACGATCATCCCGCAGGGAACAATGAGAGTGACGGTCATTTGTGACGGAACACTCAACTTGAGGCGTTCCGCAGACTGGGGGAACGGAAATATTTGCGGTCGTGCATCACGGGGGCAGTCGTATTATGTGAAAGCGATTCATACCGTGCAGGGAAAGAAGATGGTGCAGACGATTGATGACATTTATCTGTCCGGACAGTCTGAACATGTGCAGTTTGAGCAGTTATAAGAAAAAAGGACGGCGGGGCATGATGTTCCCGCCGTTTTTGCTGCCAGAATGTTCCTGCTACTAACTTATACCCACCGACGGGCGCGTTGGATTCAAGGGCTTCCGGGAAGCTTCTGGGCCTCTTTGGGGAGATTAATACAGAAGGGCAGACCATTCTTATGGTGACCCATAGTATCCAGGCGGCGGCTCATGCGGGAAGGGTGCTCTTTATTAAAGACGGCTGTGTATTTCACCAGATTTATCGGGGAAGCCATGACCGGGATGAGATGTATCGTATGATATCCGATGCCCTGACAGTGATGCAGGCACAGCAGAATCAGGGGGATGGGGAGATGCCCCTGGAAGGTCAGGTATAGAGGGAGGAGGAGACCATGAATAAGATGAAATTACTGCCTGTGATGGCTTATCGGGGAGTCCGGCAGAACAAACTGGTCTACAGACCGTATCTGATGGCGTGCTTTTTTTCCGTATTCAGCTACTACCTGTTTGCGTCCCTTTTGCACAACGATCTGATGGGAAGACTGCCCAAGGCGGCCTATGCATGGATGATGTTATCTATCGGCAAGGGACTGCTTTCCATTATTCTTTTGCTGTTCCTGCTCTATGCGGGCAGCTTTTTGCAGAAAAGACGCAAACGGGAACTGGGGCTTTACAGCCTTCTTGGACTGGAGCGCAAACATATCGGTATCATGCTGTTCTGGGAAAATGCCGGGATGTATCTGGTCAGTGTATCGGTGGGAATCGTAATGGGATTTGTCCTAAATAAGCTGATGTTTCTGCTGTTGCTGCGCATGTCGCGGCTTGATGTGGAGGTGGCGTTTTATTTTTCCATGGAAGCGGTTAGGGAGACGCTTTGGTATTTTGCATTTGTGTTTGTTTGTGTCTATATCAAAAGCCTCTGGGGCTTTTATCGGTTGAAACCCACCGAGCTGATGGCGGAGAGTAAGAAGGGGGAAAAGGAAGTAAAACACATCTGGCTGTGGACTGCCATTGGCGTCATAACACTGGTCTGCGGCTATTATATCTCTGTCACCAGTAAACTGGACAGCATGATTTTTACGGACTTTTTCCTGGCGGTATTTCTGGTGGTGATAGGGACGTATTTTCTGTTTACTTCAGGAAGTGTGGTCTTCTTACAGTTTTTAAAGGCAAGAAAGGGCATTTACTACAGGCCGGCTAACCAGGTGACAATTTCCGGTATGCTCTACCGTATGAAAAAGAACGCCGCAGGCTTGTCCAATATCTGTATTTTTTCTACCATGCTTTTGATTACACTTACCTGTACGGTTACCTTGTGGACAGGGATGGAACAGATTGCTGATTATGATTATCCTTACGATTTGCAGGCGGCTTATTCGGAGCATAGTGATGTAATCGATAACGCCGGAAAGAAAGCGGAGGAGCTTTCGGAAGAATATGGGCAGGGGATAGAAAGGCTGGACTATTACAATGTCATGGAACTTGTCTGTGGCAGGCCGGAGGGAAGCAATGCCTTTATGGCGGCCGGGGATTTTGCCTTTGCTGACCAGTACGGTGTCAATCTGATGACGCTTGCTGACTATAACCGTCTGGAAGGATGGAATCAGAGCTTGGAAGAGGGAGAAGTGCTTCTGTATTCTACGGGAACGGCGTTTGGTTTTGACAAGGTGGATTTTATGGGTGTGGAAGCAGACATCAAAGAAGAACCGGAGAGTATCTATCCCTATCCGCAGGCGAAGAACAGGATGTTTAACTTTACTTCGCAGTATGTGATGGTGGTAAAGGATGAGGAAGCATTGGCCAGGTTCGCATCGGCCTGGGCACAGACCAACGGTGTCACGGATTTAGAGGACTTTCTGCACAGGGGTGTGCGGTATCTGTGTCTGCGGCTTACGGGGGAAGAATCCGAGAGGGATGCCTTTATAGAAGAATGGTCTGTGTGGTGCCAGGGACAGCAGGACTTCCTGCGTCTGGAAAACGGCCTGGAGGGAAGGGACGAGGACCGCTCCATGAACGGCGGCCTGCTCTTTATCGGTATGGTATTCGGTATCCTGTTCTTTATGTGCCTTTTACTCATTATGTACTTTAAACAGGTCTCAGAAGGCTATGAGGATCAGAACAGCTTTGAGATTATGCAGAAGGTGGGTATGAGTGATACGGAAATCAGAGGAACCATCCGCAGACAGATCCTGCTGGTATTTTTCCTGCCTTTGGCGGGGGCCTTTCTGCACACGGCTGCCGGTCTTGTGATGGTCAATGGGCTTCTGGCCGCCCTGCGGTTCTTTGACACAGGCCTTTTGATCCGTTGCTGCGTGGGTGTGGCGGCAGCGGTGGCACTTTTGTATGTGGGCAGTTATCTGATGACGGCACAGACTTATTATCGGATTGTCAAGAAGTGAAAATTTTATTAAATGTGTTGTAATTATGAAAAAATAGTGTATATTAAAGTTAGTAGGTGATGCACAGCCTTATAAATGAGCGAGTTATAAGTGGGTGATGCACAGCCCATAAGTG
Organism: uncultured Clostridia bacterium; assembly: GCA_947643415.1. Taxonomy (GTDB): domain Bacteria; phylum Bacillota; class Clostridia; order Lachnospirales; family Lachnospiraceae; genus Eubacterium_F. The sequence goes on along the minus strand of CANRWA010000141.1, from coordinate 3,598 downwards.
AGCGAGTTAACAGAGGGCAGGGACTATTTGAGTCTCTGCTTTTTCTGTCAGACAATACGGTAGCTAAAATATGTGGATGTTTGTACACAAAGGAGTTTTATGAAAGATAGTTTGAGAATATATGAAGGAAAAGACCGAGGAGCAAGGTAATGCTCCTCGGTAGGTTAGGCAAAAATCTGTATTCGCAACTGTGGGTTGCCAAAAAGAACTTTAATGTTGGTGGTAAACAGTAGTGTTATTTTGTATAATACAATTAGTAAAAGGAGGCGTGACAGTGAAATTATCAGAAAAGATTATAAACTTAAGAAAAACAAATGGAATGACGCAAGAAGAACTTGCAGCAATATGTAACGTCAGCAGGCAATCTATATCTAAATGGGAAGCTGACATTGCATTACCAGAGACAGAAAAACTATTGATACTGGGAGATACTTTTCGGGTATCTATGGATATTTTATTAAAAGATGAATTGACGTTAAATGAGGCAAAAGATGTTCATAGTTGTGGCAGCAATGCAATCCATAAAAAGAAACAGGAATTATATGAAGGAATATTGATTAAAGAAAGCCTGGCGGATGACAGTATCATTGATTGCCTTAATATTCATAAAATTGAATTGTGGAATACCGGTGGGAAACCAAAATACTGGACTGCATTATTTTTTACAAGTGACAGAAAAGATTTTCCAGAACAAATTTCAAAAGTCATGCTGTCTGATTCTGATAAAAATGAAAACTGGTTTGTTGATTTTAAGGCAGGTAATGAAAAATACATTGTGTTTAGAGACAGGATTTTAAAATATCAGATTGGAAATCAGGCTGAAAAAGAATATGTATGCAATGAGTGTAAGAAATTAGGTATTGCTAATGAGCAGATGAACTGGTCAGAATAGGAGGAAGCATGAGGATATTATTAACATCAGCGGGTTTAGAAACTGAGGAAATTAAAAAGTGCTTTGTGGATATGGCAGGTAAAGAGATGTCTTTAGTAAAAGCCTTATTTATCCCTACAGCGGCAATAGATGTAGATGCAATAGAAGTTTTACCAAAATGTATGAATGATCTGTTAAAATGCGGTGTCTTAGGTAAAAATATTGACGTATTTGATTTACATGCCGGAATGGAATTTGAGAAATTGCAACAATATGATGTGGTATATTTGTGTGGCGGAAATACACGTTATTTGCTTGAAAGAATCAATGCTACAAGGTTTCATAAGTCTTTAATGGAGTATATCAATGACAATGGACTGGTAATAGGGGTAAGTGCCGGAAGTCTCATTTTTTCCAATAATTTGGATAATAATTTGGGGTTAATTGATACAAAATTAGATGTTCATTGTATAGCGGGGGAAAGAAGGGGCAAATTGACATATCCATTAAAAAATAATATAAAACTTACAAATACATGTGCGCTTGTAATACGGGATTTCCCAGATGGTGTGGAAATAATTGGAGAATAGAAAGAGGACAATATGTTTCAAGGATTTAATGAGTCTACCATAATGTATTATAAAGCAATTCATAAGGAAAACAGTAAAAAAGTATATCAGGATAATGAACAGCTATATCTTGAAGGTGTGAAATATCCTTTAGATGAACTATATTTTGAATTGTATAACTATTTTAATGGGGTTGACAGGGATTTGTTAAGTAACAGAAGGAGATGTATTTCTTCGGCATATAATGATGCCCGTTTCTGTTGTGGAACACCTATAAAGGAATATTTTTACGTACGATTCAAATTAAATAGAATGAATAAGAAAAATGCATTGGGTTTCTTTTTTGATGCATCTTTAGATGGATATAAATATGGGTTGAATATCTATAATCCAGATGCAAATGGAATGAATAAAATCCGAGAATATATATTGGCTAATAAGCACTATGCAAAAAGAGTAATTGAAGATTTTAACGAAGCATGTTTATTAGAAATTCAAGGGGAAAAATATAAAAAGGAATATTATTCAAAAGAAGATATTATTTTACAAGAATGGTTGGAACGCAAGAGAATTTCTTGCACACATGAAGAAAATCTTAGTCCCGTTTTTTATGAGAGAGAAATTTTAAATCATATTTTTTCGGCATTTGACAGTGTAAGGGAAGTGTATTTTATGTTGAAGGAAGCATTATAGTTGATATCTTAGGGCAAATGAGGGGCAAAGAGATGTGCCAAGTCCACCTGATTATTAGTGGTCTTGGCACATATAAAATAGGAATCTAGTAAAATTCCAATGAATCCTCTGCATCCACCCACATCTGCATATTTCCCTCAAGGTAGAGTAAATCCATCGATATATCGATGGATTGCATATATCAAGCGGCTCATCTATTGCTAAGGCATCTAAGGCACATTGGGAGCAGGGAGTAGTCGTTAATCCATCTTCAGCCTTGTTGCAGTCAATCCGCAGAAGATATCCGTCAAAGGTTGTTATCTCAACACGGTTGTGGTACATATTGTATTCTGCATATATGAATTTCATATCCTATCAGTCCTTCCTTTGCTAATTTAATTTTCGGAGAAATTTAAGAAAGCATTTCTATCAGTTCTTCCTGCCCAATTTATTCTGTATTATAATTTGTTACAGGTTTTTCTTTCCCTTATTTTTGCCCTTATGAGAGTACGTAACATGAGAGAAAAGGATATAACACAAGGGAAAGCATAAGGGCAAACTCACTTGCTATAAATTTAGCATTTTCAAGGGTTTGCGGACTTTTTGAAGATAAGATATAACAGTTAATAAATGCTATAAAAAGTGTCTTATCAGAATTCCAGTTTGTCATACTGAAAAATCGGAACTGAGGAGAAAATAAAAAATGATTTCTGCAATTTATGACAGGCGAAGCACAAGGAAATTTATAAATAAACCTATATCCCATAAAGATATTACAGATATTATCCAAAGTGGAATAAAAGCCCCTTCTTCTAAAAATAGACAACCTTGGAAATACATTGTGATACAAGGAAATGCAAAAGCAGAAATGTTAAAAGTTTTCCGTCAGGGAATTGAGAGGGAAGAAAACGATAGCGCATTGTTGCCAGAAAGTAAACAGCACATAGCGGCGGCAAAATACACTGTTGACATAATGGAAGAAGCGCCAACCATAGTTTTTGTTATGAATTCACTGGGGAAAAGTATTCTGTCAGAATTAACACCAGAAGAACGTGTTTATGAAATCTGTAATATTCAGTCTATAGGCGCTTCTATACAAAATATGCTTCTTGCCGCTACTGAAAAAGGAATCGGCAGCCTTTGGATATGCGATATTTATTTTGCATATTCAGAACTGTGCAAATGGCTGGGGAATGACGGACAGCTTATTGTAGCTATTGCATTTGGTTATCCAAATGAATTTCCTAAAGAAAGACCCCGCAAGAAGATTGATGATATAGTTAAATGGAGAAACTAATTTGTCAGAGTGACAATTTTCAGTTTATCCCGGAAGCCGGAGAGTAGAGAACCCGGCTTCTTTTTCGTGTACGGGCAAAAAGAAAACCCTTCCCTCAAAAAGAGAGAAGGGCATTGCCGTTATTCTGTTACCGCCGGTATCTCCCCGACAAAGTTATAAATGATTTTGATTTCCTGAAACTTCTCCCCG
>CANRWA010000140.1 GCA_947643415.1 uncultured Clostridia bacterium | reverse complement strand
ATAAAAGAATAAGTCCATAGCCTGTTTTATTTGGCTATAAACTTATTATACGAGGGTGCGTATTTGAGGTTAGGGCAGCGGAAGATATTGCAACACAGGATAATCAGGGAACGAACTGGTATGAAAAAGGCGAACTTGTGACAACAATCACAACAGGAAAGGGCGCAGAGTTTACCAGAGAATGCAAAGGCATTACCGGACACACGGTGGATGAGGACGGCATGGTGACCGTTGACCTGCCGCTTGGGAAATACCATGTGACGGAGAAAGAGACGGAATATGGCTATGTTCTGCCGGAGAAAGGCTGGGATGTGGAATTTAACTGGAAAAACAAGGATGAGGAATACGTTCTCAATGCCACAGACGCCACGGACAAAGATGGTGTACTGAATGTTGCTAATGCCCGTGCAAAGGCAGCCATTTCCCTGTTTAAGACAGACGCTGCGACCAGACAGGCAGTCGAGGGTGCGGTATTTGGCATCTTTACCAGAAATGATATTTACAATGCCGATGGAGAAAAGATTGTGGCTGCCAGAACGCAGCTTGGAACGGTTACCACAGATACCGATGGAAATGCAAAATCCAATCTTGACCTTCCACTGATGAGTGAGGATTATCCGAAAGTGGATACGGATTCTGCTGTAGATGCAGAACCTGCTGAAACACCGGCAGTTGTGACAATGCCGCCTCTGGAAAAACTTCTGACACTGGCCAATACATCGAAAACTGTATTCGGTAAGGATACCGAAGATGTGGAGGATGAATCCGAAGAAGATATGGAAACAGAAGAAGATGCAGAGGATGAATCCGAAGATGACGTAGCAGGAGAGACAGAAGATGAATCCGAAAGCGTTCCGGTCACGGATTCTGCCATTACGCTGAATTCCGGTGATTATTACCTAAAGGAACTGTCCGTATCCGGCAGTTATTATCTGAATCAGACAGAGTATCCGGTGCATCTGGAATACAAGAATCAGGAGACGAAAATAATCGCTGCCGATGTGGAGGCAGACAATACCCAGACAAATACGGTTATCAGCAAGACATCTGTCACAAACAGTGAAGAACTGCCGGGCTGTGAACTGCAGATTACGGATGCGACAGGAAGTGCGATAGTAAGCTGGATATCCGGCGATAAAGATTCCATCAAACTGAATGAAAAGCTGGAGGAAATGGGATACCGCAATGTCACAGCAGTTCTGGATGAGAAAGGGGCAGTACAGATCAATGGCCTGCTTCATGATACAACTTATACTTTGACAGAGACAAGGCCGGCCGATGGTTTTGCAACGGCAGATAGTATTTCGTTCCAGCTTGTGGAAGGAGAAAACGGCCGGACACTGGCTGCGATCGTGAAAGATGATATAACACTTCAGACTGACAATATTGTCCGCATGGTGGATGACACTACCAAGGTAGAGATTTCCAAGACAGAGATTACAGGGGAGAAAGAAATACCCGGCTGCGAACTGGAGATTACAGACAAAGAGAGCGGGGAAGTCATTGACTCATGGACTTCGACTGAGAAAAAGCATCTGGTGGAACAGAAATTCATTGTGGGCAGGACGTATGTGCTGACGGAAAAACGTCCGGCAGACGGCTATGTCACGGCAGACAGTGTTGCATTTACCGTGGAGGATACCGGAGAAATCCAGAGCGTGGAAATGAAGGATGATACAACCAAAATCCGTCTTATCAAGCTGGCGGGCGATACCGGGGAAGGACTGCGGGGCGCAAAGTTTGAAGTTTATGATAGCGAGGGGAAGAAAGTGCTTGCCTTTACCTCGAAAGAGGATGGATATGACATCACCGGAAAACTGGCTGTCGGAGAGACTTATACATTTAAAGAAGTGGAGGCTCCGAAAGGGTACAAGCTGGCGAAGGCCGTAAAGTATACGGTAAAAGATACCGGAGAGATACAGAAGGTGTCCGTAACGGATGAGAAACAGCCAAAGCCGCATGTTCCGCAGACTGGAGGGAATACCCCGCTCATGGCGATAGTCTGCCTGTTTATTTTGGCAGGCGGCGTATGGCTTGTTTCCCGCAAAAAGAGGCTGGGAGCATGAAGCGGTGGAAACGGACAGAGGGAGAAAAACAGAAAAATACAGGAAAGAAGCAGATAAAGAGGATTGTAAGCCTCTTTTTTCTTTTGGCTGCCGTACTGGCGGCTCTTTTTATTTACCGCCTGTACCGGGAGGATAAACGGTATGTGGACCGTTTTGAGGAACTGGAAAAAGCAGAGGAACAGGATACCGGCTATGATAAAAAGAAACCGGAGAATGGCAACCCGGACTGGATTGGCTGGCTGAAGATCAGAAATAGCAGTATTTCCTATCCGGTCATGCAGTGGCAGGGGGACGCCGAATACTATCTGCATCGGGATTTTGACGGGGCGTATAGTTTTTATGGCACACCCTTTTTAGACATCCGCTGTACACCAGACAGCGACAACTGCATTATTTACGGCCATAACATCAACGGTGGCAGGATGTTCGGGGCGCTCCATGCCTATGCCGGAGAAAGTTATTATAAGAAACACCCGGAGATACAGTTTCGGGCAGGAGAGGAAAAAAGAACCTATCAAATCATGTCAGTGCTTCAGACGGATATTTCCTCCCCGGTTTACTCATTTGTGGATACGGGGAATCATGAAGAATACCGGGAATATGTCCGGAAAATTCTTGCGGGCAGCCTGTACCGGACGGAGATGGCAGGGCAGATAGAAAAGAAGCTGGCGGAAGAATCGGAAGATGATTTTTTCAGGATATACCAGTTCCTTTCTTTGTCTACCTGCAGAAGCTGGGCTGGGCGGAACCAGAGACTTTTGGTGGTGGCGGCAAGGGAACGGGACACGAAATAATAGGACCGTTACCCGCTGGGAAAAAGCATTCCCCTGTTCCCCAGTTCATCATTCGGTATCCGCAGGATGGGTAAGTGTCTGAAAAACAGGGTAAATGCCAGCCTTTCCAGCCATTTGTCGGCGTTTTCCACCGAATGTCTGAAAATCAAATATCGGTATGCCTGCAGTATCTTACCAGAAAAATGAGATATGAGGTCTGAAGTGTGTCAGATACATTGTTGGTTCTGCTTCGTTTGCGGCGCAATCTTTGTTGGGTATTGTGAATAGCTTTCCATGCATTTTTAGGGTATGTTGTATGTAACAAAACGAAAGGAGATATGCTTATGGAAATGAAAAACATATGCGGAAAGATTCCTCTGAGTCTTCATGAGAAAGTCCGGGAGGAAATCGAGAGGACGGAGAGCAGTACACAAAAATTTATTCAGCAGGTGATTGAAGAACATTTTAATGGAAAAGGAGAGATGAACATGGGAACAAGGACACTGGCAGTACAGGTATCGGAGGAACTTTTTAGCAGGCTCAAAGCGGTTGTGTCAAAGAAAGGCTGTAAGCAGAAAGAGTTTCTGATTGATATTATTGAGCAGGCAATCGAGGCGGCGGAAGCTGAGTGGACGCAGGCACAGGACGATGCAGAAACCACTGCACTGGAGGAAACGGCAGACAGTGAATCCGGTGCGGAATAGGCACAAAAACGAGGACGGACAGAAATGAAAAAGTAACTTATTAACCAGACGGCATGGTGCAATCCATGCCGTTTTTTCAGCGAAAGAAGGTGGTTACCGGAACGATTTATTTTTTTGATTTATTTAGTGGAATCGGAGGATTCCGTGAGGGGCTTACCCGTGCGGGAGGCTTTGTCTGTGTCGGACATTGCGAGGCGGACGCTTATGCGGACAGGAATTACCGGACGCTGTTTGAGACGAAAGGAGAGTGATTCTGCGATGACGCAACAAAAATTGAGACAGGAGGAATGCCGGATTTTGATCTCCTCTGTGCAGGATTTCCTTGTCAGGCATTCTCTATTGCCGGAAAACGGAGAGGATTTGAAGATGCCAGAGGAACCTTGTTCTTTGAAGTGGCCAGACTGGCTGCAGAAAAACGACCTCCTTATCTTCTCCTTGAAAACGTACCCGGACTGCTGTCGCATGACAAGGGCAGGACGTTTTACACGATCCTCAGCACGCTTTCAGAACTGGGGTATCATGTGGAGTGGAGGGTGCTTAACAGCAAGGATTTCGGAGTCCCTCGGTCAAGAAAGAGGGTGTATATTGTCGGATATCTTGATGGAAGATGTGCCGGAAAAATACTACCTTTCCCAGAGGCAAATGGAGCGGCTCTTGTACAAGTCCTTGCAGGAAGTCAGGGAAAAAGAGTCTACAGCACAGGGGGAGTGAGTTGCACATTAACATCACAGGCTGGCGGTATGGGAGGAAAGACAGGCTTGTATGAGGTGGGTGTTCCCATTAAGGAAAACACGAAAAAGGGGTACAAGCTTGCCTATCCCGGAGACAGCATTGATTTGGGGTATGCAACCTTAAACAGCCGGAGGGGGCGTGTCGGGCATGAGATTGCCCACACGCTGACAACCGGAAGCCAGCAGGGGACACTCCACTTTGTGGATTTATGTTCTCCGCCGCTGGTAACAGAAAGAGCCAGATGCCTTGTGGCAAGACAGAATAATGGAGTCAGTAAGCGGGCAGGGGAGCGGTCGGGTGTATTAAAGGAGAACGGACCGAGGGCAATCCTGACGCCGCAGAAAGAAAAGGCGAGACAGAACGGACGAAGGATGAAAGAACCGGAGGAGCCAATGTTCACAATCACAGCAACCGACCGGCACGGAGTCGTTTACCACGGGAGAATCCGCAGACTGACGCCGAGAGAGTGTTTCCGGCTGCAGGGATATCATGACAGCCAGATTGACCGGATTATTGATAAAACATCAGACAGCCAGCTTTATAAGCAGGCGGGCAATGGTGTAACGGTAAATGTGGTGGAGGCAATCGGCAGGAACATCCGGGCAGTGGACGAAGAACGAAAGAAAGCAGACAGCGGGAAAGGCGGGGATGTCTTATCGACTTGAAAGAACAGTATTATGGTACGGAAATTGAGATGACAGGCATCAGCAGGCAGCGGGCAGCCGAGGCGGTTGCCCGGATGTTTGAAAGTACACCGGAACGCCTTTATGATTATTATGATACATGGGAAGTGGAAGATACCGAGGGGAAGAAGTGGAAGTTTATGTATGACAGCAGCATCATGGCGCAGAGACGGGAGAGCAGGCGTTACATTTCTGCAGGAGATGAGTACAAAACGGAGATGGTCAGTCCGAAGTTGGAATATGGCGAGATGGAGAAATTGCAGGAGGTGGTGCGGTGTCTGAAACGTGCCGGAGCCAAGGTCAATTCTTCCTGCGGGATGCACGTTCATGTGGATGCGTCAAACCATACGCCAAAGAGCCTGAAAAATGCACTGTCCATTATGTATTCCAAGGAAGATATCTTATTTAAGGCACTGAATGTCAATCCCGGCAGGGTGGAACGGTGGTGCAAAAAGGTCAGGGAACCGGTATTGAAAAAGATACGCAGGATGCCGAACAGTACGATCAGCATGGAGAAATTTAAACAGGCATGGTACGAGAGACAGGATGGAAGCGGAGACCATTACAATTGGACGAGGTACTACGCACTGAACCTGCATGCGGTCTTTTCCAAGGGAACGCTGGAGTGGCGCTGTTTTGAAAGCACACTCCATGCAGGGAAAGTGAGGGCAAATATTACGCTTGCCCTTACCATTTCCGCACAGGCCATCAATCTGAAATGCACCCATATACAAAAGACGGCAATCACAGAAAATCCCTGCTTTACTTTCCGTACATTCCTTTTGAGGCTCGGTCTGATTGGGGCGGAATATAAAAATGTGCGGAAGCACCTGCTCTCCAATCTGGAGGGCGATCCGGCGTGGAGATATGATAAAAGTAACTATGAGTGCCTGAAGAAAAAACAGCAGGCGGGAGAAGAACGGTGAAGGAGGTGAGAGAGATCGAAGGGAAATATTATTTTGCCTATGGCAGCAATATGAACATAGAACAGATGGCATTCCGCTGTCCGGCAGCCGAGGTGGTAGAGAATGTCCATGTGGAGGGATACCGGCTTGCTTTCTGCGGCCGTCCGTCCGGGAACGGAGTCGCCACCATACTGCCGGAGGAAGGAAATCATGTAGACGGGGTGTTGTGGAAGATTACAAAGGAATGTGAGCGGAGTCTGGACTACTATGAGGGTTACCCGCATCTGTATGGCAAGGAAACCATTACCGTCAAAAATGCGGCGGGGAAAGAGCGGGATGTGACTGTTTACACCATCAATGAACCATATAAGAGCCAACTGTCTGCTCCATCTTCGGTGTATCTGGAGGGGATACTGGAGGGATGCCGGGAAAACGGAATTTCAGAAAAAGCCGTGCTGGAGGCGGCGGAACATGCCAGAGAAAATGTGCAGCAGAGGAAGAAACGGAAAACCCGCCCGGCAGACCGGGCGAGGTAAAAGCACCCGCTGGAGGAAAAAGCAGGGCTCCCGGAGCAGCCAACCGGAGTGTCTGAAAGGCAGTCCGATCTGGGAAATCTCTGGACTCTCATTCCTGCTATTTCTCCCAAAGTGTTCAAAAGCGGAAAGATAAGTAATCTTGTAGTATAAGTCTGGGGGCGCATTTTCTGAAAAAGTGTTCAAAAGTCCGGGGATAGCCGCTCTGTTACAGCAGCTTTTCCTGAAAAAGTGTTCGAGAGTCCCCTGAAAGTGCAGAATGTGGGACAAATTATCCAGATGGGGACGTTAGATACAGGTTGCTGCGGAGGTTATCCCGAAAGCATGGGGAACCGGAGGCGGAACCCTGCCTTTTTACAGAATGTGTGAAAGTACCACGGAAGTGCAGAATGTGAGACAGACTGACCGGAGGGGAGGTTTTGCTGCAGCAAAAAACGGCAGATTTTGATTGACATAATTTGCAGTCCGTTGTACTATAATCCCATTTTCGACACTTAACAAAAATATCAGAGGCGCTAATTCCTGTATT
>CANRWA010000139.1 GCA_947643415.1 uncultured Clostridia bacterium | reverse complement strand
TGGCATATCCCTGCTTTGCCATTCCCGGCATAAATATTTCTGTCATTGGCATACCACAGTGTGTTGATATCAGTTGTCTGTATTATCTTAATTCCCACTGCCTTCCCTGTTTCTTCTGTAACACTTATTATGCTGCCAGTGGTATTACCTTCAATGGAAGAGCCTGTCGGACGGCTACTTATGTTCCTGTTTTTATCTGTGGTACAGGCACTAATAAAAATAACACATATAATACATGCCATAATTATTTTTTCATACTCTAACCCCCATCTTCTCCACTTTCGGCTTCTGTATAAAACATACACTACCTAACCAACTCGCTGGTTTCGCTAAATCCAAGAGCCTTGAAATAACCATATTCTTCTGAATACTTCTCAATCTTCTTAAATGTCCCTGTACTGATGTCATACACCACAAAACGGTGGTGTGCATCCTCATCCCCTTTTGCCTTTTTGTCATAAAAATGCATCACAATACAGCCATCCAGATAATATAAGAACTCCCCTGTAACATGTTTCAAATCCCAGATAATAGGATCACATGATTCAGCTTCATCCCCATCCTCATCATCAACATCATCTTTATAGGGAATAGAATTCTTCCAGAGATATTCTGTAACTTCTTTTTCAAACCGGAAATCTGACCCATCCGATACCTGGCAGCTAAACATAATCCACGCATCCCAGTCATACCCACTTGTTACATATACTGCAATATACAAACGGTTTTCATAGTAATAGATAGCTTTTATATCAAAATCATCCCATTCTGCCCAATTTATTTTATGTGAAAAAGATTTCATCGTTGTTCCCAATTTATCAACTTCTGCTCGTATCTTTTTCTGACTGAAAAGCTTTACTTTTTTTCCTGACTGGAGATCATACCTCGCAATCCATTGCTCAAGCTCAGTATAAGCAATGGAGAAATGGGATTCATCCGATCCCTCATCTTTTGTCTCAAAATAAATATTACTTCCATCTGTCTCTATTGTATTTACGATCCCTCCTTTCGAGGCGATATAAACTGGCTTACACTCCTCGAGATCCATCTGGTACATATCGGACTTACTATCCTCATAATATATTTTATTATTTTGCAAAAAAGGAATCCCCTGCTGATCTTTCATAATTCCTCCAAACCCAATTCTCAATTCCTGATTTTGTTTTGTCTTGATATCCATCTTGTATATTTCTGAATCAGCACTATAAATAATCTCCCCATCCGTCTTTGTCACAAAACCATCCAACCTCCCCACTTTTGTTATCTTTTCTTTCCCAGACATGACAAAACATTTCTTTTCCTTTGTTAGAGGTATCCGCCAGATTTCATAATAATCTTCTTTTCTGTAACTAGAGAAAAAAACTTCATCATTATCCACCCAAAGCACTTCTACCCAATAATAATCTTTTTTATTCTTTCCCAATTCCTTACCCAGATCATAACACCGCTGCCTTCTTCCTGACAGGTCATACTGGTAAATCTTCTGATCTCCATCCCCCAGATAAATGTTTTTGTCGTTGGCATACCTTAGCGTACTGATGTTATCTGTATGTATTTTCTTACTTTTATCCGATTTCATTGCTGCCTCTGTCACACTTACCATAGAGCCACTGGCAGCAACTATGCTGCCAGTGGTATTACTTTCAATGGAAGAGCCTGTCGGACGGCTACTTATGTTCCTATTTTTATCTGCGGTACAGGCACAAAATATAATGATACAAAAGATACATGCTTCAATTATTTTTTTCAATTTTATCGCCCCCATCCCGTAATGTTTATACATCTTCTTTAATTTGGTCTTGTATTCTTCCTGCCCTACAAATGAAATTTAAAGAATCTGTCAACTTATACCAGCCAACACCTCGGATCAACCAGCCTTCTGAAAATCCAAGTGCCTTGAAATAACCATATTCCTCTGAATATCCTCTAACTTCCCGGAATGTCTTATTACTAATATCATACACCACAAAATTATGACGTCCATCCTGCTCCTTTATCTTTTCATCATAGAAATGTATTACAATAAAACCATCTATGAAATATAAAAACTCTCCCGTAACTTCTAATACTTCATAGCTTTCCCAATAAGATTCCTTTCCTTCTCCCTCTTTTTGCGAAATTGTATAATGACAGATTTTTGAATTTTCCCATAAATACTGCGTTATCTCCTTTTCAAATCGGAAATCCGAACCATCTGATGCCAGACAGCTAAACAAGATCCTTGCCGTATATCCATACCCATCTGATTCTGCTACCCGAACAGCAAGATAAAGGCGGTTGTCATAATAATAAGACGTTGTCAGGTAGGATTCCAGCATATTTTCCCAGACAACTTTGTTTGAAAAGATGACTCCCTGCAATTCCACTTTATTGATTTCTTCCTGCAGTTCTCTGTCCGAAAAAAGTTCCACCTTCTCTCCTGTTTTGACATTATACTTTATAAAAGTATCATATGACTTATAATAAATATTTTCTCCATCCGTCTCCAGATAGGCTGACCACTCGCTCTCTGGACCAACAAGAACTGTTTCCCAACTCTCTAGATCCAGTTGGTACATTTCTCTTGTCTTTCCATTGTTATAATAAATCTTATTATCCTGCACAAAGGGATTCCTCTGTCTGTCCCTGATAACCCTGGACAGGGAATCATCTCCTATATTTAATTCCTTTTCCTGTTTTGTCTTCCGGTTCGTCTTACATATTTTATCATCCGCGCAGTAAATGATCTCTTTATCCGTTTTTGTGATCAGACAGTCCAGCTTTTTGATCTTTGCCATCCTTTCCTTTTGGGACAAAATAAGACGGTTCTTTTTCTCTGTCTTCCTCAATGGTACACACCAGATTTCGAAATATTTATGTTCCCTGCAGCATGAGAAAAAAAGTTCTTCATTGTCCACCCAGAGAACTTCCGTTCTAGTCATATCTGACTTGTTTACCCCCATCTCTTTCCAGATTTTATATTGCTTTTCTTTTATTCCATTCAGGTCGTATTGGCCTATCCCTGCTTTGCCATTTCCTGCATAAATATTTCTGTCATTGGCATACCGCAATGTGTTGATGTTATCTGTTTGTATTATTTTATTTTTATCCGATTTATCTGCTGCCTCTGTAACACTTGTTGTAGTACCATTGGCAGTAACTATGCTGCCAGTGGTACTGCCTTCAATGGAAGAGCCTGTAGAAAAATTATTTACCTCCCTGTTTTTATCTGCGGTACAGGCACAGAGAATTGCGCCGCACAAAATCATCAAACCAAATAATTTTTTCATATTCTGTATTTCCCCTCATTATCTCTGCTTCTGTATAAAACAATACACTACCAGAGCACCTCACTAGTTTCACCAAATCCAAGAGCCTTAAAATAACCATATTCTTTTGAATACTTCTTAATCTTCTGAAATGTTCCCGTATTGATGTCATACACCACAAAACGATGATGTGTATCCTCATCCCCTTTTGCCTTTTTGTCATAAAAATGCATTACAATACAGCCATCCAGATAATACAAGAACTCCCCTGTAACACTTTCTAAATTATAGGCACCTTCTCCCGTTTCAATATAAGTTTTATAGGGAATGGAATTTTTCCAGAGATATTCTGTAACTTCCTGCTCAAACCGGAAATCTGAACCATCCGATGCCCGGCAGCTAAACATAATCCATGCCTCCCAGTCATCTTCCTGTGATACCTCCACAGCAACATACATTCGGTTTTCATGGTAATAGGCCGGTCCAATTTCCCCCCAGCCTTTCTTCCAGTTTACTTTATGCGTAAATAATCTCCACACCGTACCCAAGTTTTCAACTTCTTCCTGCAACTTTTCCCAGCTAAAAAGCCTTACTTTTTCCCCTGACTGGAGATTATGCCTTTCAAATCCGCCCTTTACCTCAACATCTAAAAGATGGAAACGGTTAGGGTCTTCGTCCTGTGCTTCAAAATATAAGTTATCCCCCTCTGTCTCTATAAAGCCCATGAATCCTCCCTTCTCCCCAATATAAAAAGGTTTCCAGTCATTAAGATCCATTTGGTACAGCCTGTCCCTGTCCCCCTCATAATATATCTTATTGTCCTTTATAAAAGGGATTCCATGCCTGTCTTTCATAATTTCATACACTGGAATATGGTAATCAGTACCTGTCTTCAATACTTGTTTTTGTTTTGTCTTCAAGCTGACTTTGCTTAATTCTCCATCTGCATAATAAATAATCTCTTCATTGGTTTTTGTCACCAGGCAGTCCAACTCTTCTATCTTTTCTACTATTTTTTCCTTTTTTCTCATTTCAAGACCATTCTTTTTTCTGTTCAGGGGCACACGCCAGATTTCAAAGGAATAAAAATCTACATTACATGAGAAAAAAACATCATCATTATCTACCCAGAGTACCTCCAACCAATGGTATTTTTTTCCCAACTCTTTACACATATCATAATATTTCTGTCTTCTGCCACACAGGTCATACTGGTAAATCTTCTGATCCCCATTCCCCAGATAAATGTTTTTGTCATTGGCATACCTTAGTGTACTAATGTTATTTGTCTGTATTTTTTTACTTTTATCCGATTTCACCACGGTCTCTGTAACACTCGGCATAGAGCCACTGGCAGCAGCTATGCTGCCAGTGGTATTGCTTTCAATAGAAGAGCCCGTCGTATTACTACTCTCCATGTCCTCATCTGCGGCACAGGCACTAATAATTATTCCACATAAAGCGATCAAAACAACTAACCTCTTCATCTTCTGCATCAACTCCCTTTTTTCCAATATATGCTTCCAATCATCAAAATTTATCTCTCCCACTTAAACGCTTTTGTAACACTTACAAAAATAGATGTCATTTACCAGTAAGTATATCTGTAGTCTTCTTCCCCATCGTCATCTTCTTCCCATTCTTCCTCCACATATTTCGCATCATCCCATATTTTAATGATTCGCTTTCCATCTGAATCCATAAAATAAAGGTTATGTTTCTCGTCTGTACATTCCTGTATGAACAATCCATCTTTTGTACAATTCAGAAAAGAATCTCTATGAATCTTTGTCTTAATGACCTTATCCTCTTTCATCGTCTTACGGTTCCATCTGTGTATCCGTGAATGTATGTCTCTATAGAAAATATATTGGCTATTATAACAGTAATCAATCGCATTACCTTTTGTAACTTTCAACATCCTTTTTCCCGACCAGGGAACAAAATACAGATCCATAGTCTCATACTCATTTTCAGAATCATCGTCAAAATACTCTTCAAAAAAAATCCCGCCCTTATCCATTTGAAAATCTACTGACTTTACATTCACACTAGGTTCATAATGAAAAAACTCTTCCGTTTCCCCATCTTCTATATCCAGCCTAAAAAATCCTGCCTCCTTTTCATTTTTCTTAATAAAATAAACCATTCCATCAATAGTGCCACTTATTGTAATAGGCTCATTATCTGAAATTGAGAGTATTTTCTTTTTGTTTCCTTTCATATTCATGATTTTTAATTTAACTGCATTATTTTTATCATTATACAGATACTGATAAATCTGTTTTTTATAAAAATACATATTCCAATCAGGAATAACATCAAGTTTTCTAAGTTCTCCATTAGTAAAATCTACCACAGCAAGTGCATAAAACCACTGTCCTGAATCCGTTTTTTTATTATTATCTACCAGTACATAAAACTGACCGTCATATACTACACACCCAGCAAAACTATCCCCTTTATTAAACTTAAAACTCCCCACTTTATCTCCTCGGTCGCGATAAAGAGTATACTTATGGTCATCTATTTTCCTGACATAATAATAGTGATCATCCAGAACCTGTGAATGAGCTGCTGCTATAGAATGCACCTCTATTTCCACACCAACATCTTCTGTATTCACATTACCGATTTTTAGTTCCCTCTCCTTTCCATTCATATCTGTGATCATCCAAGATTTTTCTTTCTTCTCTTTTTTCTTTTTTTCTTCCACCGATGCCACAGCGAAAGAAACCGCATCACCTTTGTCAGTTGTGTCTGCCACTCCTGTCGTACACCCACTTATTGCTGTACTTGTCATCACTCCACTGATGTGTTTTTTTCCCTCCTGTGCGCCAAAACAGGCACAAAGCAAAACGGTACAAAGGATACAGGCTATAACTTTTTTATCTAGTCCATTCATTTATACTTTCCCCACTTTCGTGCCATTCTTCCCATTCCTTTTTCGTCATGGGAACATAATATAATGAATACTCCAGTCCTACTGCACTCCATTTAATACTGCGGTTCTCTGAAAATCCGAGTGCCTTGAAATAACCATATTCATTGGAATATCTCCTGACTTCACGGAATGTCCTGTCACGGATATCATACACCACAAAGCGGTGGCGTTGATCCAATTCCCCTTCCGCCTCTTCATCATAAAAATGCATAACGATACAGCCATTCATGAAATATAAAAACTCCCCTGTATTTTCAATGACCGTTTCGCCCAGGTCCAGCTCCCCATTATCTTCCACTTCCGTACTCATTCTTATATATTTGTAGGTAATGGAATTTTCCCAAAGATACTGTGTGATCTCTTTCTCAAACCGGAAGTCCGAACCATCCGATGCCAGGCAACTAAACATAATCCTTGCACTCTCATCACAACCCTGATCCCCATTCATCTGAATAACAAGATAAAGGCGGTCATCATAATAATAAGAGGTTGTCAAATAATAATTCAACAGTTGTTCCCAGACAACTTTGTTTGAAAAGATAACTCCCTGTGATTCCACCTTGTCGATTTCTTCCTGAAGCTTCCAGTCTGAAAAAAGTTCCACTTTTTCTCCCGTATTTATATTATACTTAATAAATGCCTCTTCTTCCTTATAATAAAGATTTTCCCCGTCTGTCTCTAGGTGACTGTACGGCCGAGGGTGTCTACCAACAGAAACCGTTTCCCACTTCTCAAGTTCCAACTGGTACATTTTATATGAGCTGTCCTTCTTATAATATATCATGTTGTCCAGCACAAAAGGATTGCCCTGCCTGTCCCTCATCACCCAGGCGAAAG
>CANRWA010000138.1 GCA_947643415.1 uncultured Clostridia bacterium | reverse complement strand
CTGATGAAGAAGAAAAGCAGGGGTATCTGAATAACTGATAAGCCACAGCCTGACAGGACAGGCATCCCCGGTTTTCCGGCAGATCGGGGAAATTGGGGAGAGGGAGTAGCTTCATGTTTTTGGAGAAGGAGGCATTATGAAAAGAGGCAACAAAAAAGATAAAGTGTCTTATTATGTTGGCTGGGGTATAGCTTACGGAACATTTGCTGGAGGAATGTTTAGCATTTTACTTCTTGAGCATTTGTTAATTGTTCTTTTCATGGGAAGTGCTTTCGGAGCGGTGATAGGCGCGATTTTTGGGAAAATGAAAACACAGTATGCAAAAGACTAACAGTAGCATATCCCCAATAAGCCACAGCCTGACAAGGCAGGGCAGGCATCCCCAACGTTCAGGCAGATAGGTGAATCGGGGAGCAGAAAATTTTGTTAATCAAAATGTATGTATGGGAGGTTCATAATGAGAAAACAAGACAAAATACTAAAAATAATTTGGTGGGTGTATATTGCCTTATTGTTGGTCTTTGTCGTTGTTAAGTTCAAAGGTTCATTTTATGAATTAACTGATAGGATTAGTACCTATTCAATGCAAGGTTCAATAAACTATAATCTTATTCCATTCAGGAGTATGTCCACTCAGATCAAGTACATTACCCAGTGGTGGGCATTAAAAAACTTATTGGGAAATATAATTCCATTTATCCCGTTTGGCTTTCTTTTGCCTATTGCATACAAAAAATTCAGTTCAACGATAAGTGTTTTCTTTACTGGCCTAGCTTCGATACTGTTAATAGAGATTTTTCAATTCCTTACTAAACTTGGTACTTTTGATGTTGATGATATTATTCTTAATATGATAGGAATTGTTTGCGGGTATTTGATGTTTTTGGTCATTAAACGTTTTTGTGTAAGAGAGAAAGGGCTATGAACGATACTGCATTGTAAAAACTGTTATGGATTTTGGGAAAATCGGGGGAGCAGGAGTGGCTTTGATAAAATGAAAGGGTGGAGAGGAAGTATGAAAAAATGTATCATGTTAGTCTTTATATTGACAGTAGGTATGTTTAGTCTCGTTGGTTGTGGGGATAAGACAGCTAAAAGCAATGTTTCAGATGCAGATGGAGCGTATTTCAGTAACAATGAAGAAAAAAAACAATTTACTGAAATTATTACAGCTTCTGGTGAGACGATTGGTATCATTGACAATAATAAAGAAATAGAAAGGTTCGTAAAACAACTGGATATTGAATCCTGGAATGATATGGAACAGCTGCCTGAAGATATAGACCTGGTATATAGCTATATATCATATGAGGTAATTGATGAACCTATATTTTTACAGGATGGAAAACAGTTAGTTAATAAGAGTACCTTAGAATTTTATATTTCACAGAAAGGTGAATATATTATACGAGATTATAATCAGGAAATAGAAGCAATAGCCAGAATATCAGAAAAGGCGGGACAGTTTCTTAATGCGCCGGAAGACTTAGACCTAAATAAGAATATAACAGCGAAGGATATACTGGATGGGTGGGGACTTGATTTTTATGTGCCAAATAGTGATATTGAAAGTGATATTGAAAAAACAGATGATATAGAGAATGCCCGATATTATATAGGTGAAACATCCTTTACAGAAGAGGAACTACGCAAGACTTCTAAAGAGCAGAAGATACAGTTTTACGGAGCAGACAAAAACACGTTGCTGAATGAAATAGACGATATTTCTGAAATAGCGCAATATCTAAATGGGTTGGCTTTGGATCGATGGGAATATGTAGATGATGCACCAAATCCAGAAGAAGTTGAATGTCAAATTGTTAGATTTATGTTATCAAGGCATAGTAATGAAAAAGAGTTAAAAGAAATGGATACCCAGATACTTTATAAAAGCGATGGTAATTATTATATTGAGGAAATAATTCCGGGTGAATATAGTGATCGGGGAGATTCTATAACACATTATCAAGTGTCAGAGGAGATAGCAAAATATATCTTATCATATTTAGAATAGGTAAAATATATAGAATGCATTGTTTCTTTTCTGTTTTTTGGCTAAGTGATAATGGTAAATTTCTCAAACAAGATTCGAAATGGATATAGCAGGAATAGCAAAAAGCTATCAGACATACAGCCACAAGACGGGAAAGACATCATCCCAAAAGGAATGGAAGCTGTCCCAGGAAGACCTGGCTGGATTCATCAAGAAAATTCGTTCCATAAATCCTAATGCAACGCAAATTTTCGTAACTGCAACGATTAGTTGACACCAATTAAATAGCTGTTGGTGGTATGCAACTAACAAATTATTCTATTATGTTCACAAGGAGGTAATTAACATGGACATAATGGAAAATATGCAAATGGAGGTGATGAACATGGACATATCGGAAAGGCTCCAAGAGCTGCGTAAGAAAGAAGGCTATTCACAGGAGCAAGTTGCCGAGATGTTAGGACTTTCCAGGCAGGCAATTTCCAAATGGGAAAGTGGACAGGGAAAGCCGGAAATTGACAATATCATTAAACTAACAGAAATTTACCATGTAAGTGCAGATTATATTCTGTTAGGTACTGAAAAAGTATCTGTTCCAGTGCCGGAAAAGAAGGAATTGAGCCAAGAATACAAAAAAGCAATAGGCATAATTGCCATAATAGCGGCAACAGCAATAGTTACAGTGCTATTTATTACTGCATTAGGCTTGCTTTCACGATTAGGAATTTAGGAGGAAAAATTATGGAGCGAACAGGCAGGATTTCAAAGTTGTTTCTTATTATTCTTATGTTTAGCATGATTGCTATAACAATGAGTGGCTGTGTTTATGCTAATAACAAGAATTGGGACGACATGACACCCGAAGAACAAGAAGAAGTACGGCAAAATTTTGAGGAGGAACGTAAAGAACTGGAAGAGGATTTCCCGAGTGATAGTGTGGAGGGTAAATTTACATCATATATTCTTGACAAGGTTGAGGAAGGTATTGAAGATTAGTGAGGCGGACGAGGGGTGGCTGCGCCTCCTGTTCGGGGAGCCGTATGAAGTCAAGTTCCAGCCGGAAGATACGGGTTCTGCCATCCATGTATATGACGGAAACGGTGACGAGATACTGACCTACACGGCGGGCGTGGGCTGGCATGAGAAGGAGTCGAAGGCGGAGACGCAGGTACACGGGGCTTTGAAGGCTGCCTACTATGATGCGTTCCGGGCGGCAAGGCAGGAGATAAATGCTGGTGTTGCCGGAATGGAAATGCAGGGCGGATTTGATGCGAGGGCATAGGTGGATATAGAATTTGGAAACCTGAAAATGCGCCATTCATGATAAAAAGATATGACAACCATACTGGAGGTGAATGCAGCCATTGTAACCCTTTTAAGCGGCTTTGCAAAGCTGGAAGATGAAATATTCCATTTATATAGAAGGCAGTTACAGTCGGAAATGAAAAAATAGAAGCTCTTTAAGCCCACCAAATAAAAAAAACGGCGTCTTTGGTGGGTGTGATTTGGCACGCCTAAATAGCAGAAGCATAGATTTCCCTTCAAACCCGTTTTGAGTTTGGAGGCATTTTTTGTTTGTAAGTAGTAGCTTTTATTTTCATATGCTTTACTGGGGCTGGGTGGATTATCTGATAATAAAAATCCCCGTCAGCACATGGGAGCTTTATGATTTAAAAATAGAAGCCAAAAATCAACATAATAAAATTAAATTCTCCACAAACCGTAGAGGTGTGACAGCCTCTGCGGTTTTTCTTTTGTCGTTTTTTGTAAGAACACGCTGTAAGGCTGTTTTGGGTATCGGCTGCCGCTCACCGCCTGCCAATCTGGATTTTTAACAAAAAATTCAGATTGGAGGAAAGGAATATGGAGGGTAACCGCCCAAAAAGAAGAAAGGATAAGTATAATCCTTATAATATATACGAAAAGGACAAGCATTATTACATTTCATTTAAAGACGGACAAGGAGCTTTACATAAACTGGAAATCAGCAGGGCATTGTATGACACGTTTGATTCATTTGAATTAGATGATCTGGTGTATCTCAACGTAGTGGACAGGCATATTGAGCAGTCCGAGGTATGGGAAGCGACTTTGAATGTGAGGGCAGTAGAAAAGCCGGAGAGCATAGAAGAAGTCGTGCTGAAAAAGATTCAGATTGAGGCATTACATACAGCAATGAAAACATTGCCGGAAATGCAGCGTCGCAGGATGCAGTTATATTATTTTGAGGGCATGACCTATGAGCAGATAGCAAAAAAGGAAGGCTGTACGAAAATGCCAGTCAAGCGTTCCATTGAGGCTGCTGTTGAACGTCTGAAAAAAGAATTGAAAAAAATTTAAAATCAGGTAGCTACTTTTTGCGTTTAAGTGAGGAAACAGGTGAGGGAGATAAAAAATCCCTTGCCTGTTTTCCGTTTTGCGGTGAATGGGTTTGTACCATGAAAATTTCATACCCATTCACCAAGCACATTCCTGTTGTTATCGTGATGAGCGTAAGCCACGTTAGCAGGTACGCCATGAGCTGGATGGGGATAAAAGCAGCGGAATCGCACAGACAGAAAGAAAATGGTTTGCGGCTGTCCTATCCCCATCTAAGGAGCGGGAAATACCGGGCTATAACTACCAGTTTGCTACTGATAGGGCGATAACAGGCAGCAGGGACAATGATACTCCCGTCCAGTCACAAGTCGAGCGTTAGAAGCGTCGCAACAAATGAGGGCGGCTCCGGGCGATCCCCGGAGGGGTGCGAATCCCGTGGAACTGGCCAGCAGCCAGTCGTTTGGTGACTTCCCTTGTGTTTCATAACGCAATATGCCGGGGTGTCGGGGACAAATAGGCATTACTTATAGATTTGTGGAGGATAAAAAATATGTTAGGCAGAATATACCGGGGAGAGATGTATTATGCAGACTTAAACCCCGTGGTAGGTTCAGAGCAGGGCGGATACCGCCCTGTTCTCATTATCCAGAACAATACCGGGAATTACCACAGCCCTACCGTGATTGTGGCGGCAATGTCAGGAAAGATCAGCGAAAAGCCTGATTTGCCCACACACCATAAGGTGAAATCATACGCAGGGCTGAAAGAAGAATCCCTTGTGCTTCTGGAGCAGTTACGGACGATTGATAAAAAGCGTTTGCAGGAATATATCGGGCGGCTGAACCGGGCAGATATGGAACAGGTAGACCGCTGCCTTGCTGTAAGCCTTGAGCTGTGTGTTGGCAGTGAAGCCGGACAGCGACCTTGAAAAAGCGGCAGGGCGGGCAGGAATTGTCTGCCCCTGCGCTACATAGGGAGGGAAAGGAGGCATATTATGAGGTCAGCAGAACAGCAGAGGATGGAAAAGGAGATAAACGGCTGCCAGATTACTTTGTCTTTTTCGGCAAAGCCAGTGGACGGGGTAATGGATAAGATACAGTCTATTTTATCAAAAGCATATGATGAGCGGGTGCAGAATGACCTGATGGATATGATTGGCTTAGAGCTTCCTTGCAGGTGACAAGCCTTGCGGGTGACACTATAAATTTCAAAATCGCACATTTGCGGTTGAAAGAGTTCCTTCCTATAATAATGGCACAGGCGGATAGCCGCCAGCGAACCTTGAAAATTCCATATAGTGCATCCCGTATGAAATTTTTATTACGGGAGGATATAGCCAATGAAAAGAGTTTACACTTTATACAGAGTTTCCACAAAGAAGCAGGTAAACATCAGCGAGAACCATGACAACGACATCCCCATGCAGCGGGGAGCCTGCAAGGAATTTGTAAAATACAGGCAGGATTGGGAAATCGTAAAAGAATATGAGGAAAAAGGCGTCTCCGGCTTTAAGGTGTCCGCCAAGAACCGTGACGCAATCATTGATTTGCAGGAAGCGGCACTGAACAAGGAATTTGACGTGCTGCTGGTGTTCATGTTTGACCGTATCGGACGAATTGATGACGAAACACCATTTATTGTAGAATGGTTTGTCAAGACAGCGGGCGTTGAAGTGTGGAGCGTGAAAGAAGGCGAGCAGAGATTTGAAACGCACGTTGACAAGCTGACAAATTATATCCGGTTCTGGCAGGCGTCCGGAGAGAGCGAAAAGACTTCCATCCGAATCAAGACCAGAATCCAGCAGTTGAAATTAGACGGACTATATACGGGCGGGGCATTGCCCTATGGATACCGGATCGTGCCGAGCGGAATGAAAAACCGGAAAGGGCAGGAGCTGAAGAAATATGAAATCGACCTTGAGCAGTATGTAGTGTATCGGAAAATTGTTGAAAAGACAATCAACAACGGCACAGGCAGTTATGTCATGGCGCATTTCCTGAACGACCAGGGATATAAGACAGCCAACGGGAAGAAATTTACCAGCAAGTCGATTCTGCGGATACTGTCAGCGTCACTTCCGAGGGGTTGTACCAGTGAGGGCGAAACTTCGGAAGCATTGCAGCGATTAAGGATTATCAGTGACGAAGAAGCAGTAAGGATTGACGAGATTCTGAAACAGCGGGCGCAAGTCGATGAAGAAAAACGCCAGCTTGCCATACGGACAAAGGGTGAGGCGATGTTGTCCGGCAATATCTTCTGCCAGCATTGCGGCGGGAGGATAACAACCACCCACCATAAAGACCATTATTTCCGTAAGGACGGGAGCGAATACCTGAAAGATGTATTGAAGTACCGCTGTTACCATAAGGCGAACAAACTTTGTGAGTGCGATGGGCAGACAAACTACATTGCCGCAAAGGTTGATGAAACAGTCAGCCAGATTATGCGTCAGGTATTTGAGGGCATGGACGGTGCGCCGGAAGAAGAAAAGTACAAGGAAATCTTGAAAAAACAGCAGGCGGCACATACCGCCAGCAGACGGAAAACCGTGTTTGAACTGGACAAAGATAAAAAGCAGTTGGAAGTCTTGCAGCGTGAGATTGGAAAAACACTGTTGGGAGAAAGCCTATATTCACCGGAAGATTTGAAAGAGGCAATCAATGTGGTAAAAATAAGAATTGCAGACAGTGAAGAACGTCTGGAAAAGCTGGACAGCGATATGAAC
>CANRWA010000137.1 GCA_947643415.1 uncultured Clostridia bacterium | reverse complement strand
TCAGCAGCGGGTGTCTTTATTTTGTGCAATATTTGGTATTTACTCATTTATAGTTTTTATCTATTTTTGGCTGGAAACTATATTGTTACTGTCAATCTGCACGCCCTCGATGCTGCTCACATAGCGGGAAAGGCGGGCATAGCCGTAATCCTTGTACTTGAATTCCGGGAAATGCTCATGAAGCTGCTGTCCCAGAATCTCCAATTTGACGTTCTGTTCCGCCTTGCGGATAATGTACTGCTGCACATTGGCTTCCACATTGACGGGTACCTCCTGGCCTCCCCGCACCACCAGAATCGTAGTGCCCTGTTTGACGATTCTGAACTTAGTGGCTTCGGTGATGAACTTCATCATGGCATTGTAGCCGTAGTTGCGTTCGTCAAAATCAGGATACAGCCTTTGCAGATTGCTCTTGACCATTCCCAGATTGGCAGGTTCTCCGTTGTTCTCGCACTCCTGCAGCAGATTGTTAATGGCGGACTTGATCTCCCCGATGGGAGTGATGGAATCCCTCTCCGCCACGGGCTTGTCTCCCTTGGACTCATCATCCACAATCTTATCCAGGAACTTATACTCATCGCAGACCGCGATAAAAGTCTTGGAGGCGTCGCTCTTGCCCATGCCGATCACGGACTTGCCCTCCTCCCGCAGACGGCTCACCAGACGGGTGAAATCGCTGTCCGAGGTCACGATGCAGAAACCGTCTATCGTGCCCTTGTACAGGATATCCATGGCGTCAATCACCAGCATGATATCCGCCGCGTTTTTCGCCGTGGAGTACCGGGACTGCTGGATGGGTACAATGGCGTATTTCAGCGCCTTCTTGTTCCAGCTGGCCAGGTCCGGGTTGGTAAAGTCCCCGTACATCCTCTGATAGGTGATAATGCCATACTTTTTCAACTCGCTGATAATCACGTCCACATATTTGGAACTGGTATTCTCAGCATCAATCAACAGTGCGTATTTTCTTTCTTCCATAACAACTCCCATCCATCCGTCCGCCCTGGTGGGCTTTTATACCGGGCTCCCATGTCCTCCCGTCTTTGACATAATTATATTGTATCCTACTTTTTGGGAAAAGGCAAGCCTGTCTGTTGTCACATTGGGAACTGCCGTACACTAATCAGCCTTATCTTTCCTGCCACTTTTATTCAAAATAAAAATTGCTGCCAGAAGCTGCAATATAGGTATTCCGACATAGTTTACTATAGGATTGATGACGATCGGTATAAGATAGCAGACTCCCCCAATAATTAAGGATAAAATCCCCATAAAAACAAATGATATCACTTTACTGGATTTATCTTCAAAAGTATGCCTTCTATATGGCATTTCTGATTCCCTGCTCTTCGGGCAGCTTGACCGCTCTTCAAAATTATCTTGCATTGTGTTTTATACTTTTTTCTAAATGATAGCACATAATTACATACTTTTCCATAGCAAACCGTTTTGTATATATTTCAGGTATTTGTCAGCGGCTATCTCCGTTCTTCTTTATGAACCATCAACTTTTACCAGCCCTTATCCGATGAACGCCCACTACAACACCGCCCGTACTCTACTTCGGATATTGGAACTACTATGTCTTATATTAGATATGCGAAATAACTCTTGTATCTCCCGGCAAAACATATTATAATTTGTAGTAGTCATTAACTATATTACGATTCGGAGACGCCTTGAGGAGAAGATACCATTGCAAATAATTTGAGCGAAAGTTGGAATCAATTCATGAAAGTAACGGCACAGCTGATGGATGAGAACCGTTACAGCGCGTCCTGCCAGATTTGGAATAATGATATGACGAAACTGGTGAATGAATGCAAACAGGAAGAGATAGCCTGGTACAATAGCCCGCGGATTACAGAAAACGGATTTATAACCACAACCCAAAATCTCTGGTATACACATTGTCTCAACAAAAAACGGCTTATGGCGCTGGGATTGACAGCCCATTATGACTACATAAAGCCTACGGAATATGAGAAGAGCGAGAACCAGAGTTATCCGTATTGGAAGTATAGCCATGACGGTAAAAATTTAATTTGTAAAATCAGCGATGAATTCCATTACAGGAAGTCCATTTATAACGGAAACCACTGTATATGGGTGGATGAGAGAAGAAAATCACCGGGTGAATATTATATGATCCAGTCCAGAAGCATGAACGGCAATTATATATGTCCGAACTGCGGCTGGGAAGGAGCGCTGGAATGTTTTGTGGACGGCTGCGACTATTGTCAGACGAAATTCCACATTGAAGATCTAAAGCAGAAGGTTTCTTCCGTATATAATCCCGGGGATTGGACCCAGCGCAGGGACGGTTTTACGATTCATAAGAATTTTGTGCCTCTGTATGTGGCACTTGTTATCATTGTAATTGCGCTTTTGGCGGTGGGGAGCAATATGGGAGGCGCCCTGACAATGCTGGCCCCGGTGCTTGGAATCATTGTAATGGTGGCATTCATGTTGATTTTTGTGGGAATAAAATCCCGGAAAAGTATGGACAGCGGGCCCGCCAGGACGAACCAGACACTTGAAAAGATCCGAAGCGTGGACAAACATTTCTCTGCGGAAACTTTTATAGGAAATCTCTCCAATAAGCTGCTCAGCATCTGCTATGCGGATTCGGCGAAGGAAATTGAGCCGTTTGCGGTATGCGACATGACGGCGCTCATTGCAAGTTGTCGTGGTGTGATTGATTGCAAATTGTTGGAATGCGTTCTGATGGAGTATCAGACGGAGGGGGATTTTCAGCATCTGCATGTTAAAACCGGGATATTGCTGACTAAATATGAAGCCAATGTGGTGCGGCAGGAGAAGGCTTGTCTGGAGCTCCATCTTGTCAAGAGCATCCGCGCGCTGACGCAGAGTATCAACGATGTAAATGTGTACCGCTGCGATTCCTGCGGCGCAAGCCTGTCTCTGCTTAACGGCGGCAGGTGTGAATATTGCGGACAGGGTTTGGATTTAAAGGAATATGACTGGGTGATTGAGAGATATTTTATACACTCCTTATGAGAAGAAGAGTCTGCGCCTCGAATTTTTTGAAACAACGCGATGCCACCTGAAAGTCATTATCTGCTCGCCACAATCGTAAACTCTCCCGGTACCTTTTCATTTGTCCATGCGGGGTGTTCGTCAAACCTTCTCAAATTAAAGCCGCTGTTTATGACTGAATTGATAATTTCGCTGACCGTATACTTCCTGTAACTGCACTTGGGCATTTTCTCCCGGATTTCCTCTTCAAAAAAACGGGCATGAGCCATTTCTCCTTCAAATACTTCCGAAAAAAAATAATTCGAGACAGATTGCCCAAATTGCAATATATCTGCTATTTTTGTAAATGGATGAAAATCACTGCATATCATTTTGCCGCCGTTTTTCAACAGGGAATACATAATGCGCATAAACTCATCAATATCATGAAAATAGTGCAGCACGCCTCCCTCCATAAATACCACGTCAAAATAATTTCCGTATTTCTCCATATCAATTTCAAGTATATCGCATACTTCAAAACCTAAGTCAACTTCTGCGGCGGCTGCGACTTCAAGCGCATATCTCTTATTGTCTTCTGAAATGTCAAAAACAGTCACCTCTGCCCCCAAAACAGCCAGGGGAACGGCCTTTTTTCCGCAGGAACCACATATGTTTGCGATTTTTATACCACTATAAGTTTCAAAATAGTCCGAATACTTCCTCAGCATCCCGATCGGATTTTCCAAGTCACTTTTCGCTCTCTCAGCAGGTGTTCCCGAATGCTTCACCCAAAAATCATAGGCATTATATTCCCATGCCTTTTTATTTTGCATACTGTAATCTCTCATATGTAATACCCTCCCTCGCGCAATTTATTAGTCTAATTGTATCATGTACTCCATTCATGCATTCCGGCAGCGTCCTCATTTTCTCCCGGCAGTCTGGTTCTGTCTTTCTATATTCATGCCTAAATTAATGATATCAATATAATCATTCATGCTCCTGAATTTTTGATAATATAAATGATTCAAATGTAATTCGATTTCCATCTGATTGTCATTAAGCCTGTTGACAGCTGCTTCCAGACTTCTGGCGGCTTGCAGGTTAAATCCATGGACATTGTAATATGCCAGCGTAATATGCGGCGTAAAAGGATAATTCAGTTTTTTGACGGTATCAAAAATGGAATACAAGTTCATCAGCCTGCGATATTCAGTCTCATCGGCAGGATACAATCCCAAAACCAAACTGGTATCAACCATATTAAAAATATATTTGCTTTTCATTTTTATGGATGCTCTTTCCTGCTTTTGAACTTCTTCCAATCTGTCAATTACCCTAAGTTCATTTTCAAACAACTCCTCTGCCACGTCCCGCAAAACCGGGCCATTGCTGAGATCATGCAAAGTAACATGAAAGGTATGCGGAAGTAATCTTTCACAAAAACATTCCGGGGCAGACTGATATAATAACTCCACATATTCTGCCAATTTACCTTTCACAATATCATCCAGCGCAAAAACCACCGTATCACCATAAAAATTGTTAAATGTATTATCCCTACCAACTTTTTGTGATATGGATGGATTTCCCTTAAAATATTCGTTTTCAAAATTTAATTCCTTTTTTTCAAATAAATTGATTCTATTCATAAATTCCTGATATGTTTCCAAAAACGAAATAGTCATAATAACAGGCCTCCTATGAATTAGATTTTATCATAGAAGACCTGTTGCTGACAGCTATTTTCGTTAAAAGTTTCATGCACGGAACCGCTGCCGTATTAGCAATATGCACCTGTCCCTTTTCATATATTAATTCATGCTATTAAATCATATTTAACAATTTTGCCTGTTCTTCCGCAAATTTTTCGTCAGATAGCAGACCTGCATCTTTCATTATTTTTAACTTTTCAACTTTTAACTTAAAACTCTCCATTGCATTCGTCTCTTGCAATTCAATCTGTTCAACCGGTGTGGCTTCTGATCTAATATCAACTTTCAATAGTCTTCCGTTCTCGATCATGTCTGTTGATTGATGAACCACCGTTTTCTTTTCTAATTCATCTACTATTCCATATTTTTTCTCAGGAAGGTAGGTCTGCAGAAAATTGTAAATATCCTGCGGCAATTCAATGTCTATATACTGCTTTTTCATTTCAGAATAAAAATTTAGCATGACGCTTCTATCATCTATCTTTTTAATATCTGAGTCGATAGAAAATGATGTATTCGCAGGCTTCTGCTCGGCCGGCTTATATGTAAG
Organism: uncultured Clostridia bacterium; assembly: GCA_947643415.1. Classification (GTDB taxonomy): domain Bacteria; phylum Bacillota; class Clostridia; order Lachnospirales; family Lachnospiraceae; genus Eubacterium_F. The sequence continues at coordinate 1,854 of CANRWA010000137.1, read as the reverse complement.
TGCCGCACCTAAAGCCATTCCCATAAAGCCAAACAATCCCCCTCCTCCTACTACCGCTAATTTAGAAAACTTACCGCCGGTCATACTACCGCCAAAACTGGAATAATTTCCATGTATATCCGTTGCGTAAGAAACATTTCCGGCTTTTTCGTAGTAATGTATATTTTCATAGGTTATAACACCATTACTTTCTTCTTGTGCATATCCATCTATTTTTAAGAAATTTAAATTCTTTTTCTCATCTATATAAATCAAAGCAATCTTATTCTGATCCGAAAACAGTTGATACATGGGAGTAGATTCCTTTATATGAAAACAATAGCAATCTTGGTAAAACTGCAATGCTTTTTGCTCCTTCTCAGCTGCTAATCTACGCTGTTCTTCCTCCTGTTCTGTCTTGATCTGCTGTTGCTGTTGTTTCTTTTCAATAAATGCAATTTTTGTCTCTTCAACAATCTTTAACCATTTTTTTGCATCCGCCATTCCCGGTAAAGCGAGCGTAGATTTTTTATTATTTACTACAGATTTGGAATTATATTCAATCAGAAGAACCGTTTCTTTTCCAACTTCGTCTATATATACCTTTTCAATATCATCGTTCGATATCTCAAATGAATACGCAGTATTGCTTAACTGATTATCATAAAATGCAAATCCGTCACCTTCGATGTGAGAAGGGTATATTCGCAGTCTTATCGTGGTTTTTTTGCCAAAAATACCGTTCTTAAATTCTCCATAGTAGAAATCAATACATTCTTCCGATTTTACATTCATTATTATGCCCTCCAAAAATCAATCAATTTCCAATCTCATTTTACCACAAAAAAATAGGGCATGGCAACCGCCACACCTTATTTTTCTCAAAGATTTCCCATTATGCTGTTTGGTTCTTTGAAAACTCTATCAAATCAGAAACATTAAAAAACGGTACATCTATTTCTTTCTTGATACCTTCCGCCCATATGGTCAGCAATCCCAGGCCGGAATTGTTAGAATTCATCCTGTAATACATTTTGAATTTTTCCGGCGGCAAAAAACTTTCATCTTCTATACGGCTGCAACTATGCTGTAATCTAAAATGGTAATTCCATCCACTATTAAAGTCAAAATTTCCATCCAGTGTCAACTTCGATTTTTTTTCTACATCTTCGGTATCAATGGTGGGAACACTCCATTTTTCCGACATTTTCTGCGTCATATCTTTTAGAAGCCCACGCATTTCTTCCCATTGATAATAATAATCGGAATTATAATAGCACCAGTTCGCCGCCTGATTATTTGCGCCATACTCATCATTCACTTTCAATCCTTCTTGATGGTTTGCATAATTCGCCTTCCTTTGATTTTCTTTTGCAAACATTTCATAAATCTGACTGATAATTTGTGTATTATCTTTTTCGTCATTTCCTGTTGTCCGGCGTGTTTGGGACAGATATACTCTCATGGAAGTACAACATTCATAAAAATATTTTTCAATATCTTCTTTTCCTGCTTCTCCGGCATAATAAGTCTCCATATAACCCGCAATTTCTTTTTGCATTTCATGCCCAAACTTATCTCCGAATATACTTCCCGGCATACCCTTCACCTTCATAATGTCATTGTAGTTCTCAGATGTAAGAACGAATTCCTTTACACAAGAAAGTTCAACACAGTCTTGCAGATTGAGATTGATTTTATTTTCACATTTTTTCCGAAATTCTGCATTTTCCCTTTCGGACGCACCTACAATGTAATTTCCCGATGATGAAAAGACCATTGTACCAATCATATCTTTCAAATTTATCATAAAATTCATTCTCCCTATTTAGTCAAGTCTTTTTTCCTTATTTTTCAAGGATTTTTTAGTTATAT
>CANRWA010000136.1 GCA_947643415.1 uncultured Clostridia bacterium | reverse complement strand
CGCCGATTTTTCCGAGTGCGGCATTGTATTCCCGAAGTTCGGAATAGTCAATGTCTGTTTCACACACTTAAAGACACTGTTAATAAAAAACTTGATGCATCACTCGATTTTGCCGATAAAGCGGTAGTATATCTCAATTTCCTGTTCCTTTGTGCCATCTTCCATTTTGACCGCATCATGGACGACTATCTTTTCAATCAGCGTGTTTAGGAGTGGGGCTGTCAGCTCTGTAGGATAAGCAGTTTCTCTGATATAAGAAATCCATTTTTCTGCATCAGTGGAAGTCTGCCTTGTTTCGTTCAGCTTAGCCTTTAATCCGTTAAGCTGTTCATCAAGCTGTGCCTGTTCATCCTGATACTTTGCAGAGAGCATATTGAAATTGTATTCTGTAATACGTCCTGCCACCCAGTCCTCATACAGCCTTGTGAATAAATTATCTAATTCTGCCCTTCGTTTTTCCGCGCGTTTCAGGTCATTTTCCTGTTTTTTACGGATAGCGCCGGACTCCCTGTCGCCTGCGTTCAGCAGCTTCTTCAACAGTTTTTCTTCGTCCGTATGAGCCTGCTTTGACCAGTACTGCAATCTTGACAGGACATATGCATAGAGTGTGTCATAATGTATATGGTGGTTGCTGCAGTATCCTTTTCCGTACATACTGTATTTGCCGCATTTATTGTAGCCGTATGTTCCATCTTTCCGTTTATGGGTAGCATAAGTCAGCGCCCAACCACAGCCGGAGCATTTTAGCAGCCCTGCGAATACCTGTGTTGTAAAGTCCTTTTTCTCCCTGCGCCTTGACGCCAGTTGTCCCTGCACATTGTCGAAATCCGATTTTGATATGATCGGTTCATGCGTCCCCTCAACCGTCAGCCATTCGCTTCTGTCCCTGTACACGCGGCGTTTACTTTTAAAAGATGCCTTTGTCTGCCTGTAATGGACGGAATTGCCGATATAGGTTTCGTCTTTTAAGATACTCTTTACCTGACCAATGTTCCATTCCCATGCCTTTTCTTCCGGCGCATCTGCATAGATGTTTGAAAATGTGCCAAACCGTTTATAATTAAGGTAGCTGGGCGTAGGGACTCTATCCGCAATAAGGAGCTTCATGATTTTTGAAGCGCCGTTTCCAAGGAGAGCAAGCTCAAAAATCTTTTTCACAATCCATCTTGTTTCCTCGTCAATCATCAGTTTGTTTTTTATATCAGGGTTCTTTTTGTAGCCTATCGGGGCATATGCACAGGTATGTTCGCCTGCGCGGAATTTGGCATTCATGGAGGTCTTTATTTTGCGGCTGGTGTCTTTGGCAAACCATTCATTGAACAGGTTTTTAAACGGAACAAAGTCACTCAATCCCTTTTCTGTGTCCTCACCGTCGGAAACCGCTATGTAGCGGACTTTCTTTTCAGGAAAATAATATTCCAGATAATAGTCCATCATAACGTGTTCCCTGACAAAACGGGATAAATCTTTTGTAATAATGCAGTTGACTCTGCCGGATTCAATGTCGTCCATCATTTTCTGGAACGAGGGACGCTCGAAATTTGTCCCGCTCCATCCGTCGTCCACGTACTCATCAACTACATGAAATCCGTTTTCCCTTGCAAACTGTGTCAAAATGGTTCTCTGCGTTTCAATGCTCACGCTTTCGCCGTAATTATCATCATCGCGGCTTAACCTCATATAAATTGCTGTATTGATATTTGGCTGTTTCATATAATCTCCTTTCATGAAACAACCCACGCTTACAATACCTACAAGTATATCATTTTCGTGGGTGTTTCTCAACGGTTCTTTTTATAAATTTAGCTAGGAAACTTCTTGTTTTTCATGCTGTTTTGCTTCGTGGATTATGAGGTTCTCCATAAGGTTTTCTAATGTCTTTCCATTATCGGGAAAATGCTCTGATATGATTATCCTCACATTACCGTACTCAAAATAGCCGGAATTTACATTGCTGTCTGATTTTTCCATATATCTCCTCCAATTCTCTTTTATTGGAAAATGGTTTGTGCTATACTCATTCTTTAGCAGTACCAACTTCCGTGATATTGAAATATCATTTTCAGTTTAAAGAAAAGCAGACAGAACCACATTGAGCGCGGACTGACTGCTGATTGACTAAAAATGGAAAAGGAGTATTAAGACCATGGAGCGTCTTGATTTTTGTTCTGTTATGGGTATCATGCGCAGTTATATAAGTGAAGACAGATGCGTAAGCCAGATTGATTTTCTGTATATGCTGTTTGATGATTATTTCCAAAATGGCGATACGGATAATTTTGTTCTGGATAACGGGCTTGTCTGCCGATGGATAAACGGTCAGGCAAAAGTAAGCCCGAAGATTACGGGATATTATATTTCTGATAAAAAGGGCAGGAATGATTTTGTTGATAATTTTGAGGAAAATATACTCCTGCTGTTTTATGATACAGGGTTTGTGATAACCCAAATGCATGATTTACTGGTGCAGGATAATTCAATATCAGAAATGCAACGGCAAAAACTAAACAGTGCATATCCCTGTAATACGGATAAAGCACAGGCAGAATATATTACTGACCTGTTGTTATTCGGTATGGAGCGGAATTTTGTAAAAAGGGATACCAAGACAAAAGAACTGCTTACCGCTGGAAACTTTTCTCCGATGGTGGCAGATTATATATACGAGAATGAAGTGCCAAAACCATGCCGTCATTTCTGCGGGCGTGACAGCGAACTTGACGCACTGCATAAATTACTGACCGACGAGGGAAAGGTGTTTTTACATGGTATCGCGGGGATTGGGAAAAGCGAGCTTGCAAAGGCATACGCAAAACAATACAAAAAAGAGTACACCAATATCCTTTATATTATATACAGCGGCGATTTAATGCGTGATGTTACCGGCATGGATTTTTCTGATGACCTGCCGGAAGATACTGACGATGAACGTTTCAGAAAGCATAACCGCTTTCTGCGGTCTTTAAAAGAGGATACATTAATCATTATTGATAACTTTAATACAACAGCCACAAAGGATACATTTTTATCCGTCATGCTCAAATATAAGTGCCGTCTGCTATTTACCACCCGCAGCAGGATAGAAAGCAGACCTTGTATGCTGATTGAGGAAATCAGTGACAGGAATATATTGTTTGAACTTGCAGGACATTACTATACAGATGCTTGCGATTACAAGACAGTCATGGAGCAGATAATAGAAACTGTGCATTTCCATACTTTTGCCGTGGAACTGTGTCTGCACGGCTGTTACAGACAGGTATCTTAGAGCCGGAAGAACTTCTTAAAAAGCTTGAGGAAGAAAAGGCGGGAATGTCTGCAACCGACAAGATAGGCATCACAAAGGACGGAGAGAACCGCAGGGCAACTTATTATGACCATATCCATACACTGTTCTCATTGTATAATCTTGATGAAATGCAGACTGAAATCATGCGCTGCCTGTCGCTCGTCCCATTGTCGGGAATCCCGTCAAAGCTGTTTGCATCATGGCTAAGGCAGCATGACATGAACAACATAAATGATTTAGTGGAAATGGGATTTATACAGCCAAAAAGCGGACGCATGATAACACTGCACCCAATGTTACAGGAGATTACCATAACGGATACAAAGCCGTCTGTCACGAACTGCCATACCATGCTTGGTTACCTGCAAAAAGAGGTATTTTGTTATCATGGAATAGATGTTCCATATTATAAGCTGCTGTTTTCCACCACCCTAAACATAAATGATTTGATTGAAGTTGACGATAAAGAATTTTATCTGCGCTTTCTGGAAGATGCCTTTGCATATATGGACAAGTACCATTATGAGGAGGGCATGAAAAAAGTGGTGGCTGAAATTGAAAACCTGTTGAACAACAGCATTATCGGAACAGCCAGCGACAAGGCTCTTTTGTTGGACTATAAGGCGGCTATGGCAGACCAGACTTCAAAAGCCATAAAACTCGAACAGCAGGCGCTTGAACTTATTACAGAGATAAATGCTGACAATGCCCTGTTAGTTTCCAACCTCAACGCAAACATGGGTGCACTGTACCATAAAACCAATAAAAATGACCTCGCAACGTATCATATGGAACAGGGCATTTCAATATTAGAGAAATATGGGCTTATTTACATGAACCAAAGCATAGCGCAGATATGCAATTATGCTGTCCTGCTGCATGACATGGGTGAGTCAGAGCGCGGGCTTTCCGCCCTCCGCAGATGTGCAAAGACTGTGAAAGAGCATAACTCTGAATTATCGAGTGACTATGCCGCCATACAGGAAGCGATGGGAAACATTAATCTTGCTTGTGGCAGACTGGACAAGGCAAGGGAACATCTGCAAAAAGCGTTATCAATTTATGAACAGTTGTGGTCTGACGAGCCGCAGCTTATAGAAGCAAAACAGGAGGAAATATTGCAACAGTATGCAGCCGCAGGGTTAGGCATTGGGAGTAGCTTTTTGATATAGCAGCAATTAAAATGTCACAGGCGCAAAAAATAATTGTTGTTGAGGTGAGCGACAGATTGGAGGCTGTAAAAAATCTTGTGTCTACAGGTAAAAAATCTTTGTTGATATGAGTCAGATATGTAAAAATTTGTTGTCGAACAGAACTGATTTTATGTTGTTGATTTCTTTTCTGATAATAGTATTGCCCGTTTATCTGTTCCTATACACATATGTCAGATTTTTTGCACACCAACCGGGCATCAGCAGAAAGGAAATATTATGTGGGCGCTGCCCACACCCGGCCTCCGGAATAAGGCTGGATATTTCTGGCAATACTGCTAATGCCGATGGAATAAGGCCGGGACATTTCTTGATCTGATATGCTGTCCCGGCTTTTTCTTTTTAAAGGTACCGGGTGATCCTGTCTCCATAAAGAACGATCATCTGGTTAAGCACCTGATCCCAATTCCGGTATCGCTGTGTCCACTTTTTGATTACGTTCCCGCTGGCAAGATACAGCATTTTTTCTAAGGAGCTGTCGCTTGGGAATACGCTTTTTGTCTTGGTTACTTTCCGATACTGGCGGTTAAGTCCTTCTATGATGTTTGTAGTATACATGATGCGCCGGATATCATCGGAAAACTGGAAGAAGGAACTGACATCCTCCCAGTTATTTTCCCAGTTACTGACCGCATAGGGGTATTTCTTTCCCCATTTCTCCTTGATCTTTTCAAGCTCAGACAGCGCAGATGACTCATTTGGTGCATGATATACTGATTTAAAATCGGATGAGAACTTCTTCAAGTCGCTGTAGTTTACATATTTGAAAGAATTGCGCAGCATATGGATAACACACCGCTGTATCTGGGCTTGTGGATATACTGCCGCTATGGCTTCCTTAAATCCTGCAAGTCCGTCCACGCAGAAGAACAGCACATCCTCTACACCGCGGTTTTTCAGGTCATTTAACATCCCCAGCCAGAATTTACTGGTTTCGTTGGCGCCCACTGTGATACTCAGGATATCTTTATAGCCGTCTGCTGTGATGCCAAGGACAATGTAAGCGGCACGGCTGAGGATGCGTCCGTCTTCCCTGACCTTGTAATGGATACAGTCCATGAATACAAAGGGATAGACCGCATTTAACGGGCGAGACTGCCATTCTTTAATTTCCGGCAGGATCCTGTCAGTTATCTTACTGACCATTTCAGCGGACAGTTCCATCCCGTAAAGCTCCTGTATCTGGTCATGGATATCCCTTGTGCTCATACCTCTTGCATAAAGGGAGATCACTTTTTCTTCAATGCCGGAAATATCCCTCTGGTATTTAGGGATAAGCTTTGGCTCGAATTCCCCTTCACGGTCTCTTGGAACATCGATCTGGAATTCTCCATACTGGCTCTTGAGGGTTTTGGGAGAATGCCCGTTACGTTTGTTGGATGTGGGAGCATCACCTTTCTGGTTTTTTTCGTAGCCAAGGGATGCATCCAGTTCCGCCTCCATAAGCTCCTGAAGGATATCTTTGAAGCTGTCCCTTAGCAGGCTGTAAACATCAGCCACGCTGTTAAGGTTGTTATCTGCAATAATCTGTCGTATTTGTTGTTTTGTTGCTGGCATAAAAATACTCCTTTTCGATAAGAATTGTCATATCTTGATTCTTACCAAAAAAGAGGTATTTTTTTCCAAAGACACAAACTATTTTACACTACCACAGATTGTCGCCCACCTCAGTTATAGATCATATTTATAAAAGAAAAATGCAGGAACCAAATTTGTTATACAATCGTGCAGAACTTATTATATAACCATTTCGCTACACCATCAGAATCATTGCTTTCTATAATTCCGGTAGCGATTGCTTTTAATTCGTCTACCGCATTCTCCACAGCATATGATTCATCCGCTATTTCAAACATTTCAATATCATTTTTTCCATCGCCAAAAGCAACAATGTATTCAATTCCCAATCGCTCTTTTAATTGTAAAATTGCATTTGCCTTTGAAACATTTTGGGGTATAATTTCTAACCATTGTTCCCCACTATAGATATCTGTTTGAAAAATGCAATGATATTTTTCTTTGAATTGAATGTATAGTGGTTCCAATTTTTCGTATGCATCAATACAAGTGAAATAGAAAACATCTCCGAATTCCAGCGCACTATCAAATTCAACAGGTGTATCTCTTACATCCCCCTTACGAGTCAATAAAAATTCAGTTGTAGCACGATTGCATTTATTTACAACATAAGAAAATTTTTCTTTACCTGATATGTAAGCGTAAACAATAGGATAAATGCCTTGACGCAGTATTTCATTCAAAATTTCTTCTTTTTCATTTTGACAAAATACATTTTGTGCAATAATATCAAAAGTATCATTTTGCAAAATGACAGCGCCATTGTATGTAATGATAGGTATTTTGGCATTTAGTCCTTTTGTTGCTTTTGTAGCTGTTAGATATGACCTAGCCGTAGCATAAGAAAAAAGTATCCCATCTGACGTTAATTTATTAATCACTTGGTTAGTATACTCAGAAGTTTGGGCATCACTTCGTAACAATGTTCCATCTAAGTCTGATACATACAGAGTTTTCATAAATTCCTTGTATGATGTTTATAGAAGCAAAAACACCATAACTTCCTTGTATAATGTATTTAGGTTGTTCAAGGGATACCTATAAACCCTCAGACCTG
>CANRWA010000135.1 GCA_947643415.1 uncultured Clostridia bacterium | reverse complement strand
TTTATCTTTATTATTTTTTAGAAAATGCAATCGTTACCACCGTTCCCACATCCACAGTACTTTCCAGACTGAGCTTTGCATGGTGGTACAGAGCACCATGCTTTACTATGGCAAGACCAAGACCTGTTCCACCTACCTTTTTGGAATGGCTTTTATCCACCCGGTAAAAGCGTTCAAACACCCTGTCCTGATGTGATATAGGAATCCCGATTCCCGTATCACGCACAATCACATTCACGCCATCTCCCGTCTGGTTTACCAAAACATCCACCGTACCATTTTCCTTGTTATATTTAATCGCATTGTCACAAAGGTTATAGAGCATTTCCTCCAAAATTTTATGCACGCCTATAATCTCTGCCCTGCCGCCAATCAAATGAAAGGTAATATTCTTCTTATCGGCTTCTTTTTCCAACCGTCCGATTACTTCCTTTGACAATTCATATAAATCCACCGTTTCCTTTTCATAAGGAATACTCTGCCCGTCAAGTTCAGAAATCTTAATAATATCATTGACTAACGTAATCAGCCGCTGTGCCTCATCATAAATGGATTTTGAAAAGTCAGTCACATCATTTTCCAGAACATCGCCTGCTTTCATCAGTTCGGCAAAGCCAGAGATAGACGTCAGCGGAGTTTTCAGTTCATGGGAAACATTTGCCGTAAACTCCCGGCGCAGCATATCCCTTTTTTCACGTTCCGTAATATCCAGAATAACCACAACGGCCCCAATTACGGATTCCTTCTCATAAACCGGATTGGCAATCAGACTGTAACTGCGTTCCTCCCGCACCATCGTATTCTCTGCCTTTATTCCTGACAATACATCGGATATAACGCCTCTGAACTCTTTTGCCCGGCAGAACAGCAGGACACTCCTGTCTGCCGGAGGGGTAATCTCAAGCAGGTTTAATGCGGCAGAATTATAGGTCAGGAGATTGGCGTCTGCATCAATAACCAGAAAGCCCTCACTCATATTTTCTGTAATAAGGTTAAATTCTTTCTGTTTTTTGCGGGCGTCCGCAAGCTGTTCCCCTATCGTTTCTTTCTGGTCTGCAATTTTCCGTAACAGAGGTGTTAATTCCTCATATGTGTCATTATTTTCCGGTATTTCCAAATCCAGTTTGTTAATTGGTTCTATAATGGCTTTTGATACCCTTGCGGAAAGCACCAGTGTTAAAATCAATGCGACAAACATAATGAATAAAATCGGCTGAAGCATCCCCATCAGAATGGTTACTACCGTATACTGTTCTGTCGAAACCCGCAGTATGCTGCCATCGGAAAGCCGTATGGCATAATTCACTGTTTTTTCCGTCAGGGTTTTGGAGTACCTCGTACTCATGCCCTTCCCCTCTTTCATTGCCGTTTTAATTTCATCCCTGTCGGCATGATTATCCAGTTCGGACACATCTGCCCTGCTGTCGAACAATACCGTTCCATTTTCATCAATCCATGTGATACGGTTATTTCCGGCAAGTCTGTTATTCTTGTTATCAAAACTGTCAAAATATCCGGCTCCCTCATTTTCAAGAGCATGTGCCAGAAAGCCGGCCTCATTGGCAAGCTCTTTCTGTATCTGCTTTTCAAAAAAATGAAACAAAAGCCCCATAATCAATGCAATGGTAGCTGCCAATACAAGACAGACGGTAAGCAGTGACGAACGAAAAATTTTTTTATTCATTCCAATCGCCTCCTAATTTATAACCGATTCCTTTTATAGTCTGAATGAGTTTTCCGGCATCCCCCAGTTTTACCCGCAGTTTCCGGATATGCACATCCAACGTCCGGGATTCTGTATAATATTCCCCCCAGACACTGGTTAAAAGCCTGTCACGTTCCACTACATTGCCCTCTGCCTCCAGCAGAACCATCAACAGCAGATATTCCTTATAGGAAAGCGATACCGCTTCCCCTGATACCGTAATAATATGTTTTGCAGGATTAACATACATCCCGCCAATCGTATACGTTCTGTCATCCTGCGTTTTTTGGGAACGCCTCAGTACCGCCCGGATCCTTGAAATCAGTTCCATCGTTCCAAAAGGCTTTGCCACGTAATCATCCGCTCCCATATCAAGGCCTGTGACCTTATCAAATTCACTGCCCTTTGCGGTAAGCATAATCACAGGGATATGCGCAGTCGCTGCATTACCTTTCAGTTTATTCAGAATCGACAACCCGTCTTCTTCCGGCAGCATAATATCCAGCAAAACCAATTCCGGCAGTTCCGTATTTAGTCCCTGCCAAAATTCCTTTGGAGAAGAATGCCCCTGTACTTCAAATCCCTCTTTTGACAGCGCATAGCATACCAGCTTTCTTATATTATCATCATCTTCCAGCAGATAAATCATGTTAACCGATTCCTCCTTTGGTGGAGCTTTCCTTATTTTCAGGTCTTTTCCGATGCTCTCCGGTAATGGAATAAATAACCCATTCCGCAATATTTTCTGCATGGTCGCCAATCCGCTCAAAATATTTTGTAATCATCAGCAAATCCATAAGAGCCTCCGCATCGTCGTGTCTCTCCGTTATTGATTTTATCAACTCCCGCTTTACCTTGTCAAATAAATCATCCACGATATTATCATGTTCAATTACCAGCCAGGCAATATCCAGATTCATTTTTACAAAAGATTCAATACTTTCTGACACCATTTTGATCGCTGCTTCTGCCATTTCCCGGATATGGGTTTCGCCAAGCGTTCCCTTTTTTGCCACATAAGGTGCAATCTCCACAATATCCGATGCCTGATCTCCAATCCGTTCCATATCGGATATCATTTTCAAAGCGGCTGAAACAACTCTCAAATCTTTTGCCACGGGCTGCTGCTGCAAAATCAGTTTCAGGCAGAGGGTTTCGATATCACGCTCTTTTTTATCAATCTGCGTATCCGCATCCAGACACATATTTTTGCTGTTTTCTTCATTATCCGTAAGATATTTTACCGCATTGGTAATTGCCTCCTCGCATAAGGCTCCCATGGTAACAAGTTCTGTATTAAGCTGCGATAACTGTCTGTCAAATTTATTCCGCATTATCCAAACCTCCCTGTAATATAATCCTCTGTCCTCTGGTCAGACGGTGTGGAGAACATGGTCTGCGTATCATCAAACTCCACCACCTCGCCCAGCAGGAAGAATGCTGTCTTATCTGCAATCCGCACTGCCTGCTGCATATTGTGGGTTACCATAATAATCGTATATTTTTCCTTCAGTTCCATTGCTAAATCTTCAATCTTTGAAGTGGAAATAGGGTCAAGGGCAGACGTCGGTTCATCCATCAGAAGGACTTCCGGCTCTACCGCCAGTGCCCTTGCAATGCAGAGCCTCTGCTGCTGGCCGCCACTCATGCCCAATGCACTCTTTTTCAAACGGTCTTTGCATTCCTCCCAGATTGCCGCCTGCGTCAGGGAACGCTCCACGATTTCATCCAACTTAACCTTTGATTTGATTCCATGTATTCTTGGACCATAGGCAATATTATCATAAATACTCATTGGAAACGGATTCGGTTTTTGAAAGACCATGCCAACACGTTTCCGCAAAATGTTTACATCAATCCCCTTGTAAATGTCAATGCCGGAAAGCATAATTTCTCCTTCGATACGGCAGCTTTCCACCAAATCATTCATCCGGTTCAATGTTTTCAGATAAGTGGATTTTCCACAGCCAGAGGGGCCAATCAGCGCAGTGATTTTCTTTTCCGGGATTTCCATGTTGATACTTTTCAGGGCATGGCTCGCACCATACCATAAGTTTAAATTCTTTGTCGTGATAATGTGTTCCATAACTTTAACCTCGTTTCTGTTTCAGTCTAACCGCCGCTATCTTTGCCGACATATTGATAAGAAAGGTAAGTACAAGCAATATAGCGGCAACCGCAAACGCAACATCAAACTGCCCGCGCTCTTTCGCATATACATACATGGCAACGGTCAGGGTAGAACCCGCATTTCCCGCCTGCACTGCCTCTGGTACGGACAGCAGTTCATTTGCCATCCCTGCCGTAAAGAGAAGTGCGGCACTTTCACCTACCACTCTGCCCACCGATAAGATACAGCCGGTAACAATCCCATCAATGACACAGGGAATGACAACTGTACGAATCATATACCATTTGCCTGCCCCTAATCCAAGCGAACCTTCCCGGTATGCTTTTGGCACCGTTTTCAGGCTTTCCTGTGTGGTGCGTATAATCGTGGGCAATGTCATGATTGCCAGGGTGAGCGAACCGGCCATCAGACTGGTTCCCAGAGAGAAAAACTGCACAAACAGGAGCATTCCCACCAGTCCATATATAATTGATGGGATTCCGGCAAGGGTTTCTGTTGCCAGTTCAATGACCCGTACCAGTTTTTTATTCTTTGCATATTCGTTCAGATAAATCGCAGCCCCTACCCCAAGCGGCAGTACAATTACAAGCGTTATGATAATGATATATAAGGTATTCAGGATGTTTGGCAGAATCCCGACCGTACCACGCAAAAGGCTTGGTTTCGTAGAAACAAGCATCCATGAGATATGTGGAATGCCCCGGTACAGGATATATCCAATCAGTCCGAGCAGGAGAGAGCAAATCAATCCTGCTGATAAAACCATCATCAGCTTTAAGATAGTATCCTTAATTTTTCTTGCTTTCGATATTGTATCAGTCACATGTATTTCCTCCATTTTCCTCAAGAACGCTGTTTTTGCGTTCTTGATAGGTTTGCCTTAGTTCCACTTGGCATGGTATTTTCATGCAATAGTGGAACTTCAAACCTTTTTTTTAATTACTACATTTAATATCAGGTTAATTGCCATAATGAACAGAAAAAGCACCAGTGCGATGGAAAATAATGCCTGTCTCTGTAAGCCGGAAGAATAGGACATTTCACTGGCAACAGCAGTAGTCAGAAACCGGACGCTGCCAAACAGTTTCGGCATATTGGCAACATTTCCCGCTACCATCATAACCGCCATCGCTTCCCCGACTGCCCTGCCAATGCCTAATACAACCGCAGTGACAATGCCGCTTTTTGCGGCAGGCACAACCACCTTAAATACGGTTTCCGTCTTTGTCGCCCCCAGAGCAAGAGAAGCCTCCTCATATTCCTTTGGCACCGCCCCGATTGCCGTTTCCGATACGGAAATGACAGAGGGCAGAATCATAACAGCAAGGACAAGAATTGCCGAAAAGAGGTTTGCACCATCCGGGAGATGAAATATCTCCCTTACGCATGGAACAATGATGATCATTCCCACCAGCCCATAAACGACAGACGGGATTCCGGCAAGCAAATCTACCACATTCCTTACTGCACTGCTAACTTTCTTTGGGGACATCTTTGCCAGAAAAATAGCACATAGCAGTCCAATCGGAACTCCTATGAGGATTGCCCCCAGAGTTCCGTATACGGATGTCAGGATAAAGGGAAGGATTCCATAGGAAGGCTTTGCAGAAGTAGATGCCCAGACCTTCCCAAACAGGAAATCTCCCAGACCGATATCCCGTATTGCCGGAATGCCGCTTATCAAGAGAAATATAGTAATTAGGACGACAAACAGTATCGTCAGCAGACCGCATACCAAAAACAACAGGTTCATTGCCCTTTCCATCCACCTTGCTGTCTTTTTTATCTTTTCCATAACAGCCCCTCCTGTAATTACCGTTTGACAGGAACAGCACCTGCCTCTGTAATAAGGCTGTCTGCCTGTTCGCTGGTAGCGAAGTCGAAAAACTCCTGTGCAGCTTTAGAAAGAGCAGTGTCCTTTTTTGTGACCAGCACGAAGTTTCTCTGGACTTTGTATTTCCCATCCTGAATACTTTCTGTTGTCGGGCTTACCCCTTCCACGCTGACCATCTTTACCGTATCACCAACCGAGGCAACCGATGCATAGCCAATGGCATTTGGATTGCCGGATACCGTCTGCACGACATCGCCCGTAGACGTAAGTTCCTGTGAATACTTGCATTTATCCTTTGTGCCTGTCACTTCCTCAAAACCGTCTCTTGTGCCGGAAGCCGCCTCACGCCCAATACAGACAATCGGTGCGTCGCTGCCGCCAACCTCTTTCCAGTTGGTAATCTCACCACTGTAAATCTTCCCTATCTGATCAATTGTTAAATCTGTTGCCGGATTATCAGGATTGACTATGATTCCGATTCCATCAATGGCAACTACCGTTCCCTGTAAATCTGCTGTTTCATCTTCCTTCAGGTCACGACTTGCCAGTCCGATATCACATCTTCCTTCCGCTACTGCCTGTATACCGGAACTAGAACCCGTTGGATTGTATGTAACCTTTATATTTCCATGTTCCTCCATATAGGCTTCACTCAAAAATCCAATGACTTTCTCCATTGAAGTGGAACCGTCGGTGGCTATTGTTTGTGAACTCTTAGTTGTCTCATTTGCTGTACTTTTGTCAGTGAACGAACCAGCATTGCCGCTACATCCTGTCAACACCCCTGTCATAAGTGTAAAAACGGTTGCAATCATAATAAATTTTTTCATATTGAACACACTCCTTGTTTTTTTTGTATGAACCAAGTATACCGTCCCCAATGTTAACTCTAAAAGTGCATATATGTTAATTGTAAGTTAATTGCACTGCAAAAGGCATAGAATATTTCATCTATGCCTTTTAACAACGGAATTATTTATCTGCCCTGTATATATTCCTCGTTTTGTCTCTGATACATAGGACGGTTCTCCCTTGTACGTTCTTCCGGTTCCATATCCTCCATGAAACTCTCCACCGCCTTTACATACACCTCTGCCAGCTCTAACGTACATATCCGGTTCTCCGGCATGATTTCCTCTCTTATTTCAGAAACCTTTACAGCCTGCCGAGAGGGGTATAGCCATAAGGGGAGGCGGCCCGTATATCCTTTTTTTCTTCTACAAACTTTGCAAACTCCCGCACCAGCGGAATCATGGATAACAGCTTATAAAAGAGTGCTTTGAGTTTATCCAGTACGTTGATGAAATCCAGACGCTTTTCAAACTCTTTATCCAACACACCGATATCCTCTAAAAACCCCTCTTTTTTTACCTGTATTTGTTCCTTTTCATCTGTTGCTTTCCTGACATCACGCAAAAGACGCTCTTTATCAGAATGAAGGATAAGCGTATCTGTTTTTAAGGACAAATTTTCCTGCTGTATTTCCTCCTGTTCTGCCATCAGTTTTTGTTTCATTTCCCTGCCTTCTGTTTTTATCTGTATCAAATCTTCCTCTGCTCCGATAATCTCTGTTTTCGTGTCAGACAACCGCCGTTCTGCTT
>CANRWA010000134.1 GCA_947643415.1 uncultured Clostridia bacterium | reverse complement strand
TTGCCTCCTTTTCACTCCCAAAGTTTTCGCCAGATACGCATTTTGTGTCACAAAATGCAAGCCGCCCACAGGCCCGGCTTTCTGGTCAGGGGAAACAGCCCCCTGAAACCCCAATAAAATAGGATAACTGCCTTATTATAGGAAAAACTATATCTTTCCTATATCAAATCCAGCTTTCCCTATATCGTTCCTATATCATTATTCCGGTTTCTATATCACTGAAAATCCCCGTCCGGGCAATGGCTATATCTTTCCTATATCATTTCCCCAAATCCTATATCTTTCCTATATCCACAAAGACGGAAACTATATCTTTTCTATATCACTCTGGCCGTTTCAATTTTTTGTAGCAAAACAATACACTTTTATAAAATATTAAAAAAACAGAATTTCCAGATTTGGAATCTCTGCCTTTTTAATACACATCTTATTTCTTATATGCACACATCTATACAAGCTGCAATTGTTTTTCCAGTTCTATCACCTGCTCAAGAGCAAGTCCGGAATACAAAGCAATTTCCTCTGAAGACAATTTCCCTGCCTCTATCATTCTTAACGCAGATTGTCTTTTTTCCTGCTCCATACCCTGCTCATATTTTTCCTGATAATTCATCTGCAAAGTCATATAATCCAACCTCCATTTCTCATTCTTTCTGACAGACTGTACCGCCTCATCTAATTCTCTAGTAAAGTCATCCCCCGGTTCCTTACCATCAATAAAATCAAGCAGCTTTTTCATTTCTGGTGTAACATCGTCCATAGTTCCTTTGGTATTTAAAACAATCTTCGTTGTATCGTCTCCAAGGCTTAACCCCAGATTTTGAATACAGCGATTTTCAAAGGTGTAAATGTGTCTCCCTTCACCAAACAAATCAAAGGTACATACAAAAATGACAAAACTCCGTTTCAAGTCTTTGTAATTGTCGCCTTTTTCCAAGATATTCAAATCTATCATTCCTTGATAATATCTTGCTCGCTTGGGAAGATTTCTATTATCTGTGGTCTGCATTTCAATATTATAAACGGTTTCTTTTCCATCCTCCACATAGATATCCAAGCGTACACTTTTTGCATCCGCAGAAATATCTATTGTCTCCTGCGACTTCGGATATTCAATACGAGAAATCTTAATGCCAAGTATTCGTTCTAAAAAAGGTTTGCAAAACTTCGGATTTCTCATGATAACACTAAACATGAAATCATCCTTGATTTGTAGTTCCTCAAAGGCTTTCTCCATAATGACACTCCTTCTTTTTCTTTATCTCTATTATAATATGTGTCCATCTGGTTGACAAGCGCAGATTTTGACTAGATATAATTTTCCATATGTCAGTCATTCCCTCGTACACTTCCTTTTCATCACATTCACATACCTTTTGCAACACAATTTTAATTTTGACATAGAACTACATCTTCTTGCTTTATAGGAAACTTCTCGTTTCCTATAAAGGGGGATCAGACAACAAAAATGCCCATCTAAATTAGATAGGCATAGCAAACAGATGATATGGAGTTAGAAGATATAAAAACCTTCTTTTCCAAAATCATCATCAAGGTCATCATCCTCATGAAGGAAATAATCCATATCCAAAAGATCATTATCACTCATATCCCGGATATCTTTTGGGGTCATTCCTTCTGGTGGATTTTGAGTATACTGTTGTCTGAGTTTCTCGATGAGTTCTTTTTCCATAGTGCTGTTTTCCTCCGTTTTTGGTTTTAGTATACCACAGTGGAGGAAGACTGTGGACAGATGTGCTAGGTTGGGTGGTATTTTTGCATAACCTTTCTGTACATTTCATCGAGAGGGACTCGTTGGTGGTTATGGTAGATTTCCAGCAGTTTCATTTTGGTCTTACAGCAGGGACATTGGAGCGGATCATAACCAAAAGACAGGGCGATACATTCCCGCCACCGGTTTAAGGACAGCAGAAATTTACGTTTGCTTTTATGGATGGCAAAGTTGAACCTATACTGTTCAATATGTTTTCTGGCATAGATGCCATAATAGCGGATCTGTTTGAAATGCTTTTCCGGGATGTGCTGGACCAGCCGGTTGATGAAGTCCATGACAGGCAGGGTTTCTTCCACATATTTATCATCTTCATGACGGTTGTAATGAAAGGTAACCGTGTCATTTTCAGTATCATATTTATCAATACGGGAAGTGGCAATGACCGGTCTTCCGAGATAGCGGCCAATGTATTTGATAACCTGTCTGGGGTCGCAGCGGTTAGGCTTTGCATAGACGTAGAATCCGTTTTTATGATTATGGTAAATGGAGGAAACGACTTTCTTAAAAGAGGCAGGGAGTTTTTTCTTTAATTCGTTTAGCAGTGCAGTTTGAAAAGCATTACGTAAAAAAACATAGTTAAAGTGTGATTTGCCACGCCAGAGACCGCTTTTGCCAATACCGCCTTCAGACAGAAGGCAGTGGATATGGGGATTCCATTTCAAATCCCTGCCAAAAGTGTGCAGGACAAGGATAAAACCGGGCGTAAAAAGCTCTGATTTATTGTCTTTGTGGAACATGTGGAGGATGACACTTCTAACAGCGGAAAAAAGACAGCCAAGAAGAGAGTGGTTTTCCAGAAAATAGGGGCGGAGTTCTTCTGCAATGGTAAAAACTAGGTGTCTGTGTTTTACATGAATGATTTAGAAGGACATGGAGGTGGAACGGTTGATGGAATATTTATTGCCACAGGTGGGGCAAAAGCGACTTTTGCAACGGAAAGGAACAAACTTTAAGTTGCCGCACTTGGTGCATCCATACATGGCACCGCCATAGGAAGGGTCACCACAATGAATCATCCGGTCTATGTTATCCATAACAGACGGATGGGGATGGGTAGTATATTTAATTTCTTCATAATGGTCAATGATGATTTTTTGCAGTATATTCATAAGATTATTATGAGGGAAAATGAGACAAAAAGAAACCCCTAAATCCCCCATGAGTGGGGGCAAGGGGATTGAAGTGTCGAAGACACTTTTTTACCATTCTATATTTCAGTTTTAAAAAATTCTTGAAATACAATATCCTCTATTTTTCTCTTTATATCACGTAAATTATTACAAGCTACCAATTCCTCCAACTCATCTTTAATACAATCATAATTTACCTTTTTTCCAAAATAAATCTGTAATTTTTCTATCAACTTAAAAGCACTATCACGTATAAATAATCGCTTTTCTTGTTTTGGTACATCAACAAAATAGTATACCATATCAAATCTGGATTTTAAAGAATCTGGTATATGTTTTTGATATATTTCTTGAGACATATTAGAAGTAAATATAATTATATACCCATTTAAATCATGTTTCGTGCCATGTCGATCAGTGAATATCCCATCCTCCAATAATTCATAAAAAAAATTGTATACACTAGCTGTTGCTTTTTCAAACTCATCAATCAAAATAACTTTTGATTTAGATATTTGTATTTTATTTATAAGTTCTCCTCCTTCTTCACTACCAACATATCCCAATGGAGAACCAATTAAACTATTAAGAACTCCGTCTGTTGAATAGTTTCCAAAATTAATTTTTATTAATTCTTCACTTGGAAACATTTTATCAGAAACAATTTTTGCAAATTCAGTTTTTCCAATTCCTGATTCTCCACAAATTATAATTGAAAATATTTTCCGTTCACCCATATTGTTCAAAAATAAGTACTTCAATAAATTGCTTTTAAAATCCTTTTTAAAATCATCATGTCCTTTCAAAATGTTATTTATATCATCAGCAGTTTTACATATTTTATCCACATCCAGATTTTGCTCACTAGCATCTACTGTTTTTACTTCCGTCTGTCCTTCTTCTAATTGGTCTATTAATAACACAATTTCTGTAAACATATACGGAAATTTTTCTTCCAAGGTGCTAAGATAGTTTCTTTTTATACAAAAATTATTACTATAAATGGCAGTAATCTGTAAAAAAAGAAGTTCCGCTTGCAAAAGCATGTCATCTCTTAATTGAACAGTTTGTACTAGAGATGATATATCAATAAATTCAATTTCTCCCTCTGTAAGTTTTTTCTCTATATCCTCTATATTGTATCGAATAAATACCCCTTCATGTTTATCAATCAGTTCACTTATTGACATTATCCTTTTTTTATCATAATTTTCTAGTATTTGAATTTTATCATACACATGTACTTTACTTGGAATCTTATAATCCTTAATTTCTATTTTTTTATTGTTAATTTCTTGAACTTCTTCTCTTTTTCCATAAGTTTTATCAATATCCTTCTCATCAAAAAAATCTGGAAACCATTGCATAAATTTATCCAAATATATTTCTTCGATGCAAAAATGTACATTCTCCACATAATCTACTAATAGCCAAAGAAATCTTTCCGTATATATCTTAAAATAATTTCCATCTTTAATTAAATTCGATATATCTACTATAAGGTACGAAAAGTGCTCATCTTGCAATAAATCAAAAATGTCATTCAAGTTATCACTTTCACGAATAAAAAAAGCAGAGCCAACAAATTTGTATTTAATATAATGTTTCTTAAATTGTTTTCTCTTCTCTAGATTTTCATAAACAAATAACATAATTACTTATTCTCCCTTTTACTATGAATATTAATCTCTTGAATAATTGCAATGACATCAATTAGTGAAATTATCTTATCCAATTTATGGTGCCTAAAATCAACTGAAAAAGAATTTTCCATATTTTCATTATAACTTAACTTCATTATCTTTTCTATTCTATCCGTTTTATCCGTTGAATTATCGGATAAAATAGATGCTTCCATCATCTCTAAAAATTTTGATGATATACTTTCTCTCTTTGAAAAATCTATTTTGCCACGATATATACCAATAAGGCTTAATTTTCCTAATTGCAAATCGTTATGTTGATACCCATTTTCAAAATTATCTGAAGACTTATACGGTAATTGAATAATATACGATTTTTCATCTTCGTTCTTCCATTTATACTTAAAAGTATAATCTATAGTAAAATCATCAAGCATCTTTTCCATCATCTTATTTAAATTAATTTCTAAATCTTCATTTCCTTGATTTTTAATTTTACTATCTTGCAAAATATTTAAAATCATAACCGTATCATCAACATTACGTTGCTGCAATTCTATATTCTCAAATAGTACCAAATCCCCCTCCACAAGTTTCTCTTTTGTATTATATAGGGCAGTCTCGTAAATTTTTCGTAACATAATGGATTTTGTTGTCTTAACATCAAAATTCTCATACACCCTCTTTTTAGAACTTTCTTCAATAGAATATCCTATTTCATTCGCAATAACATCCTTTTTCCCATAAATTCCAGAAATATTATGTTTTATTAATTCTTCTGATGTCTGCTCATTTTCTATCGTTTTCATTATCTTATTATCAATTAACATTGCAATTTCATGTGTTTTAGAGGTGTTTAGATAGAACAAATTGAACAAATAATTTTCCCCTCTTCTTTCCTCATCATTTTTCTTTTTATAAATATTTCTATTCACTAATATTGCTGATAATAGAAATATACATGCAAGAAAAGAGAAAAAACTGTATTTCTTCCAAATAAAATCATATATATTATCATTGCTAACAGAATAATAGAATATCAAAAGTGCACACATATTTGATATTTCATTTGAAATACTGCCAATAACAATTTTCCTATTAAATTTTCTATCCAATCTTGAAATAACATATATAAAGATTGGAATTACTGCCCAATATCTCTGTAACCCTATAGGCTTAGCAATTCGAAATAATGTAATCTCTAAAAAGAAACACACAAATGAAATTGCAAATAAACAATATGCTTTTTTCATCTTTACCATTTTCTCAACTCCTTAAAATCTTTTTTCTATTTTACCATATTATTCGCCTTTTTTCTATGAATAGATAGAATAAGGACGGATATGAAACAAATTATTTATAGTCAATCCCTCCACTCTCGCCTTAATCCCATGTATCCTCTGCACCCATTTCATCGGATTTTCCTTCTTGAAAACCTCCGTTATCTCCTCTTTCATAATCTGATGAATCTCCAAACACCCACAAAAATGCAGGGCACTTTCCTGCCCCACACAACATCACAAATATATCATTTCCTTCTGCACAATCTCCTCTGCTGTAATTCTGGCATTATTCATAAGCCCAATCCATTTCATCTGATCAATAGTCTTTAGTTCCTCCGTAATCCCCGCCCTGGCTTTCATCTGTTCTACAAGCAATTCCACTCTTATATGACACTCCTCGTCAACTTCATGCAGATATTCATTCAGTTTCCCATCCAGCAACAGCCAAAGATACTTCCTTCTACAATTTGTTTGCAGATACTCCCACCGCATTAGTCCGTATTTCTCTATATTATAGTGTGTCTCCTCTGGTAGGCCTTAAATCTGGATAATAGCATCCATCTTCCCCCCAAATAATACACAATTCCGTTTTCCTCAATCATCTCTGCCAGTTCTTTGCCCATAGCCTGCCCTCCTGTCCGTATGTGCGGATAAAGAAAGATTTTACCTCCCCTTATCCATTTCCTTACTTCCGCTTATGCCAATATCAGTAACAGTAATTTTGCACACTTCCAGTTAAAAGCAGGACGGTTTCTAATACTGCCAGCACCAGTTTCAAAAGATGTATTTCAATCCATGCCGTACTCCTAAGTATCCAGCCCATAAAACAGAAAGTGCTTTTGATTCCTTGATTTACCATAACATTCCCCCATTCTAACTGTCACTCCAGTCCATTATCTTATTCATAACATCCGGTATTTCGCCTATATCTGCCACTTCATCCTCTATAAATTCTTTTTTCGTCGGTTCTCTATTGGAAGAAATCGCCAAAAACGGTTGCCCTGCCATCCTGCTGCCAACCAAAACATGGATAAGCTCCCTCCATATTTCTTCCTTACACTCCTGCTTAAACTGCTCAAGCCGCTGTTCCAGAAATTCTTTTGTAACCCATTTATCCTCTGTAGCTTGATTGTTATTTTCCAGTGCGTCAAAATACATCTCCAGTGCATCCATGACAATCTGATTCTTTGCTTTGCCGCCGGTCAGTTTTTCATCCTCAAATTTATTCAGCAGCCTTACATGCTGCTCTTTCTTAAAAGAAAACCGCACCGTAAACGCACGGAACAAATCCCCGCTCGCCATTCCATCCCTCCTTGCCTGATTTTGTTGTAAATTGTTTCATTGCAAAAAATAATAGGACAAAATCATCTGCAACCCTTTGATTTTACTGGGTTTCTTCTGACTTGCCCCTATTATAACACGGTCATCATG
>CANRWA010000133.1 GCA_947643415.1 uncultured Clostridia bacterium | reverse complement strand
TCCGAATTTTTTCTGCACGGATAATTGTCCCCTGCGGGTATCCGCTTCATCTATAATGTCATCATGGATCAGTGAAGCGGTATGGCATATTTCAATCACCGCCGCGACCTCTGTCGCATCAACAGCTTTCCCTTTGAGCCTCGCACATAAAAGTGTCAAAATCGGCCGTATCTGCTTTCCCCTTGCGTTCAGCACCCAATCCAGCATTTTCTGCATTGACTTATTGTTTGACCGGCATAAACGTTCTATATGCGTATTTACCATCTGCAGTTCAGTTTCAAGTCCTGGCACATCCTCAATATTTATCATAAAATTACTCCTCGTCTGGCAATGCTCCATAGAACAACCATCTTTTCTTGTACTTTACATTTTATGAAAGTATATCATCCATACCTTACTGTAATATTACTGTAAGGCTACAATTTTGTCGGAATAGAAAAATCCAGGGTGAATGTGGTGCTATTTTCGTAAGAGATTCGTCACTTTAAAAATAAATACAGTTGGCTGCTGCTTGATTTTTTCTATATTAGCTCTAATACAAGGTCCATCCAAGTTATATTTCTCTTAAACATAAAGGCAGAGACAATCACTCCAGTATGGAGCAACTGTCTCTGTATTATCATCTATCCCATAAACCAATCGCCACTATTCACAATTTGCTTTTTTCTAATTGTTGTAAGCAGATCCGAATCAGTCTTGTTACAGAATGTTCCTCCATAAAACTTTACGCTATGAATCACAAATGAATCCTCTGTCCCGGACATCAAAATAAACGGAATTTTCTTCCCACTTCTATGAAGCTGTTCCAGAAGTTCCAAACCTGTACCGCCCGGCATATTGTAATCCGAACAGATCAAATCAACTGATATGTTTTCAAGTAATTTCAATGCCTCATTCACACCACAAGCCTCATATATCTCAAACTGATTCCTTAGAACATGAGATAGCAGCCCTAAAAATGTAACGTCGTCCTCTACAATCAATATCTTTTTCAATATTTTTCCCTCTATTAGCGATAAATTAAACATTACTCTGAGTAAACACTCTGTACAGCAGATGGAAGTTCCGTATACTCCACTTCTTCCCAATTTACAACTCCACGAATTGGAGCTACCTCCAAGCGTAAGAAGGCGTCATCCTTGAGAATTTTACTTGTTTCAAAAGTAATATCTCGTTTCGTACTATTTTCATCATAGACTGTCAATGTGTAAGAATAATTCATCGCACCGTGCGGTTCAATTTCCTTTACCTTTGTGTTATCAATTTGTGTATAATAATCAGTGCCGTCAGTTCCTGCAAAAATGGCGATACCAATACAAAGGACAACCATAACCACTATCCCAACTCCGATTAATACATTCTTTTTGTTCATCCTATAACCTCCCTAAATTATTTCATTTTTTTACTACACATAGTCAACTTAAAACAAATCAGCATAACTGCTATGCCAATACACACTAATGTTTTTTTCATGAATACCACCTCATCTTTCGATTGCTTTTGCATTTTCATCCCTTTTATTCTAGATTACCAACCTCTTTTTCGCTCTGCTTTTTTTGGCTTCCTTTTTGCTTTTACATTGGGAAGTTTTTCTGAATGTGTAAAAGCATTTAACAGTACAACAGAAAGCAACACCGTGAGAATTAATATGATGATTGCCGGAAAGGTCTGATAGGAAACAGTATCATATTCTGCACCACAATACGGATCAAACAAAATCATTGCAGCCTTGATCGGAAACCAATTTAGCAAAGAGCCCTCAAAGGTTCCAAAATAACCATATACGAATGCGACAGCAACACCAATCAGGCTACTTCCAAAAAGAAATGTATTGATAATAATGAGTGGAAGTACCGAAAGGTAAATTAAAATATTTGTGGCTATGATCCGCCCCGTGGCGATCATAATGCTGTATGCTGACATTCCGGGGAAATGCAGGAGCAGATTCATAATAACAGCGAGCGCAGCGTTGATAAGGCTGAAAGCTATGGAGAGAAAAAAAAGAAGCTCAAATTTTCCAATCAACAGCTTTTTAAAGTCAACCGGAACCGTTAAAATTGATTTCAGAGTGTCGTCCGTTGTCTCCCTCGAAATAACAAAGGAGGCTGTCAGCATAATTACCACAGGAAAAAAATACGTACAATTTTGCTGAACCACCTGATGAACAAAATAGTTAAAATCCCAGCCGACAGAGGTACTGGCCGTCGAGTAAAAATAACTCATAAATACGGAGAGAAACATCATAGCGGCTCCGGCCTTGATTACAGAATAGCGTTTTATTTTCCAAAATTCAGTTATAAGATTATCCATTTCATCACCTCGTCCATTTCTTATAAAAATGCAGCATGAGCAGTATCGAAAAAACCAGCGTTATCCCCAGTACAGCAAATGCCCAAATATCGGAGGGAAATAACAAATAAGCTGCTTCTGAAAAATGTCTGTCCGCCAAACGTCCCATCATTTTTTTGCTGCTCCAATTCATTACACATAAAGTCGGAAATAGATTAATTACCTTTACCAGCGATAAATTCACTTCAACCAGCGATAAAACACTCCAGTTCAAAATCGCATAGAAGAATGAAAGAAGCGTGGAAATCAAATAGGATTTGTTGAAATAGATAATGAAAACGATAACCGGCAACGTGGCAATCGTAATTCCTATTCCAAAAACAAGACTGAATACCAGCTTAAATCCAACATCATAAATGATTCCCGCCTTTAAAACCCATGTAAAGAAAATCATAAATACAGTATTGCAAAGGGTATAAAAAAGCCCATAAATCAATACAACGAATAATTTTGCCGCAATCAGCCGTGACGTAGTGACCGGAATTACACATAGATTTTTGAAAGTATCATTATCCCTCTCCATAAAGAACAGTATGGAGGCTAGAATACCCAACAGACACGGTTCCAAAAAAACCAGACCATATCCAAGCATCATGGTATAAGATAAATCGAACCGTCCTTTCAAAAATTCCACACTTGTATCATTTCCCATTCCCATTTTAGAAGTGTAAACCACAATAAGAGGGAACAGCAGAGATAGCAAAATAATAAAGGGCACAATTTTTTTACGCTTCAATTTTGCAAACTCACCAGCTATCAGGTTAAGCAATTCCCTCACCCCCTGTTACTTTCTTAAAATAATCTTCCAAAGTGTCTTCACAAAGGTGCGCTTCAAACACCTCCAGGCCATTTTCTACAAATGCACGGGTAATCGCTGCAGTCGGCAGATTGACATCCAGCAAATGGATATTATGCTGATCAGTAATCTTAAAATATCTTGTCTGAAACATTGTTTCTAAAATGCGGGCGGCTTGTTTGCTGTCGGATACTGTAAAATGGATATAATGGCGGTTTTTCTGTTCTAATTCAGCAAGACTTTCTTCTTCCAGCAGCTTACCATGATCAATAATGCCGATATCATCTGCTAGGAGAGCAATCTCCGAAAGAATATGGCTGGAGATCAAAATGGTCTTTCCCCTGACATCACATAATTCTCGGATAAAAGAACGAACCTCTGCAATCCCGATAGGGTCAAGCCCGTTAATCGGTTCGTCGAGAATCAGTACTGCCGGATCGTGCATGACAGCCAGCGCAATCGCAAGCCGCTGCTTCATTCCAAGAGAGTATTGCGAAAACAGCTTTTTATCCTGATACGGCAGATTAACAAGTTCCAGTGCGCTCTTAATGTAGTTGGAATCTTTCAGCCCACGCAGCTTCGCAAAAATTTTCAGATTTTCCGTTGCGGTCAAGTTGGGATAGAAGCCGGGGGATTCGATCAAACAGCCCACACGCGGAAGAATTTTCTTCTCGTTTCCATAAATAGGCTTTCCGAAAATCTTCACTTCGCCGGATGTGGGAGCCGTCAGACCTAACAACATTTTCATAGTCGTGGTTTTTCCTGCACCATTTCGTCCCAACAGACCATAAATACGCCCCTTCTTTACATGGATACTTAAATCAGATACGCTGGCCTGTTCTCCATACATTTTTGTCAGGCTGCAGGTTTCAATAATGTAATCACTCATAGATGTTATACCTCCTTTTTGATTCACATTGATCGTAACATGGCATCCTTGAGGGTATCTTGAGTTAACCTTGAATTTACCTTGAGATTTCAAAACATGAATAGGATATTTTCATCTTTTGAGCTATAATAAGGGACAAAGAAAAGGAGGTGCCGTATGAAAGATAAAAGCATTCTTGCTGTCGACGATGAATCAGAGCTACTTAAAATGCTCCAATCGGTTTTTTACCGTGCCGGGTACACCAAAATCACCACTGCTTCTTCTGGGAAAGAGGCATTAGCGATATTTCGGGAAAATCAACCCGATATGGTAATTCTTGATGTGATGATGCCGGGCATTGACGGTTTCACTGTATTAAAGGAAATACGAAAAACGAGTACGATTCCTGTTCTCATGCTTACAGCCCGCGGAGAAGCCGATGATAAGTTTTTAGGATTTGAAAACGGAGCTGATGATTATCTTATAAAACCTTTTTTGCCCAAGGAGTTACTTCTGCGTGTTCAGGCAATCTTAAACCGCGCCTATCCTGAAAAGGAACGTATTGTATATCTGGAAGCTTCAACCGTTAATTTAGATAAGGCCGAAGTTTATCGTGGGGATGAAGTGTTTTCATTGACTGCAAAAGAATTTACGCTATTTGAAAAGTTATTTGAAAACTCCGGAAGGATTGTAACCACAGGTTCACTATGCGAAACTGTCTGTGGGGAATTCTGGCAGGGATATGAAAATACCCTTGTGACACATATACGCCACTTAAGGGAAAAGATCGAGGCCAATCCGTCAAAACCTGTTTCCCTTTTAACCGTAAAAGGATTAGGTTACCGGCTCCACATTAAGGGGGCGGAAAAATGAAACCAATTGACCGCTTCTTTCGCCGCTATATATTATCAGTCATCGGAATACTGCTGCTGTTTTTTGTAATCAACATTGTATTAATAGGAATCCTTTTTCTTACTTCCTATCTGAATGGTGTTAAGGACTCCGTTTTTCCAATGGAACGGTTTTCAAATCTTATTGAACAAAAGAACGGGGCATTCGCAGTTGATCCGGAAGCAAATGACATCTTAGCACAGACGGATGCTTGGGCTATGCTGATTGACGATGAAGGTGCTGTCATTTGGGAAAGCGGTCTGCCAGAAGGACTTCCCCTTAAATACTCTGCATCTGAAATTGCGATGTTCAGCAGATGGTATCTGAAGGACTATCCCGTTAAAATCTGGAATCATCCAAATGGACTTTTAGTTGTGGGATTTCAGCCGGGCACAATCAGCCAATACTATATCTCGTTCAAAACCAGATATTTCTGGCTTGTTCTTTTCATCTGTCTGGCTGCATTGGTCATCAATATCGGTGTTATGATTTTCTTATTTTTACGTAATACCAGAAAAATCGAAACTGCAATGCGGCCAATCCTGGCTGGCATCCAAAAACTGTCACAGGGGGAAACATTTCACTTAGAGGAAAAAGGTGAACTTGCTGAAATCAATACAGGATTAAACCATGCCAGTGACTATCTGGCAAAAAAGGATAATACGCGTGCTGAATGGATTCGTGGAATATCTCATGATATCCGTACGCCACTTTCTATGATTTTAGGTTATTCCAGTGAAATAGAAGATAACCCTGACTTACCAGCAGCAACCAGAAGACAGGCTGAAATCATACGAAAACAAAGTGAAAAGCTCCGTACATTGGTTGCAGATCTAAATTTAACAACAAAATTGGAATACTCTATGCAGCCCTTCCGCATAAAGCCGCTTGATCCTCTTGAACTGATCCGGCAGGTGATAAGCGAATTTCTAAATAACGGACTTCCGGAGGGCTATGAATTAGAACTGTCTGGAACTGACACAGATATAAAAACTTTCCTATACGGCGACAATTTCCTGCTTAACCGGATGCTGCACAATCTAATACAAAACAGCATCACACACAATCCTGGTGGATGTCAGATAACCGTTTCTGTAAAAATGGACAACAGAATCTGTACGTTTTGTGTCGCAGACTCTGGGTGCGGAATCAAGGAATCATACCTGGCATTACTGAATAACGATACCAGTATTCCCAGTTCCCAGACGGAAACAGCCGAAGCAGAACACGGATTGGGGCTTAAAATCGTAAGACAGATTGTAAAAGTACATTATGGAGATATCCAATTTTCAAACATTACACCTCATGGTCTGAAAACTGAAATTCACTTGCCTGATAAATTCAAAGGATAATTATAAAGCCCCAGAACAGCTTCAAATGCCGCCTGGGGCTTTTCATACGCTTTATTTCACCTCAAGTTTAGAGAGTTCTTGCTAATACTTTAACGGTTCTTTATAACTATTCCTCTCTTAAATCGCTGTAATTTCACAGTTATTAATTATCTCAACCAACCAGCGATATTAGTCGCCACGACAATACTGGCTACTATGCCAATTACCAGCGCATGTTTCTTCCATGTCAAACGTAGATATCCAACAAACTCACGTATTAAAGCATTTAGCGTAAAATACCATTTCGTTTTTGCCCCAAATCCAACACACTTTAACCCTTGCTGTTTTGCCAGAATTAATGCTCTGAACACATGATAAGCCGTTGTGACGATAACAATTTTAGGAGCCTCTTTATCAATCAATTTCCTTGAAAACAGTAAATTTTCTTCTGTTGATACAGATTTTTGTTCCATTATGATACGCTCTGCATCTACACCTTTACCTACTGCATATGCAGCCATAGCCACGCTCTCTGGAATATCCTCTCCAGGTCCCTGCCCACCGGACATAATCAATACAGCATTAGGATTGGAATACAGCAATTCCATTCCTCTTTCAATCCGGGCCGCAAGTAACGGTGTGACCTTCTTTCCAATGATTCCAGATCCCAGAACAACAATATAATCTGCATTTCTGTTCTTTTTCAGATGAATAAGGTTAAGAATTGCAGAAAGTGAATACATAGCCATCAATGATAATACATATACTGCCGAAAAACTGATGATAACATAGAGCATTGTACTTAATGTATTTTTTCTTAAATTGCCAATCATCGGCCAGACAGACAGGTAGACATATAACAAGATAGAGAACAGCATCGACAATAAATTTGACGGTTTCACTCCTTCATGTTTGATGACTTTTATTCCCTCGATGAAAAACATGACGATCAAAGCTGCCGGAAACATAAGCATACAGCCTATCGCCAAAACAAACAGGAGAATCAGTATTCCAATTACCACGTCATGTGCTGCCAGCCACCTGGAATATTCAGATAGAATAAAAAACAAGGAAATAGACAAACATATCATCATGAAGAAAAAAGAAACCCCGCTCCATAACGTTCTGGGTTCACGTGCCATTATTCCTGCAAATATACACACTAATAT
>CANRWA010000132.1 GCA_947643415.1 uncultured Clostridia bacterium | reverse complement strand
CTTTGATTTTACTGGGTTTCTTCTGACTTGCCCCTATTATAACACGGTCATCATGAATTCTGATCCGTTTTACTCCAGAAATCTGTGTCCCTCTAATCATTTCATGGTGCAGATAACTCTTTGTAATTTGGAATAATCGGTCATCTTTCTTAAAACCATAAAGCATCGCCATATATTCCTCCAGTTCCTCACAAAGAAAGTCCGGGATAGAAACAGTACGGTTACTTTTTTCTGTTTTGGGATCAGTGACATAATCCTCTCCCCGCAATCTCTGATATGACTTATTGATTGAGATTGTATGTTTTTCTATGTCTATATCCCCCGGTGTCAATGCAAGAAGTTCGCCAACACGCAACCCCGTCCAGTACAACACCTCAAAGGCATAAAAAGATTGTGGTTTATCCATAACCGCCTCTGCAAACTTTTTATATTCTTCTTTTGTCCATACCAGCATTTCTTTCTGTTTTTCACCACCCATGCTCCCTGCCTTTCTGACAGGATTTTCTTTTAATTCATAAAGTCTTATGCCATGATTGAAAATCGCACTTAGCTGTGACTGGAGTGTTTTCAAATATACCTTTGAATACCCTGCCCCCTCGCTATCCCGAAATGCCATCATTTCATTCTGCCATCGGACAATATCGGCTGCCTTAATCTCATTCATTTTTTTACTTCCAAAGTATGGAATCAGCTTTGTTTTTATAATGTGCTCTTTTGTCAGCCAAGTATTGTATTTCAGTCTCGGTTTCATATCTTCCGTGTAAACTTCCACAAAATCTTTGAACAACATATCCAGCGATGCAGCCTGTTTCTGCCGGAAACTCTGCTCCCAATCCAATGCCTCTCGCTTTGTCTTAAAACCTCGTTTTTTCTTTTTCTTATTGTTACCTTGCCAGTCACGGTAGTAAAATGCTACATACCATGTATTACGTTCCTTATCCTTATATGCTGCCATAATCTTAACCTTCTTTCCGCATTCCATAAAAGCGTTCCTCATAATATTGGCGGCTCACACGTCCTGCCACTGTGAGAAAACCTTTCTCATTTAACTCATCATTCATCTGACGCACCAGTTTATATGCAAACGGTTTTGACACGCCTAAATCTGATGCCACCTTATCGGCTGTAACAAATAATGTGTTTTCCATGAAAAACCCTCCTTCTAGAAGTCTGCCCCCACTATATCCCATTCCAATGAATAAGTGAAATGTGCAAACTAGTCTGACTGCACTCTTGACAGTTCATTTTTTTACTATCTCCGTATTCCAAGACTAACACATAATGCCTTATCTACTTTTTGCATGTGATACCTATCCAGCGTTTCCACATAATCTCCCAGTCTTTTTTTATCTAATGTCCTCAACTGCTCCAGCAACACAACGGAATTCTTTTCTAGTTCTTTAATTTCCTGTAATATCACATGGGTAGGCATTTTATGTTTTGGTTTACTTGTGATTGAAGCAACAATCACCGTTGGACTATATTGGTTTCCTCTATTATTTTGAATAATTAGCACTGGTCGATAACCTCCCTGCTCACTTCCCACAACAGGATTTAGATTAGCATGGAAAATATCTCCACGCTGAATTTTTCTTTCATTCATATAAAATTGCTCCTTTATCTCTAAAATAAAACTTTTAAATACTTAACTCCTCAAAATATCATTTAGGTATGTACTAGCCGAACACACAATATTCTCCGTCTACTCTCCTGACAGTTCTCCTTGTGCGTTCAGCTTTTACACTTTAATTAACTTCCGCCTATTTGTCCCCGACACCCCGACGACAGCGTATATTCAAACGCTGGTACAACTTAATTTGTACTGGGAAGTCATCAGACGGCTGGTTGCTAACCAGCTCCACGGGAATTGCACCCCTCCGGGGATCGCCCGAAGCTGCCCTCATTTGTTGCGACGCCAATAAATGCTTCGCATTGTACGCTCGACTTTATGACTGGACAGGAGTATCATTATGCCTGTTGCCTGTTATCGCCCTCTCAGAAGCAATCTGACAGTTATAGCTTGGTAGTTCTCGCTCCACGGAACAGACGGGCAGACCGCAAATCAATTTCTGGTATAAGTGGGATTTCGCTGCGTTCATCTGTTTCGGCTCATGGCGTACCTGCTAACGTGGCTCATCATCACGATAACAACAGGAATGTGCCTGATGAATGGTCTATGAAATTGTCAAAGGTCAATTTGTTTCCATGCAAAAAGGGAAACAGATGAGGGGAAATAATTTCCCTCTCACTTGTTTCCCACAAAATCTTAAAAAAGTAGCCGTACTATTTTAATTTTTTTAATTCTTTTTTCAATCTGCCAATAGCAGCGTCAATCGAACGCTTTACTGGCATTTTGGTACATCCCTCCTTTTCTGCGATCTGCTCGTAAGTCATCCCCTCATAAAAATATGAAATAAGCCTGCGCCTTTGGACTGGGGATAACTTTTGGATAGCTTTATGTAATTCCTCTGATAAAATATTTTTCAGAACAATTTCCTCCACACTATCCGGTTGCAAAAATGCCCTTTCAGTCAGCGTAGTTTCCCATATTTCTGAGTGCTCTATGTACTTGTCCCATTTATGCAGATGTGATATGTCGCTTAATTCAAATTCATCAAATGCCTCATACAGCGTTTGAGTAATTTCAAATTCGTGCAACACTCCTTGTCCGTCCTGAAAGGAAATATAATAATGCCCCTCCAGTTCACATATATGGTAAGGATTGTATTTGTCCCGTCTCCTTTTCGGGTGGTTTCCGTTCATGTTATTTTCCTCCAATCAATCAAATTTGTGTTTGAGTAACCTGATTGACTGGTGGTGAACGCCCTCTTTTAATCAACAAAAACTTACTTTTTGCGACAAAAAAAAGGTATACCCTTGCTTCACTGGATATACCTATTGGTTCTATAAAGTAATTATTTATTAAATTGGGTTGAAATAGTAGGAAATTTGTCGAATAAAAAAGAGCCATGAACTCAGTTAAGAACATGACTCCTATGTATCAGTATTTCAATTCTCTCATTCTGTTCCCTATTTCTTTTTTTTCTATACAATTCCCTGTTTTCCATTTCTCCATTGTTTGCTTTTTTCTACTACCTTTTAATAAATGTGACTTTTTACCTTATTATATTATATCTTTATACATATTTCCAGTTTTATTTAGGTTTAGGATTTGACTCACAGATACAGTTGTAAAGTAATTCTAAGGCAGACATTTTTATTATAAGTTCCTCTTTCCCCAAGTTTATAACAATGCCGTCTGTCTCCTCTTTTTTCAAACAAATTAACCCAATAAGAGTGTCAATAGGCATTACAACCCCTGATAATGTATCAAATCCAATAAATTTATTCCTAGAGGTAAATACCATAACATATTTCGTTCCATCCTCCTTTTCTGCACAGTGCATTACAGATTGCCTTGTTAATTCTGTGTATAATTCAATATTGTCAACTCCTACGGTTATTTCATCACTACTAACAGCAACAATCAATCCTGCATCATCTTTACAACTCGAAAGGATACTACTCAATACAGATATTTCATAAAAAGGTAATGCCTTATTCCGATTTTGAATCGTCTTTTCCAGTTCTTCGTTTCTAAGCATATAATCAATAAACTCTCTTTTTTCTTCTTCAGATAATTCAATTCTTTTCATGACTATTTCTCCTATTTCCATACAAGAAAACATTTGTTCCTGTATATACTATTATAATACTTGTTCTAGGTTACATGGAAACTATATCAGGTATAGAATGGTATTGCAAGGGTACGAAACTAACGTAATAGAAAAAAGGTGATTTAGCTATGGTTATGGATGAAGAATATGGACACTTGGAAATCCGCCTTTCCGAACTTATAAAAGAAAAAGGACTGAGCAAAAATAAACTTTCCTACAAAGCTGAAATGAACTGGAAACAGATTGATAATTATTGCAAAAACAACATTACCCGTTTAGATGTCTTTGTTCTTTGCAAACTCTGTACCGTGTTAGATTGTAAAATCGAAGATTTGCTCGTCTTTCACCCATCAGAAAAGAAATAAAATCATAAAAAGGGCGGACTACGAAAAATCGGTAAGTCCGCTCTTTTCTCTCAATACACCCCATATCCATAAATTCTCTCATCCCCAATCGGATAACTATGGCGTTTCACTCTATCTCCACTATTTCCTTCAATCGTATTTACATTCCCCTTACTCACACTCTCCACAATCCCTACATGGTCAATAGTGCCATCCTCACCCCAATCAAAGAAAATAATATTCCCCGGCGCTGAGACATAACTGCCATCCTTAAATTGCCCCTTATCCTGAAACCATTTTACACCGTCCGAACAAAGAGAAAATTTAGGCAGGACACCGCTTGTTAGATAACCGCTCTGCTCCGCACACCACGAAACAAAACACGCACACCATGACACTCGACTAGAAAACCCATACCAGCTCCAGTAATCATCCCCCCCGTTTCCCTCTTGTGCAAGTGCCACCTGTACAATTGCCTGATTGCCCATGCCATTCGGAACCCGCCCTATCGTATAATACCGTAGTACATGAGGCACATACTGCTTATCTCCATAACTCTCCCACCCTTTTTCCTTTGCCATTTTATCTGAAAATTCTGCTGCATTTGCCAGTGAATAACCACCATAATAGTTTTGTGCCCACTGAATATAACCATTTCCGTAGTTATATCCCTGCAAGGCAAGTTTGATATTGTCCATATCCATAGGACTTTTTACCTCCGCACTGACAAGACAGCTTTTTATCTCCTGCACACCGCAGTCAATCGAATATTCCGGATCAGTAATTCCGTTTGGCTTTTTCGGATATTTTGTGTTGAAACTCCCCTCGGAACTCTGCATTGGGTCAGTCCCTTGTCCTCCTGACTCCTGCATCATGATTGCTTTGATTAACTCCACATACTCCTCTATTCCATATTGTTTTGCATATTTACGGATAACTGGCTCATAATTCTGAACCTCCATACTTACTGGAGTGACAGTGTTTGAATTGTCGCCGCCTGTCGTGCATAAAAGACCTCCAAACAAGACGACAATTATCAAAATCAAAACCGCAATCCAGCCAAAAGAAATCAAGGCTATAATTATCGCTTTTGTTGCCTCTATGATTGTTTTTACTGCTTTAGTGGCAGATTTCGCCATCTTTTTTACTGCTTTTGCAGATTGTTTTGCCCCTTGTGCTGTTTTTCTTGTCGTTCGCTTTGCCGCTTGTGCTGTCTGCTGTGCCTGTTTAACTGCCTTTTCCGTAGGCTTTATAGTGTTTTTTTGTCCTGTTTTAACCGTTTTTATCTTATGTTTAATAGTTCTCTGCTCCCTGAGCTGGGTAGTCTTAACGCCATTTTTTCTTTGATCTGCTGCCTTTTGCGATATCCCGGACACTTTGCCACTTTCCTGCCTCTTTGTAATCTGGTTCTGCGTGTTTCTTTTCATACGCTCTCCCGACGGACTACCAATTTCACCGCCCGATACAGAAACGGACTGACACTCCCTTGTGGATGTGCCAGTCCGTTCCATCTGTATTTCTTCCGTCCTCTGCTTAATTTCCTTAGAAAATTTGTACCTTTCTTTTAACCTCCTTGCCACTCTGCCTCCCTGTACGCTGGCATGGTGTACTCCTTTATGGGTGGAAGTACTCATACCACTCATAACCCTATTTTCAGCATATTTCCCCACAATTCCTCCGCCAGCCTCACACCAATCTCATGTGCCATCTGCGGGGTACACTCCCCCGGCGCAAAAGACTGGTAACCGTGGAATGCCATAATGCCCCCGTCCTTGCCATACCTCTTTTTAACTGCCATCATTTCACTGCGGGCGGTGGCAGACGTACAATTGATACCCGATACATACTGCTGCATGACCGTCCCTTTTTCTTCTTCAATGGTTTCGGTTCCGCTGTTCTTTTTTCCCTCCCGTCTGGTTTTTTCTTTATTGATTGCATAAGCAATTACATCTTCCAAACCCTGTTTGTCTAATTCTTCCCGATTGACAGCTTCCTGAATTTCTGCTGTCAATGGGTTCATTGTCTTTTCTGGATTTTCCACATAGACCATAACTTTACCCAGCCAGCCTTTGACACTCCAGATAGATGTTGTCGCCATCATTCCTCCTTTTTTTCTACACCTGAACCAGATAAGAAAGGCTGTTCCAATGTTTCCGGTAGAATGACTGCTTCTGTAATCAGACGCACCGTTTCCTCAAACTTTTTCATGTCCCTGTCATACCGTTGTACATCAATCACGTTTAGAACATGTGCCTTTTGTGCAATTTGATTTAAGTTGTTGCCAATTCTATGGAGTTCTTTCATCATGGCATAATAATCCGGCGGTGGTGCGTCTCTGGGCATTTTTCCACTGATAACCTGACGCACGTAGGCTTCCTGTGTCAATCCGCTTTGCTTTACCCTATTGCGGAACGCCTCTGCTTCTTGCTCATTTAACCGGAATAAAAATGGAATATTTCTTTTTCTCATAGCTCCATCTCCCCTCTTTCTTTTTCTATGGACTCCGGCACCTGCCTGATTTTCCCTCTTTCTTTGTCATACTCATAAATGCGGTCAGATAAAATTTCAGTTATTTTCGTGTATTTATGGTTCATGTCCCTTACCATCTTCCCCATGTACTCCAAGTACTCTTTGTTATCATCCATCCTTTTCGGTATGATCAAGGTTTCGTGTATAGACGATGGCACAACATAAAAACCTTTCGGAAATAATTCATCCAGTTTTTCTATCACACCGGGAAACGCAATCATAGCAGCCCCGTCTATAGCCCTTTGGTTTGTCAGCATGAACAGGCTTTTTTCTGTGATTTCAAGTGAATCATCTTCTATTTCAAATAATTTCTTGCTAATCCTTACATCAGAAATATCCTCTCCTACTTCTTGTAGTCTAGGTAATTCCTCATTCTCCCATGCCCGTTCAAATATCTGTTCTTTACTCACTCCCCACATCTTCCGTAATTCTTCTGTTATTTTCATACTTTGATACCCGCTTTTATCTGGCAAAGGAAAACGTATGACTGGTATCAGTGATAAACCCTCAATATCTATATGAGGCAGATTATTTAACTCTTTTTTGTTTGCTTTCGTATTCACAAGCCGCACCCCTAAATACTCCTCTACCTTGCTAAACTCATTTAACTGACTGGGAATATCAATTTTGAAATTCATACTTTGTACAGCCATCTCGGATAACCCCTGCATTATACTTTCTAATGGAGCACCGTTGCGGACAGCTTCATAAAATGGTTCCATACTTATAATAGGTGCCGAATTTTCCCCCGCCCGTATAATTGCAACACCAACACTAAAATGCCCATTGTTCTCTCTTTTTTCAATAACCTTGCATTCCACATTAGTATAAGCTGGTGAAAGATATTCCTTTATTTCCTTTGTCACGCCCTCGGCAAAAACTTTAAGACTTACCACTTCCCTCTGGTTCTTTCTGAACTTTGGGTATATTAAGATATAAAATAAGCTGGCATTAATGC
>CANRWA010000131.1 GCA_947643415.1 uncultured Clostridia bacterium | reverse complement strand
TTATCCTTGTCCCATCCGCAAACTCAAAGGCATACTGCTGGTATGACGGACTCCTAAAGAAATCCTTCAGCACCACTTTGTCCCCCGTGCCCCGGACCGCAAGGGACACATCATATGTGCCTTCCCTCCTTACTATCAGGTCCTCCGGGTGGATCCCTTCACCGAACCGCACCGTGTTCTCCCCCTGGCTGTCTATTACTTTGTCTATTCCCGCCCCTTTTTCTATGATGTAGGTGTCATCCCCTGCTCCTCCATACAGAATATCATCTCCTGATCCTCCATATAAGCAGTCATCTCCATCATTTCCATATAGAATATCATTACCAATTCCGCCGGCAAGATAATCATTGCCACCATTTCCATACAAGATATCATCTCCCGCACCACCATACATCATATCTATGATATCTGTACCAGACATAGAATCATTTCCTGCCCCTGCTCCCATTTCCTCTTCCATTACTGAATCAAAAAACTCTCCATATCTTTCATTTACATCTAGAAAATATTCTCTAAATTTAGAAAAAGTTTCAAACTCTTTTAATACACTTCTGCTATAATACCCCATAAATGTTATGATATGTTTAAATGTAGCATCCGAGAGACGCCCAGCTTCTCTTTCATGTTGGATATAAAAGTTAAAATATTCAATATCTGCCTTAATTCCTCCCTCCTCTGATTTATCCAAAAAAAGGCAATTAGTATATTCCTTTATTTCACTCCCTATTAATGTATAATAATAAATATCAATTATATTAGTATAAATCTTATGCAGATTATCTGCAACTTGTTTACTCGGAGAAGTATAGCCATCTATACTAACATATTCTTTTCCCATAAACCGTTCTATAATTGCCAGCTCTTCTGCTGAGATATAAGAACCACGATTTTTAACTGGTAGTACATCGGTCTGACAAAGAAACCTCAAAATATTTTCTATAATCATTTTCTTTTCTAAATGTTGTTCCACCTTTAAGAAATCTTCCACCATAGAACGAAGTTTCCCTGTCTCATCTCTTTGCATCGCTACATGAAGAGAACTGACCGTGCCAAATCCTCTGACATTGGGAAGTTTCGCAATAGTTTCTGATATTTCAATGTCATTTCGCTCTATTGTATCAAATAAATCGGTTGATACCCATACCTCACCTATGCGTCCTTCCGTACCATCAGAACGGATGAAGGATGATGTATTACCAAGTGCTGCCTCTGCATCTGTATCTTCACCTGTACTGTCATAATTCAGCCGGATTGCTTCTATTCCCATTTCATCCAGTCTTTGCATCTCATCTTCCTGAGAGATTCCATCATTATTCCGATCTGTCCATAACAATAATTTCGAATAAATATTATCCTTTTGGTCAATAATGCCGTCCCCATTCTCATCATATTGTGACAACGCCTCAAAGCCATTTTTAGCCTTTTTTCCATCTGCCAAAAGATGACTATCTCCAAATAATTCTGTTCCATCATCAATCAGCCCATTTTCATTCTTGTCATAGGCAAGAAATGCATCTGCACTTGTCCAATTTGTTTTTTCTGCAAATCCATCTCCATTTAAATCAAAATGTGTACCATCTGCTTTTTTATGAATATCAAATCCATTTCCATCCAGATCAAAAACTAATGGATCCACTATTATAGAAAACATCTGTGAATACATATCGTTTAATGCTGTTACAAGGGCGTTGAATGCCTCTTCAAATGCTTCATGATCAATTCCTAACATATTATTAATTTGTGGCAACAGAGAATATTCTTTTTCATTTAAGAACATCAATTGAATTTCAAGATCATCTATATCAGAATCTAATTCTGGAGTTATATATCCAATTTGATTATAAAATAATTTTAAATTCTTAACAGTTTGAAGATTATGCATCAACTTACACCCCATTGCTGCATTATCCATAGCGGTTCTTGCCCCATTTCTGGCATCTACTACATTATATTCTTTAAGATCTTTTTCAATTTGTTCATACTGACTAAGATATTCTTGTACCAATGCACTGCTTGTTTTCATCAATCCAGATGCTAATGTACAAGCCTGCGACACAATAAAGCCAATATTGGGAACAAAGCCTGCAACAGTGCCTGCTAAAGTCATATAATCCGCTGCTGCAGCATTCATACAGCTCTTATATTCCAGAGAGCCCTCTTCCGCCTCGTTTGCTTTCAATAAATTTATGATCAGATCACCTATCGTATTTCCTGTATCAACAGCATCCACTGTCCCCAATATTGATTTTACACCCATCCGAAAATCTTCAGATTTAAGTTCAATCAAATATCCCTCTAATTCC
This sequence comes from uncultured Clostridia bacterium, assembly GCA_947643415.1. GTDB lineage: Bacteria > Bacillota > Clostridia > Lachnospirales > Lachnospiraceae > Eubacterium_F. Next base: position 5,291 of record CANRWA010000131.1, on the reverse strand, counting down.
TCTAGATTCGTAATAGTTATGTTCCTTCCAACTTCTTCTCTCATATCATCCAATATCTTCTGCACTTCCTGATCTGTCATTATAAAATCCTCCTATTTTTTAATTTAATCACTTATTTACATTTTGTCTCAATTTACTATTTGAAATAATAACTACTGCTCAAAAAAGTAACTGTTTACTCTGATTCACCTCCCACACAGTATTCCAATTCTATCAATCGCAAATCTCTTGTGTGTTTCTGGGATGCTTTTTCATACTCCAGTTTTTCTACCTCTGCCTCTTGTGCAGCTACCTGACTTGCTGTAACATGTCCCTTTTTCTCCAATAGACGCACTGCCTGTAATTTTTTCTTTGCAAGATCTATTGCCTCCTCTTTCACCTCCATGGCTATCTCTGCATTGTTAAGATCTGTCTCTTTTTGTAAAACTATTTCTTTCATATTCGTTATAAATCTTTTCTTTTTTAATCTGAGAAGTTCTATCTTATTTTCAGCAAACTTGACTTTTTCTTTTTGTTGTAAATCCTCATCATTCAGCCCTTTTATGTATGATCTGTAAGCCTGAATCTCATTATCATATTGCAGCAATTCAATTCGGTTTTGTTCCCAATGCTTAAAATATGAATCATGCTGAATTGTACTGCTAAGTGGATTATTCCCCCATTCAGTCTTCCCTGTTTTCTGTTTCAATATTTTTTCTAAATAACTAATATTGTTTTTGCAAATATCTCTCAATGATTTTTCTTCTTTCCACAGATAATCAGCTTCCTCATATTCTAAAGATGTAATCAGTCCCTTATCAAACTTTTTTTTCATCTCCTTACGTGATAGTGCAAAACTATGTACACATGATTCCCTGTAAGAAAGCTCTGCCTTATAGTATTCACATGTAGCAACCTGTGAAAGAATTTCTGCCTCCTCATTGTTCTGTTGGGACAGTATCCATCTCTCCCCCTCTTTTTCATAAAATGATGACAATTCATAAGACAGTTCCGCCTCCTTATAAGCAATAAGACTGTCATTATCTTTCTTTTCTTCATAAATTTTTTTTAATTTCTGCGCTTGATCTTTCAGTTGATCACTCTGTACCTGATAATCTGTTTTTTCTCTTTCCCAGATCTCAGCATCCTGAATGATTTTTGTTTCAACAAGAGTATTCCCTGATGTCTTCTCTCCTTGTCTGGCACCAGATTGCGAATGGCAGAACAAAACAACACTGATCAGCATAATTCCAACATATATCATTATTTTTTTCATAATCTGCTCCTTTTTATCGTGTATTCAGGCTTCCGTCAAAATGTTCATTCACCGGTTCCACAAAGAAATTTATGATCCGCCGTTCACCAACCTTGATCTCTGCTGTTCCCTGAACACCTCCCTGCCAGTCAACCGCCTTATATTTTTCATTCATGGTTTCCTTATCCAATCTGGCTTGTACAGTATAGACTTCTCCCAGTTGTTCATGCTGAAATGTATCTGGACTGATATAAATTACCTCTCCCTCCAATTTCCCATATTCCTGATAATCATATGTATCAAATTTAATGCTAACCTCCTGGCCTTTTCTTATATAGCCTATATCCTGATTAAACACAATAAGATCCATTATTATTTCGTCCTCTTGTGGGATAATCTCCATAATATCTTGTGCCGGAGCAACGACACCTCCTTCTGTATTAACCAAAATCGATTTTACTGTTCCTGAAGTAGGTGCTTTTAAATATTTTTCATCGTATTCGCGATTACTCTGATCTGTCCTGACCTCTCCTTCCCTAAGCTCTTTCCGACATTCTACAAGTAAAGAAGATATTTCTTTCTTATACTCATTTTCAGCTTCTGACAGAGCACTCTTTAAAGCCTGGCATTTTATTTGAGCGGTCAGAACCGCTTGTTCCTGTTGTTTTCTTCCATCGGACTTTTCTTGCCATTCTCTCCTTGCAACTGCACCACCCTGATAAAGTTCTTCGTAATCTTTTTCATCTCTTTTAAGTTGAGAAAGTATCTTTTCCATCCCTTCTAATTCTTTATCGGCACTCTCCGCCTCCAGTCTGGCTTCCCTGATTTTCTCCTCGCCCTCATTCTGTACCGAAACAAGATAATCATAAACGGACGCGTATATCTCTCCTATCTTTTGATCCTCTTTATCAAGTTTTTGCCCGGATTGAATTTTGAGGATCAACATCTCTCTATACTTTAATTCCTCTTGAGAGTTTTCATTATATTCTTTTACATCCCTTTCTGTATCTGAAGATAATGTAACAAGAATCTCACCCTCCTTTACCTGATCTCCTTCTTTCACATGAATCTTCTCAACACTCCCTCCATTTTCTGACTGTATTTTCTGAATCCCTTTGTCACCACCAGCAGCAATCTTTCCACGTGCAGTAACCGTAATATCTATCTTGCCAATCAATGACCAGATTAACATTGTGACAACAACAAAACAAATAATAAAGATTCCCATATGTCCCCATGGCGCAGCAGGTTTTTCAACCAGTTCCAGTGCTTCTGGCAAAAAATCCTGTCTCAGTTTCTCTTCCCTTCGCTTTTCACTTCTCATCTTCTGCCATCCCCTGACTTCTCAACATGTTATAATACATTCCCTTTGCCTGTAATAACTTTTGTGTTGGACCAAACTCCACAAGCTGGCCCCGATCCAGTACCATGATATAATCTGCATCTTTTAGCGTTGATAACCGATGTGCAATAATCAAAACGGTCCTCCCCTGGCACATCATCTTCAGATTATTCTGAATAATGCATTCGGATTCATAGTCCAGAGCTGATGTGGCCTCATCAAAAATCAGTATTCTTGGATTTGTCAAAAGTGCTCTTGCAATAGCAATGCGCTGTTTTTGTCCGCCGGATAACCCAACACCCCTCTCTCCTACCATAGTATCATAACCTTCACTTAACTCTGCAATAAACTCATGGGCTCCTGCCATTCTGGCAGCACGTACAATATCCTCCATAGCAGCCGCTGGATTTTGTAAAGCTATATTTTCCCTGACAGAGGCATTAAAAAGATAATTTTCCTGCAAAACAGTCCCTATCTGATGCCTGAGCCAGACAGGATCTGCTGTTGCAATGTCCATACCATCAATTCGTATCCTTCCACTCTCAGGTATATACAAGCGCTGGATCAACTTAGATAAGGTACTTTTCCCTGAACCACTTTTCCCTACGATTCCAATTATCTTTCCAGCCGGAATTGCAAATGTCATATCTCTGATAACCTCTGATTGTTCTGGTTTATACCGAAAGCGTACTTTTTCAAAACGAATATTTCCCCTTAGCTGAATGCCATGGCTCTGCACTCCTTGTGAATATGGTTCTGGACGACTATTGAAAATATCACCCAACCGTTCTATAGAAACCGCTACCTGTTGGAACTCCTGCCACATCTGTACCATGCGGAGTACTGGCTGGCTCACACGTCCTGCCAACATGCGAAACGCCACCAACTGTCCTGTTGTCAAATCCCCATCAATAACTAAAAGTGCTCCATAATATAGGATGGCTATATCAAATATCTTCTCTATCATCTGGGCAATGCCTCCTGTCACATTACCAGCCATTGACATTTTAAATCCAGCCTTTGTATAATTTGTCAAAAGACCTTCCCACTTTTTTTGTATCGATGGTTCAATCCCATAGGACTTAATAGTCTGTACACCCGTTACTGCCTCTACCAGATAAGACTGAGATTCAGCTCCACATTTAAATTTCTCATCTATATGACTTTTTAATATCGGAGTTGCAATAAAAGAGATAATCCCTAGTATCGGAAGCGATACTAATGTTAATACAGTAAGTTTTATACTATAAAGAGACATAAATATCAGATAAACTAAGACAAAAAGAGCATCCAACATTGTAGACATAGGTAAGCCAGTAAGAAAACGGCGAATTGTCTCCAGTTCCTTCACTCTGGCAATCGTATCTCCCACACGATGTGATTCAAAATAGCGCAATGGGAGATGAAATAAATGGTGAAACAGCCTACAGCTTAATATGACGTCAATTCTTGATGTTGTATGTGTAAAGACATAATTTCTGGCTAAAGAAAGCACAGTTTCAAAAACTGTTATTAATATAAGACCAAGTGCCAATACATCTAATGTAGATATACTTCCATGAACAAGTACCTTGTCAATCACTGACTGGGTGATTAATGGAGAAATCACTGCTAATAGCTGCATAACCAAGGCTGCCAATAAAACTTCTAAAAGCGGTTTTTTAAATTTTATTATCGAGGGGATAAACCATTTAATCCCAAATTTAATATGTTGGTTTTTAAAGAGTCTGGGTGTAAACAAAAAAACCGTCCCATCCCATAAATTCAGCAATTCATTCTCTTCTACTAATTCGGGTATCTTTTTATTAGCATCAAGAATCAAAAACCTGGGTTTTTCTGCCCTTACCAGAATTACATATTTTCCATCCTTATATTTTAATATTACAGGCGCAGACATTTTTAAAAGCATTTCTGTACTTACCTTCTCGCAGGCAGCTTTTAATTTCAACTTTCTGGCGATACGCAAAAGTTCCTGATCCCCAATATTTTCACTACCTAAAGCTAAAGCATGCCGCAATTGATCAGCATCTGCCCCAATTCCATAATATTTTGCAATTGTAATCATACATTGCATTCCCGTATCTTCTGCCATTATGTACTCCATTATTCGTCTTTAGAATATTTCGAATTTTCATATATTGATTTTTATTATAGCCTTTTTATGTTAAAAAATCAACCCTCTTCCCTCAATTTCACAATTAAGTCAGAAAAAAACACAACATTTTTAGGTATAAAAAAACCGGAATTTCCTTATTTTCCAAAGAGTTCCGGCTTTGTTGAATACTATCCTTATCTATTCCTTTTTAACGGCATACCTTTCCTTCCCCTGTAACATAGACAGATATTCTTTGTGAACCTCATACAGGTAATCCAGTGATTCTCCCGTAAACTCATTGATTTCCTCAGGTGTCTTCTGTCTGCGGAACATACGGCAGATACTTTCTTTTCGTTCTTCTTTCCTGCCTTCCTCTCTTCCTTCCTCTCTTAATGTCTTGTAATGCAATTCCTCATCATATTCATATATACTCATCTTTACCTCTGAACGATTTTTCTTCAAAAAATCTGCTAGGATACCATCTTGGATACAGCCTTTCACGGCGTAATCCACTGCCTCTGTCACCGGCATTGTTTTCAGATTCCTCCTAGCTCAACGGCGCCACTTTGAACCCGCCGTGGACGGCGTATTTTGGCGAACTACTGTGTTTTTCGTCCTTG
>CANRWA010000130.1 GCA_947643415.1 uncultured Clostridia bacterium | reverse complement strand
ATTAAAAAAATCCTTGGCACGCCTATTGCTGTTTCCAACAAATGATTTCGGAATAAATAACCCCTTTTTTTCAGCATACAACAATTGGAATGCTTTATTTTCAGTCTTTCTAAGTATATAAGGTTTGGTCAGTACCCTGCCTTGAAAGTCATCAACCATCCCATTAATTAATGAGATAATATCCTTCGCAATCATACCCTTGTACGCATCACTGTATTCATCAAGATTAGGAAGCCTTGGCTTTCTGTAATAGATACTATGCAGTTCCTTCTTTTCCAGACTCCATTCATCACAAGAAATCACCCATTGCCGGGATCCACCAAGTACAATCTCATACTTTGGAAACATGTCCACATCCAACCGATAAAATTCCGCAACCCCGTCATAATTGTTCATTATATAATCTACTGTATTGTCAATTGAACTTGTAATTATTAATACCTTTTCCATCTCCACCTCTTGCCAAAAAATATATACCTGCATACACAGTAATCCCCAATACGAAATAGACGATTTCCCAAGTATCTTTATTATACATCTCTGTTCAATAGTTTCAAGTAATAAAGTGGGTTTTAACAACAATCTTTCCCACACAATATGGACATCCTGCACCATTGGTCCTGCTATAGACTGCAGTTCTCCATTTATGCCCTTTTTCGCATTTCCACCAAACCTTATTATGAGCATTAACCGTCAACTGCTCTGGACAGATTTTCTGGTTCCTACTATAATCCCATTCCCCAGCCAAATCCGGACGAACTGTTAAAAGATCATTGTAACCAGCTATAGCATTCCTGCCACTGCAATAGGGACATCCATTCCCAAGTGTACGATTATGGATAGTGGAAAGCCAGCTATGGCCTTTGTCACATTTCCACCAGACTTTTTTCTTGCTGCACTGCGTAAAATGTTCTGGCAATTTCCCATCATTTCTTTCATAATCCCATTCCATGGCAAGAGCAGGATTTGTTGTAACAAAATCGTTATAGCCAGCCAGCACCCGCTTTCCGCTACAATATGGACAATTTCTGCGACCGCCGCTGCGGCTGTAGATAGCAGCTTTCCAGCTATGGCCTGCTTTACACCTCCACCAAACTTTCTTCTCACTGCCCTGGGTGAAGTTTCTGGGTAATGCCACTCCATTTTTATCATAATCCCATTCCTCTGCAAGCGCCTTATTCAATGTTCCCAAATCATTGTATCCTGGTATAGCATACCTGCCGCTACAATATGGACAGCCTTTCCCCGAAGCCCTGTCGCTGACCAATGCCTGCCAGCTATGTCCCTTTCTGCACTTCCACCAGACTTTCCGGTTGCTCTTACGTGCCACCATGCTTGGCAGCATACCCTCATTTTTCACGGAATCCCACTCCTCTGCACAGGAAGGATATCCGGATGCGAAATCATTATAGCCTTCCCATACCTTTCGGCCGCTGCAATACGGGCAACCGTTCCCACCATATCTGTGACTTATGTCTGCCTGCCAGCTATGGCCGTTTCTGCATTTCCACCAGACTTTCCGGTTGCTCCCATAAGTCACTGTTTCTGGAGAAATGCCATTGTTTTTTTCGTAATCCCATTCCCCTGACAGACAGGGAGCCTTTGATGCAAGGTCATTATATCCAATAAGGACTTTTTTTCCGCTGCAATAGGGACAGCCTTTCCCTGCCGTCCTGTGGTATATGTACGCCCTCCAGGAATGTCCTTTACGGCATTTCCACCAAACGACTTTATGCGATCCCCGCGTAATATCCGATGGAAAAACTCCTTCCGGGTTGTTTTTATCATAGTCCCATTGTTTTACCAGTTCCGGAAATTCCTCAGATAATGTCAATTTCTTCATCATTTTACATTTCACCCGTTTCTTTCCACATACGCTGCAGGAGTTCCTCCTCCCGGCTTCTCATTTTCCTGTCCGCTGATACAGCTTTCGAAAAAGAGGGTGGAATTCCGGCGTCCGCCATCCTTTCCATTGCCGCCTCGGTCACTTCCGTATCTGGATTCTCCAATAAATTTTCCTGCTTCAGTATCTCATTTGCCACCGCCGGGTAAAGGTATGTTTTCAGCATCTTCCTTAGATACCTGTTCTCCGCCGCCAGCTTATTTTTTTCCCATAAAATCCTGCCAGTATCTGTCTCTTTTGCCTGAACGCTCTGTGCAAAGGCAGAATTGTCATTTTTCAGCTGGCGGATTGTGTTTTGGAACTCTATATTTTCCCTTGACAATGAAATACATTTTTCATAAACCTGTTTCCAGTAAGTATCCATTTCACCAAGGACTTTCCTCAGTTCATCCGGATCTCGGCGTGCCTTTAACACACTGGCTATATCAAGGCTCTTATAAGAGTTTCCCTTCAGCATCTGCATTCCGTTCTCATTCAGCACCATCGCCTTCAGTTCCTCCATGCGTTCCCTTACTTCCGGATAACGTCTGAAGTCATACGCCTTGATATCCTTCCCATTTCTGGCAGCAAACCGTTCCAGAAACGAACATTTAAGTTTTGACGGGTCACCGGCAGCCTCCGTTGTAAAATAAGAATCCACAAGCTGTATCAGTTCATCCGCATCTGCTTTTCTTGGTCTTGCCATTTTTCCTCATCCTTTCCGTAACTTTTTATCAGGCAGTCCCTGTAATGCGTGCAGCTCTGCTGGAGCCTTAATATTGCGCTTTTTATATCTTCCTGCATCCCGATTCCTTGCCGTACAGCCTCAATCATATGCATCAGGAACCAGCTGTCTGCATCCACATTTTCTTTTCCCTTTACCGTATCATAAAAATCCAGATGCACCCCCTGCACGTCTGCCATGAAATATCTGCAGCATTTACAGTCGCCCATCTCTCCAAGAGAATTAACTGCACTGATACAGTCCTCCACATCCAGTTCCTTTCTTTTGGAAGACCTGCACCATCCATCTTGTACCCTTATCAGCCCGTCCGGCTGCACAAACTGATACTCCCTTTGTCCCTGAATCAACACACCAGAACCCTTCTTTCCTTTCCTGTACATCTCATATGTTGCACACTCCACGAGGTTTGCCATGTTTGCATAATAGTTGGAACTGACAGTTATGTCCTCATGCCCGGCCAGTTCCATACAGACAGTCGGCGAGCCTCCTGAAATAATGAGATTCATCATGGCTATATGCCTTGTATCACCCAGATGGATCATAGAAATATCGTTTCTTTCAGACAGCGCCTCACGATAAAAAACTTTTAATACAAATCTCAGATTCATATACCCATAAGGAAGTGAGATGGATGCTCTTTTATCCCATTTCTCATAGCAGCTGCTTGCTTCCCTGCAGAACAAAGTCCCAATGGGCGAAGGCTGCATACCATTTGTCTGGTTCTGATACCACTTAATTTCCTTTGCCAGTTTCCAGCTGACGGGATATGACTTCTTCTCAAAATCCCCGTCAATGCTATAAGTGATCCCTGAATTTGCTCCTTTCAGTCTGGTACGTCTGACAGTGATAAAATTTTTATCCCCACTGCACACCAGGCAGTCCCTTGGCATCATCAGAAACTCCGTAGGCCGGAGTGGCAGTACCGCCGTCAGGTTCCACCATAAAAATAAAGGAAAATAAAACAGTTTCGCTGGTTCCCCGGCTGATGTCCAGAACTTGTCCAGTTCATCATGAAAGCGAAAATATGACTTAAAATCAGCCAGTTCCCGTGATCTGCCCTTTTTTCTTCCTGATGCGGCATTATTTTCTTCCAATGATTCTATGACAGCATCCCGTTCCGTGGAATATCCGGGAATCAGCTGCAGAAACTCAACGGCATGCCCTGCATTTTTCCTGACTGTAACCGCCTGGTCAAACCCTGATTCGCCAAGCCGCCTCAGTGTATTGGTGACATTCCTCAGGGAATGGAGCGATAATGCCCCCATTTGGAACAGCACGTAGGATTTGGCAGCATCCTTGTAACAATCAGACGTGCAGCCCACCCAGCTTTCCGCATTTCTATAAAACAGCTCGTCAGATAACCCAAAGCACAGACGCACCCTTTTTCTTTCATCGCACAGCTCCCATTCATCGTCTCCGAATATCCCTGTCTGTATCACACCATGTTCCTTATAGTAAGAAAATATATTTTCAGCCCTCCTAAAGCTTTCATCATCAATGCTGTTAATCGACAGATACCTGCTATACCCCAGCCCCGGAGCCTGATTTGCCATAACCACCATATCCTTCTATTCCCCTTTCCATAATTTCTGCCAGCAGTACCATATCCGCATCCGGATAAAGCTCCTTTACGGAATGCAGTAATTCCCCTGCCATCGGCAGAACCGCCTCCCTTATCATCTTCCTGTAACGCCACCCATCATCTGAACTGCACAGGGGCTTCATTCTCTGGTATTCTTTCATCATCTGGTGCATGACTGATTTCGTATAAATCTCATACCTGCACCCAATGCATGTCCGGCTTTCATTTCTCCGGCATGGATAGCCGCAGGCTGCCAGAATGCAGAGGCTCCCTGCATCTTTTCCGGGTGCCGTCCCGGATGCAATCCGCTGCAGGACGAGACACATATCTGTCCTGCCAGCGATTAACTCTGCCACGGTTTCCTTAGCCATCTGATAACCCTTCACTGCCAGTTCTGCAAGTCCCTCTATGCCTGACGGGCTGATTCCTATGGACTGGATTAATGTTGTCTGACGATCTATGCCAAGCTTTCCATATGCCTCACCGGCATATGTTTCCAGAAGGATATGCGGAATAAATCCAAACACGCCCCTCTCAAACATTTCCTTTGCAATAAATTCCGGCGTATACCCACTAAAGGCAGCATCTTTCAGGTATATTTCCGTGATATCCGGGAGTGTGCCAATCCCTCCTTTATGGCTCCGTGCCAGGGCAGCAATCATATAACCTTTTGGCGCATCCGCACCACCCATGCCTGCAGCAGCCTCTATTCCCTGCAGATATGACTTGTTCGCCCTCCTGCTTGAAAAGTTATTCCATCCCAATGCCTCTGCAAACGGCTCCCCTAAAAACTTCTTTATAACAACAACATTCCTCGCAGCCTTTATAAACGGCATCCCCGCCTCAATGTCATCATGGTAGCTTGCGGCAACGGCAAGTATCACCCCCATAGGTTTTTCAAGACTTACCGGTATAAAAAGCTTTAATTCCGGAATGCCGGAATAACTTGATGTTTTATGCGGATGCTGGAACTTATACTTCATACGCAGCTGGATATCCTTTGAAAACATAGCAGCATCATTAATCTGCTTCTTTAACAATCTGTCCCTGAAATCCCTTCCACAGCATGGGATTTCAGGTTTTGGAATCCTTTCAATATCTGTTGCCCTCATGCCGCATACAAAATGCAGTGCCAGAAATGCCCAGAGGTTTGCATTGGTTTCACTGGTACATGCCTTTTCCACCAGATGCCTTTTTTCCCAATATGTCTCATTAAAAATACAGTATGCCATCCTTGAATAATCTCTCATGGGGTAGGCTGTATTCTCTTTTCTTCTGCTTCTGGTATGAAGCCTGTATGTCCAGCCGTTCTTCCCTGTTTCCTTCTGAATTTTCTCCCAAAAACTTATAAACAGTTTTGCTGTAACCAGTGGCATCTCCCTGCTTACCCTGTCCAAAATGGACTGCATTTCATCTTCATCAACATCCAGCAGTTCTTTTCTGAGTACAGACAGCAGATAATCCAGCAGCCTCCATGAATTTGCATCTTCTTCAAGCGAAGATTCCTTTATGTAACTGACATACTTTAACGTTGTATCTGGAAATTTTCCTGCTCCATAGCCGGCAAGCAATGCCAGCTTTTCTGCATCGCTCCTTCCATAGGCATCCAGCCACAAACAGATATTTTCAATCAGCCTGCCCGCCTCCATGGCATCCAGGTAATAATCTCCCCTGTCTGTATCTGCCTGCTTTTCCCCACATATATGCACATCAACTCCAAACCATCCATTCATCTCCATAAAATCTACAAGGTTGCTTTTATCCGTGGCGTTTCCCACGTATAGCGACTCCCTTGCTTTTGCCTGTTGCGCAACCACTGAATAAAAGCTCACTTTACTATCTCTATGTACAGCCATTGTTTTCTCCCTCCTCCATCAAAAATGAGGCAAGAAGTTCATTTGCTTTTGCCAGTTCCCTTACCAGGTCGCCCTTATCCTGGAGATAGATAAATGCACTTTCAGGATTTTTATCCCCCCTCCAGAATTGGAGCTGCGCAACATCCTCACCCCGCAATGCCAGTTGCACCGAAAACCAGTGGCGCAATGCGTGTGGCCCAAGCCGGTTTTCGCAAAGCAGTTGACCATAAATACGGCATTCCGGATCAGAATGCCCAAGGAGCATTGGACGCAGCCTCTCATCAATCAGTTTTCTGAATCTTTGATAATAGTCATCATATGTCATTGCCATCCCCCTACCATTTATAAACATAGGGCAGTACTCCGGTTCAAACGCATGGATTTTCAGATATTCCTGATGATACTTATACAGCGTCTGGAAAGCTTCCAGAAACGGCGGATAAATACACTGCCTCCGTTCCTTTTTGATGTTCCCGCAGACTACGCCGTCACTTCTCATTGCATACTCATGGGTCAGGTCTATTTCTGCTTTTACAAGCCTCCCATCAATGAATGTAAAAAGAATCCCAGCTCCTTTTGGGCTTGCTTCCTGCCTGACATTGCATACCTCACCTGGTCTCAGCCCACCGAACGCCTGCAGTCCAATGGCAAGGGCTATATCAGGAGTATACCTGACAGCAAGATTCATTAAAATCCGGAACGCCTTTGTCGGAATATCACGGAAAATATTTTTTTCCTCTGGGATACCTCTGATTTGGAAATCCGGCACCTTTTTCTTCATCCACTTTCCTTTTCCCGTAAAAACATCTTTTTCCTTATACAATTCACTCCTTCTAAGCGCCACATAAGAACCATATTTATAGATCAGCTTGCTAAAAAAATGAGTAACAGCACCGACACACTTTTCAATACTCTGGCTCCCTTTATGTGTCCCATCCGGCTTTTTCTCCAATGCGTAATCCATAAAAAAGCTGACCAGCATGTCCTTGGTCACTTTGAACACATGATCAATCCTGTAAATGCTGTAATGATCAACCAATACATAATTAAGCATACGGCAAATGTAATAGAGCTTTTCCTTTGCATCTGAGGCCAGCGGACGGTATACCCTGTTCTCATAAGCACCTGCAAAGTTATGCAGTCTTGTAAACCGTATGATAACACCATATCTGTTCTTAATAACAATAAACGATCTTGGATATGTCATTCCATCCGCTGTCACCAGTTTATGTTCATACACTGCATAATGATAATCATTTCTCCAGCCACTCTGTCCATTGACAGGAATTATCTCAGCCACCTATACCACCTCCTACAGAGGCGATTGTACCTAAAAACTTATTAAAAAAACAGACTTATAATTCCCTAACATTTAAACTATACTTGCGATTTTTTACCCTATAAGCATGCACATAAACAAAACCCTCTCCTTTACACAATCATCACCTTGCCCAATATATAGACAAAACGTTTTATTCATTCCAGACCGTTCTGTTTATTTACTTCATTCTTGAACAAAACTCTCAAGCCCTTATAAATTAAGGGTTACAAGCTTGCTACGGATTTGTTCAAAAATTTCGAGTTATT
>CANRWA010000129.1 GCA_947643415.1 uncultured Clostridia bacterium | reverse complement strand
GCCAGATACATATTTGCGATTCCCACAGCCCCTAATGCAAGGCAGGCAAATTTCACTACAAGCGCCGTCGAAATATTCTGGTAAACAATCCGCAGACATTTCCTTGAAATCTTGATTGCCTTTGCTATCTTGATCGGATCGTCATCCATCAGAACAATGTCAGCCGCTTCGATTGCCGCATCTGAACCCATTGCGCCCATAGCGATACCAATATCCGCTCTGGAAAGCACCGGCGCATCATTAATACCATCGCCAACAAATGCCAGCTTTGCTTTGCCTAACTTCACCCGCAATAGTTCTTCAACCTTTTCTACCTTGTCAGCCGGAAGAAGCTCACTGTAAACCTCATCAATTCCAAGTGATGCGGCAACCTGATTTGCCACTTTCTTTGCATCCCCAGTCAGCATGACGGTCTTATCGACCCCTGCTTTCTTTAATTCCGCAATTGCAGCCTTAGAATGAGGCTTTATAATATCGGAGATTACGATATGTCCCGCATATTTCCCATTGATTGCCATGTGAATAATCGTACCTGTCTGATGACAATCCTGATAAGGAATGTTTAAGTGCTTCATCAATTTGTCATTACCAGCGGCAACCTTTACGCCATCTACTTTTGCAGTCACCCCATTTCCGCTGATTTCCTGTATATCTGCCACACGGGTTCTGTCAATCTCTTTTCCATATGCCCGCTGTAAGCTCTTGCTGATTGGGTGGGAAGAAGCGCTCTCTGCAAGAGCCGCATATTCCAACAGTTTCTCATTGTCTATGGTGGAGTGATGAATCCCATTTACTTCAAAAACACCCTTTGTCATCGTTCCCGTTTTGTCAAAAACAACATACTTGGTCTGTGAAAGGATTTCCAGATAGTTGGAACCCTTTACCAGCACGCCCTCTTTGCTTGCGCCTCCTATTCCTGCAAAGAAACTCAAAGGAATACTGATAACAAGCGCACAGGGGCAACTGATAACAAGGAATGTCAATGCCCGGTAAATCCAAACACCCCAATCAGCAGACAGTCCCATAAAAAGCATTCTGACAACTGGAGGAAGCAATGCCAACGCCAATGCTGAGTAGCAGACAGCCGGAGTATATACTTTCGCAAACTTCGAGATAAAATCTTCTGATTTTGATTTGCGGGAGCTTGCATTTTCCACCAAATCCAAAATCTTAGAAACCGTAGATTCTCCAAATTCTTTTGTTGTCTGTATCTTCAATACTCCAGTCATACTGATACATCCACTGATTACCTCATCACCAACTTTTGCCTCTCTGGGCAGACTTTCCCCGGTCAATGCGCTGGTATTCAGGCTGGAAGATCCCTCAACAATCATTCCGTCAATCGGCACTTTCTCGCCCGGCTGTACAACGATCACGCTGCCAATCCCTACCTCATCCGGATCAACCTGCTCTAATTTCCCATTTCTCTCAACATTTGCATAATCAGGACGAATATCCATCAGGTTACTGATATTGCGGCGGCTCTTGCCCACAGCATAGCCCTGAAACCATTCCCCGATCTGGTAAAACAGCATAACGGCAATCGCTTCCAGATAATCACCGTTCTCATAAATAGCAAGCGCCATCGCCCCAATCGTAGCCACTGCCATCAGAAAACTTTCATCAAATACCTGACGGTTTCTGATGCCTTTTGCCGCTTTCCTTAAAATGTCATATCCGATGATAAAATAATTTATCATATAGCACGCAAAACGAATCCACCTTCCTGCGGACGGAAATAAATAACTGTCAGCCTTATCAAACATCTCTGCTGAAACAAACTGGAGTGCCAGTAAGATTCCGGCGCTAATCAAAATACGGATCATCATAACCCTCTGTTTTTTTGTCATACCATCCTTGCGGCTGCCGACAAAAATAAGAAGTACAGCAGCCATTATAATAACAACTGTCAGCAATATGCTGATTACTAATTCCTGCATGGTAAAAACTCCTTTCAAAATATGCTTAACTGTTTAATCGTTTCTGATAAAAAAGACACCCCAAAACTGCAGCCGGGCATTTTCAGGGTGTCACCTTTTCATGGGCAGCTCTGGCTTACAGGAAAATCTCGCAGTCCGGCTCCACTTTCTTGCAGGCATCCAGCACGTTCTTCATAACATCTTTCGGCTCCTGCCCTTCGTCAAATTCCACGATCATCTTCTGTGTCATGAAATTGACCGTTGCACTCTGTACTCCTGCTGTTTTACGGGCTGCATCCTCCATCAGATTTGCACAGTTGGCACAGTCTACCTCGATTTTGTAAGTCTTTTTCATTGTAAAGTCCTCCTTGTTATTTTTAAATTCAGTGATTAAGTACTTGTTTAATCATCATAGCCGTAGTATAATACAGAGAAAGGCACACGTCAATATCCCTAAGGCATTCCTTCCTAAACGGGCGAAAAGTATTTCCGTTTGGGCGAAATGCAAATAAAAGAAAGGATAACAATATGGACAATATGAAATTACCACACCAACATGGAGAAGGACCGCAAACCGCACTTATCCAGAAACAATTAGACCATGTAGACTATTTCCAAACCGTAGCGGAAGTTTTTAAACAGCTTGACGATACCACCAGAATCCGAATTTTCTGGCTCCTATGCCATTGTGAGGAATGTGTCCTCAATATTTCAGACATGCTCCATATGTCAAGCCCGGCAGTTTCACATCATCTCAGACCATTGAAAAACAGCGGTCTGATCATTTGCCGGCGTGAAGGTAAAGAAGTATATTATCGGGCCGCAGATACAGAACAAGGACGTCTGCTGCATCAAATGATTGAGCAGGTTATGGAAATCACCTGCCCTGAATTGTGAGGTCTGTCTTATGAATGGTGAATTGATAAAAATACAAAAAGAAGTGGAAAGATTTCATCAAAAGGTGGCAAATGCTGTCATTCCGCTTTATCCCGGTATAGAGTTATGTTATCTTACTTTTTCAGCCGATTCTTTTTCTGTGCAGCATAAGGCTCTATCACACATCATTCAGATTAACTACTGCAAAGCCGGACAGATGATGTGGGAGATGAAAAACGGAAACCGGATTTATTTGAATCCGGGAGATTTCTCCCTGCATACCATGAAAGCCTGTACGGATTCCGTACTTACCTTTCCAAATGGTACATATCAGGGACTTGGCATCTATATTGATCTGCAGGAAGCCTCTGACACTCCTCCCGAATTGTTAAAAAACTTTGGTATTTTTGAAACCATATTACCCGAAAAATTCTGCAAAGATGATAAACCTATCTTTCTTGCTGGAAATGAACAGACAGAAAGTATTTTTTCTGCATTTTATAACCAACCTGGAACGCTTATGCTTCCATTCCAAAAAATCAAGATTTTGGAATTGCTGCTTTACCTTGCCAAAATGGAGTTTACGCCCCAAAGCAAGCTGGCTGAATATCAATTCGAGCTGACCGAAACGATCCGGGAAATCCATGACCAGCTTTTGCAGCACATGGAGCAGAGAATTACCATAGAGGAACTCTCAAGACAATATCTCATCAATCCAACAACTTTGAAAAGCGCTTTTAAGTCAGTCTATGGAACTTCCATTGCGGCACATATCAAGGAACACCGAATGCGACAGGCTGCAAAACTGTTAAAAGAAACGAATAAGAACATAGCTGAAATCGCACAGGCTGTCGGCTATGACAGCCAGAGCAAATTTACTGCGGCATTTAAAACATATTTTGAAGTCCTACCGAAAGAGTACCGTAAAAATTGAGCGGGAGCAACACATCATTCTATAACAAGGGGGTTGCCAAATCGTATAAGGTTTTGCAAAAAGGTTTCACTTTCGCCAAAAGGTTTAAACTTTTTGGCAAAAGAACCCCAGAACAAAAGTTCACTCACTTCCGAATGTAAAATTGCCCCTAAAAACACAAGATAAAAATGTAAATTTCAAACCTATGTACTGCCAAGAATACCGTATTTTCAGGATTTGTGAGGTTTCCGCAACTTTATCCACCGAGAACTAAGACACCATTGGAAGCCAGAGATATCTCTCCCATTTTTTACTATTGAATTGTTGCTTATTTTAAACATGAGGTATTAAAAGTAATCAACAATTCAATAACGACCTTCTCAAAAATTTCATTTATAGCTTCTATTAATTCTCTTGCTTCAGAGGGAATACTACCATAATTATGAAAAACTAAACATCTGACCGAGTATAAGCTATCTCCAACATCAAATTTTTCCTTTTTAGACGCCTCTTTTAGTATCTCATTACATACATCCATTAACTTTTCTTTTAGTATTCCATCAATTCGAGAATATGTATTAAACAACTCTTTTACCCTATATTTTTCACCTGTTATCTTTTGTAATTCATCCTTTAAATCAAATAAATTATTAGTATCCTCACTTATCTTTTTACTAAAATTCGTAAATTCATAAGAAAAAATATCTCCTATCAACAATTCCACTATTTGATATAACATATGAAATTTCGCAAGTGGTAAAAGATTAGTTTGTACAAGTAGACTTTTAAACACTTCTACAATAAACATTTTTTCTTTTACATCTTTAGAAATTTTCCGTATATTAATCCGTTTTTCTACACAAACATCTTTCTCTCCAATAGCAGAATATGGTAAACACGAATAACCATGCCCAAATAGATCTACGATGTAATCCTCATAACAAAAATCATTTATTTGCATGCAATTACTTTTGCATAGAACAAAAATTATAGCATCCTCTGGATAAAAATCTGTTATTCTTAAAATATCACTGCTATTTCGCATATTCTCTTCATTTACATTTTCCAGAAGCAAATAAATTGCAATATAAGCATATTTCAAAAAGAAACTATTTTCAGCATAATCATGTTCTTTAGACAATAAAGCTTGAATTGGAAATATCCATCCTAATCTTACATTTGCTTGCTTATCATAAACTTGAAATATATCATTTTCTCTATTTAATATGTCCGTATTTAATATTTTGAAGAAATAATCCTCTAAATTTTCTTCAACATTTAGATTTAAGTAGTTCTCACATTTCAGACATACATTCTTGGAATTAACTGCACTAAAACATTTTTCCTCTGCATCATATTTTACATGAGAATAAACCTCATCATCATCACTGAATTTTAGGTACATATAATTACACCTGGCTCCTGTACTTTTGATAACTATTTGTAGCGGCATTATACAAATTTAGGTAAGAGTCACTTTCTGAATTAAACAATTCTCTGAAAAAATACTGGAAAAACATTCTTTGACCATTACCTATCTTTTTTGAGTCAGCTCTAACTTTCTCTAAACCTATAAGAAGCTCAATAAACCATTCATTTTGCTCATCTCCTCCCGCCACAATTTCACCAAATAATGAGTTTAAAATATTAAATGAAGATAATTTCCCAAAATCTTTCAAACGTCCAATCGCAGCACCAAATCCAGTTAACGCCTGAGAACCATTAAATACTTTGATTATGTTTTTTCCAAACGGTTCACTCCTAAAATTGTATTCATCAAAATCCAATTCATCTGTATTAACAAACTCTTCAAGTTTTTCCATGAGCATAACATAAGAACAAATAAATTCCTTAAATAAATCTATTTGTGTATTCTCACGAGATAAATTTTCCAACATTTTTATATTATCTAATAAATCCTGCCTATCTATTGGCAATTCATCTCTATATATATATGAATTGAAACCTTCTACTGCATCCTTAAATTTAAGTTCATGAATAGATGGTTTTGCTTTTCCCTCTGTCTCCGTAACTAGCCTAATGCCATCTATATCTGTATCAACCAAATTCTTATACAATATCTCTATTTGATGCCTTGTTGACATAGGTGTCTGACCTGTATTCAATGTCAACATCCTATACAGTATTCCAAATTTATTTATTCCAGTGTATATCTCTAACCTCAGTTTCTGCTTCAAAAAATCGTTAAGAGCTCTGGAATCGTTCTCCTTTTCAAGTTCTTCCTTCGCTGCAATCATTGTATAAGTCCTTTGCAGACCATCTAATATCATTAAATTTTGTGGGTTTGCGCTTATATAATCCTGAATTTTATCATTGGCAGTCTTTTCATCTATAATACCAGACTCTGTTAAAGCTAAAACTAGTGGTGGAATGACACATCCTCTTTTCAAATCTGTTTTGAGCAATGAATATACTGATTTTGAAGATTTCACCTTTTTTCTTTGCATATCATTATTTTCTAAAATATCCATAGCAAATTCAAGGTAATCACCAATCGTAATTTCCACAAAAATATTCCAACTTGTAATTCTTTTATCTTCTATCCTTGACAAAACCTTCATCTACTTTCGTTTCCTTTCTCCTAGTATATCGTCTTTTTTCGCTCTATATTCAAATATTATATACCACTTTTTCTTACGATTCTACTAAAATATTCTCCCTCATCAAAATTCAACAGCATTTTTCTACAAACAGTAGAAACTCCATACTATCACGGAAACTCCCGGCTTTTGCCTGATAGTACGATTTTTTCCCCTATCGCCATCCTATCAGCGGCATCAAAAAACACAAAAATAGGGGCCCACCACCCACCGTGATGAACCCCACCAAGCCTAAAAAACCTAGCTGAAAGCCTTGCTTTCAGCTTATTTTAAGCCATTCTTCAATACTTTCGCCTGCAAGTACCCAAATCCCTATGGCATTATTTTTTTATTGCCGCCTGTGCCGCTGTTAGATTCTGATGACTTTTACCCCAGGGGTAAATGATTTCCCCCTTTTACCCCACCTGTGCGAAATTTACCCCACCCCTATTTGCGATTCGACAAATCGACAAATTGCTGTTTTGCCGTGCCATGCTATTTTACCCGGTACTGCTCGGCTTCCTAGTCCGTAAGCGGTCTGCCTAACGCCTTTACCGCATCAATCATTTTTTGCCACTCATAACACTTTCCGTCTGACGGTTCCGTCAGCCTGCCGTCTTTCGCATAATCGGCAATATCCCTTTCCATTCCAACACACCTGCTCCCTATAAATGTTTCTTCAATAACGGCTTAAGATAGTTCTTTTTAAAGTCACGTACTGAGCAGAAGAATTCCTGCTCTGATCTCGAAAATGAGTTGGATTCTGCTTTTTCCGCAAGTAACTCCATCGTACAGATCAGGTCAGCCGCCTGAAACAATTTATAATCTACAGGCTTAACTTTTCGGAACTCTACATGGGCATAAAGCGTATTAAAAACAGAAGTCAGAATTTTGGTAAGTTCTATCTGTCCATTGTCGTAATAGATTATAATGCGGTTAAACTGCTCCCAAAAATTTTGATGATCCTTAAGTATTCCTGCAATCGCTTTTGATATTCTCGCCGTTAACGTAATTACATCCGGGCATTCATCTTTTCTTATTTTTGCACAGACATAACGGAAATCCAATTTACGGGCAAAATTAAACAATGCATTAAAAAGCCGTTTTCGTTCTTCCATAAGGTCATTGGCATAAACGGATTCCCTGCGGATCAGTGGCCCCGTATGGATGGCATGCTGTTTATATCCAATGTTTGTCAAATGACTCTCCAAATCATCAATATTTTTGCTAATATCCACATCTTGATTATGTAAAACCATTGCAACCAGATAAAACGGCGCATGAAAATCATATGGCCCAAAATCACCCGATTCATCTATAAAAACACTTAAAATCTTTTCAGCCATAGATTATTTCCTTCATCCTTCTCAGATTTCCCTAACAAAAATAGCGGGGAAATTCCCCGCCGTTCGGTGGACCAGGGTCTTTCGACCAGCCCAATCAGTGATATCACTGACTTATTTATATGTTAATATTAACGGAAATATACCTCACTGTCAATGATGTTCAGAAAA
>CANRWA010000128.1 GCA_947643415.1 uncultured Clostridia bacterium | reverse complement strand
ACACCCGGACCGCACCGGGGAATGGGGAGGTGTACCCGCTGTCCGGTCTGGTGGTATGCGGTGGATGCGGCATGCCGATGATCCGCAAGACAACAAAGGCAGGCGGCAAAGCATATGCTTATTATATCTGTGCCACCAATAAGGCAACGAAGGAATGCAGGCCCCACAGCATATCCACGAAAAAACTGGAATGTGCTGTATTGGAACTGTTGCGGAAACACATGGAAAGTATCATGGATTTACAGAGGGTTCTTGCTTTTATCGGTACTATCCCATTCCAACAGATGGATATGAAAAAACTGGAGGAAAGAAAGGCAGAAATACAGGCAGAGGTGGAACGCTGTACGCACTTACGAAGTATGCTTTATGAGGATTTGAAGGACGGCATGATTTCCAGAGAGGAATACCGGGAACTTCATGCCGCCTATGAGAACCGCAGGAAGGAGGCACAGCTTGCCATCCGGCAGATTGACTTGGAGATGGAAAACATTCTGGAACGTAAAAGCAAAGGGTTTGTGTGGCTGGATTATTTTATGGAACACCGGAATATTGAAAAACTCACGAGGGATGTGGCAGTGTCACTAATCCGTGAGGTAAGGGTGATGGATAAAAATTCTATTGAGATCACGTTTGATTTTGACGACTGCTACCGGGAGTGCATGGATAATCTGGACAGGCTAGGGTATGGGATTGATTGTGATGGAACAGGTAAGGATAATCAACCCAGGGAATCGGAAAGTTTAGCAGAGGAAAACATTGTGCCGGAAGATACAGGGCAGGTATCAGGCGGTGTCGCCGGGATGGAAAGGAGGGCGGTGTGACATGGCAAGAAAAAGCAGAAAAAATTTACCTGTTTCTATGTCCGTGCCGGAAAGCAGTTTGGCAATGGACACTGTGACGGAATCAGCAGATAATCTTATGCTACAAACATCAGTGAGTTTGGAAAGTATAGCAGCCGTCTATCATGTCGCCATCTATGCAAGGCTGTCCTATGAAACAGAGGCAAATCGGGAGCGTGACACGGTGGAGACGCAGATTGCCTATCTGAAAAATTTTATAGGCAGGCAGGAGGATATGGAACTGGCAGACGTTTACGCAGATGTCTCATTCAGCGGCACAAATTTTGAACGGCCGGAGTTTGAACGCATGATGCAGGATATACGGTCAGGGAAGATTGATACAGTCATCACCAAAGATTTAAGCCGTCTGGGGAGGAATTACATTGATTCCGGCATCTATATTGAACGAATATTTCCGCTGTTTCATGTGCGTTATATTGCTGTCAATGATGATTTTGACACGAACCGTGAGGGGACGGATTTGACTATGCCCCTGAAAAACATTATCAATGAGTGGTATGCAAGAGACCTATCAAACAAGATGCATGCCAGTTACCAGACCATGTGGAAGAATGGGGCATATATCTATGGCCGCCCACCCTACGGTTACAGGAAAGATAATACGGTAAAAAAGCTGGTTGTGGATGAACAGACAGCCTCGGTAGTAAAACGGATTTTTGGGATGTATCTGAGTGGAATGACGTATTCTGAAATTGCAAGGCAGTTACAGCAGGAAAGGATTGTTTCGCCTCCAAAATACCGTTACCTTGAACAAGGGAATATAGAAAAGGCAGAAACAGCGAGGGATTGGTACCATCTCCATGTCAAGACGATTTTGACGAACCGGCATTATGCAGGCGACAGTGTGCATGCCACAAGGGAGGGTGGATTTAACAATCCGAGCAAAGACAGGAGGGTTTCAGAGGAGCACTGGATTATCATTCCTAATACTCATGAGCCCCTTGTCAGCCGGGAATTATTTGAGGAAGTACAGAAGAAAATAAAAAAGCATATAAATAATCTCCATGCCCACAATGCGACGCTGGAGCATGAGAAGACACCGGAAAACTTCTTTCCGGGGAAATGTATCTGTGCATGCTGCCGGAAAAATATCGGAGTTGTTCGCAGCAATACCGGGAGCAACTACTTTTATTACCGGTGTACTACTACCCCATTCAACCGGCATATGAGATGCACGGCACATGGAAAAATAAAATATCGGGAGCTTCATAATGCCGTATTTCAGGTTATCAAATCCCATATGAAACTGTGTCTGGAAAAGATGGAACAGACAAGGGAGCGGAACCGCAGCAGTTACGGCATCCGGCAGTACCGATTTTATGCAGGAGAGATTGCCAAAGTGCAAAGCAGCCTCCGCAAAGTAAAATCCAGGGAAAGAGGCCTGTATGAGGATTACAAGGATGGCATTATCACCAGTGAGGAATATTTACAGTATCAGCAGTCCTACCGACAGCAGGCAGCAGAACTGGAAAAGACAGCGGAGGAACTGCTGGAAAGGCAGAAACGTTATCAAAAGGATTTCCTGCCAGATGAAGATTGGGTTGCGGCAGTAAAAAAATTTATGGGAAAAAGGAAACTTACCAAGGAAATGGCGGACGCTTTTGTGGAGAGGATTGTGCTGGATAAAGAAGGCAATGTGGAGATTAAGCTAAAGTATAATGATTTCCTAAAGGAGCTCATCCAAACAGCCGGGGAGGGATGCGGGAATGACTAAACAGGTAATCGCAGTGTATCTCCGTCTTTCCGGGGAGGATAAAGACATTGGTAAAAATGAGAGCAACAGCATAGCAAACCAGAGACAGTTGATTTTAGATTATGTCCAGTCAGACAAAGCCCTGTCAGAATATGAAGTCAGAGAATTTGTGGATGACGGTGTCAGCGGGGCGAGATTTGACCGGGTAGCCTTTCAGGAAATGATAAAGCAGGCTCAGAATGGAGAAATACAGATCATCATTACCAAAGATTACAGCCGTCTGGGCAGGGATTATCTGGAGGTGGGTAAATATATGGAGTGTCTGTTTCCCCTGCTGCATGTGCGGTATATTGCAGTGAATGAACGCTATGACAGCAACAACTATGTTGGAAAGACTGGCGGAATGGAGGTAGGCATAAAAAATATCGTCAACATGATGTACAGCCGGGACGCCTCCAAAAAGGTCATGGCGGCGAGGAAAGTTCTGACCGAACAGGGGAAATTTATCGGTTCCTTTGCACCCTACGGCTATGTGAAATCCCCGGAGGACAAGCATAAGTTAATTCCCGATCCGGAGGCGGCAGAAGTGGTGAGACGGATATTTACGCTGGCGGCAGAGGGGAAGAAATACAAAGAGATAGCAAGAATACTGAATGAGGCGGGTGTGGAAACCTGCCTCGATTACCAGAAAAGCCACGGCAGGGAACGGAAGCACGGCACGGAAATCAAAGTCCACCAGTGGTCGGCTACGACGGTAATGGATATTCTTTACAGCGAGGTTTATATCGGAACAATCATCAACAACCGCATGGAGCAGAACCAGAGGACGGTCTATAAGTCAAAGCGGAGAAAACCGGAGGAATGGACGGTGGTGGAAAACTGCCATGAACCCATCGTCAGTCGGGAACTGTATGAAGCAGCCCACGAAAAGCTGGACCGGAAAAGCCAGGCAAAAAAAGTGAAGTCAGGTAATTCTTCTGCAAGGCTTTTTCTCTGCGGGTGTTGCGGTCATGCCCTTATAAAACGGCATGGAAAATACAAATGCCCTGCCAACCTGAACCCGGCAGAATTAAACTGCAGCAGGGTAAGGGTGGATGCGAAAGTCTTTGAAAAAACGGTGCTGACTTATATTCGTGTTACGGCAGAATCCTTTTTGCAGAATTTGGAGAAGAAAAAGAAAATGCAAAAAGAAACGCAAGAGAATGGTTTGGGTATGGAAGTAATCCGCCAGAAGATAAAAAAACTGGAGAACAGGAGGTTTCAGGCGTATGACGATTACACAAGGGAAAAGCTGTCGAGGGACGAAATGCGGAGCCTTCGGGATAAGCTGCAGGAGGAAATCAATGCATTGAATGATACGCTGGCAGTCAGAGAAAAGGAACAGGAGGAGTTATCCCATATGACGGATATTTCGGAGGAAGAACTGACAGTGCTTGTGGGGCTGTCGGAATTCAATGCAGAGAAAATCCGGGTTCTGGTAAAAAACATTACCCTGTTTGAAGATGGGAATATAGAGATTGTGTGGAATACGGATGATTTTTTGAAAGATTTCTGACAAATGTTTAACAGATGGGAGGTTGGGGATTCTAAGGGATTTTCAGTCTCCAGTATATTTTGGATTTTACTTGACACGGGCAGACCTTAGACATTCTCATGTGGCGTACTTAATCAATAATATCCTAATCAGCAACGGAGAGTGGCAGATTTACTTGACAATGAAAAAGGAAATAGCCTCGACAGCGGCAACTGTTAGGGCTGTGATAACTGGAAAACTTCTGTTATCATTATCCACAATACAAGTATAGCAGAGGTTTCTTCCAGTGACAACGATTTTCAGAAATAAAGGGCATTATGGAAGTAACAAAAATAGAATTACAGTTGATTAAATTGTCGGAGATACAGTCGCAAGAAGTTTCCTGGCTGTGGTTTCCGTTTATCCCTTATGGCAAGCTGACAATCGTACAAGGCGATCCGGGTGACGGAAAGACAACATTTATTCTGAACATAGCGGCGAAGCTATCTAGGGGAGAAAGTTTAGACGGTGGAATGAATTTTACAGAGCCTTTGAATGTAATTTATCAGAGTGCGGAGGACGGTCTTGCCGATACGGTAAAGCCCTGATTGGAACAGGCAGGGGCAGACTGTGAGAAAATCTCGGTGATTGATGAAAAGATAAAATCCCTTTCCATGATAGATGAACGCTTGGAAGAAGCTGTTATAAAGACAGGTGCAAAACTGCTGATTTTAGACCCGATACAAATCTATTTAGGCGGCGGTATGGATAAAGAACAAATTCAGACAAGCTGGATTGGCGAATGAAGCAAGGGATTTGACGAAGAAATTAGCGGCACTGGCAGAGCCAGGCGCATTGATGAGCGCAAAGAATTATCGGGATAAAAAGGCTTTACCGCTTGTGGAAAAATTGAAAGAAGTGGTAAAAAAACTGACGATCAAATGTGTACAGGCAACAAGTGCAGATTAGTCGCTTGAGGAACAAGGTTATGGAACAGTCAAAGGCATTAGAGCAGGCAGAACGAGCAAAGAAACGATCGAAACGTGCCTTCGGAATGGGTCGATAGGAAAGGGGATTGATAGGATATGACGGATATGGAAAAGAAAGTGGTGATACGGTTGTGCGCTAAAATCGTAGCAGAAACAGACCTTTACGAAACGGACAAGGAAGTGCAAAATCTGATAGACTGGGTATGCCTGTCGGAACAGATAAAGGAGAACAATAATACAATCCGCAATCTGACCGGGGAATATAAAAAGATAGAGCTGGATTGTAGGGAAGGAGTGCGGGTGCAGTTGGAGCGCATGAAAGAACTCTGCAAAGAATGCAATAATCTGTATGAGAAGCAGAATGACTTGGAAGGGCGAAAATGAAAGATAGAGAAATCGTTAGAACGGTAATAAATGTGGGGTGTGGTGGTTGCTGCGCCCTATATTTTTGTGGTAAATGAGGAACGGAGGTGATATAATTAAATGAACAAATCGGAATTTTTATGGGAGGTAAGTTATGCATTTATTAAAAAAATATCCAGTTGTGACGATTCTTACGGTGATATGTTTTCTATTCGCTATTGCAACTCAAATAAATAGAGGGATGTATGACATGTTTTCCTATCATTCTGTTCCAAAACATTTTTGGCAGTATTTTAGTGGAGCGTTCATGCATGGGAGTGAGATTGCGCCAGCATGGTTTCTATGGGTACACTTATCTATGAATCTTCTCATGATTATCCCATTTGGCATATTATTGGAAAAAAACATGGGAACAAAAACAACCTTTTGGGTTTTTCTCATTGCGTTGATGATGTGTTCAGTTATGTTTCAAATACTTATGCATGGTAAGGACGAAGTGGCAACGGGGATTTCGGCAATAGGATATGCGTTTGTGGCAGGAGGAGTAGTTCAGATTTGCAATTTATGGAAGCACTATTCTGTTAAGTGTAAAGTAATCTATATTTTTTTATGTTCATTGGCCATTGTGATGCTATTGCCAATGATAACCGGCTGGATTTCTACTTGCTTACATATATCAGGAATATTAAGTTATTTCATCGTTGATTTTATAACAAAAAAAGTTTTTGCAAAACAATATTGAGATTTATAAAAATTCCCATTTGTCGGGGAGCAAATAGAGCGAAAAATAAGTGTCAGGAGAGTATTGTAAATATGAAAAAGTTCTTTAAAAATAAATACTTTTCGGTTTTTATAATATTAAGTTTTCTAATTTATGTAATGTCCAACGGAGAATGGTGTGTTCCGATTTTTGCGTGGATTTATCCAATTTTGTTTCTGTGTATGGTTTATCTCAATCGTACACGTAAAGTATATCTTATAATTAGTTCTATATATGCCATTGGATTTGTTGTCCAGTTTGGGAAAGCCATTGGAATGGATATAAAGATATGTATAATGGTAGCAGTTTTGTCATCTTTTCTGAAAGTTTTACCATATATCTATTGGTCAAAATCAAAAATGAGATTTCAGGACACTATTATTTTTGCAAGTATAATGGTATCAATAGAGTATATCATCTATCTAATATATCCTAGCTCAACGGCGCCAATTTGAACCCGTTTCTATAACTGCTATTTTGTGAATGCGTGCGTTAGTTTCAATCGCCGTAGCCAACGCTACGGCTCATTCAACTGCCTTCGCATTCGCAAAATAACAGTTTAGAAATCTCCGACCGTGGATGGTGGATTTTGGCGAAATACAAGGCTGGAGGACGCAGTCTTGCTGACGCAAGACAAGGACGAAAAACACAGTAGTTCGCCAAAATACGCCGTCCACGGCGGGTTCAAATTGGCGCCGTTGAGCTATATTGGGAGGGCTGTCTCACGCTTATACACAATACCAAAATCTATATCTGCTACAAATAGTAACGGTAACAGGAATTTATGGAATTACTTTTTTAATATATTGGACAGCGGCAATGGTTATATGGTTTTGGATCAATAAAAGCAAAAAGGAATATATCAGAAAATATATCATCATATATGGTTCTGTAATTGGATTAGTGTTTGTTTATGGAATGGTTATGTTTCATTTTGTAGGAAATTCAGATAAAAGTGTTAGGATCGCTGGTGTAACCGTTCCGATTTCACATCTGCTAAATGATGATAAAGATATATATTCTACATTTTATACCAATATATTTACTGATGAAAATATTACAAATGCAAGGAATAAACTATCATCAGTAGCGGATGAACTTTTCCTAAAAACAGAGTTGGAAGCACAAGCAGGTGCAAAAATTGTTTTTTGGTCGGAACTGAATGGAGCGGTTTTAAAACAAGATGAAGATATACTGCTGCAACGAGCGTCGGATATGGCAAAACAGGAAGAAATTTATTTGATTGTCTCGTTACTGGTGAAAACACCTTATGTGGACTTAAAGGAAAATAAAACAGTAGCATTCAATCCACAAGGAGAACTTATTTCAGAGTATTTTAAGTATGGACGTTCCATCGGAGAACTGTGCCAAAAAGGAGATGGAATGTTAAAAAGTTTTGATACAGAATATGGGCGAATTGCACCATTCATATGTTCTGATATGGCATTTTTGTCGAACATACAGCAGGCAGGCAAAGATAATGTAGATATACTGATTGTTCCGGCTTCGGATTGGAAAGAAATGACATTATTAGCTGCAAAGACAGCGATTGTGCGTGGGGTTGAAAATGGAAGTAATATAATCAGACATACAAATAAGGGAATGTCGATTGTTTCAGATTTTAAAGGCAGTGTGCTGGCACAGACCGATTACTTTCAGTCTGATACAAAGAC
>CANRWA010000127.1 GCA_947643415.1 uncultured Clostridia bacterium | reverse complement strand
CAGTTTTCTAAGATTGTTCTAAAATCAAATAGGCTATCATTTTGTAACATATATCCAATTTTGGTTGTAGAATCCATTTCAATGATTCCATCTGATTTTTTTAATAATCCGCATAATATTGATAATAAAGGGTTGTTTTTATTCATTAAGTATATAAGAAAGATACAAAAGCATGTATTAAAAAGGAAAAAATCATATATTCGCCAAGGTGATTATACAGAGTTTTTTCCAGAACTATTGAAGTTTGATAAATATGAATCTTTTTATATTCATGGAGTTTTTGCAAATGAGAAGTATTTTGAAGGTATCGAAGAAAAAATTAAAAAAATATATACCTTTCCAAATATTGAAGATAAACAAAATTTATATTGGAAACATAAGATTGAAAATGGCATATCTGTAAGTGTACATATTCGCAGAGGAGATTATATAGACTGGGGGTTGACGTTGCTTGGGGATGAGTATTATGAACAGGCGATTTCTGTAATCAGAAATGCCTGCAAAAATCAATGTGAATTTTATGTGTTTACGGATGATGTGGAGTGGGCTAGAGAAAAATATAAAGACAGGCAGGGTTTTTATGTTGTTACCGGGAACAAATCCGAAAATTGTTTCAGAGATATGCAACTGATGAGTTTATGTAAGCATAACATTGTAGCAAATAGTTCATTTAGCTTTTGGGGAGCATATTTAAATTCAAATCCAGCCAAAATAGTAGTCGCATCTAAAGAGCCATTTGATGGCTGTGTGAATTCATTTGCTTCTAAAGATTGGATTTTGATTTAGTCTTTCATGGCGATCAGGCAGGTAAAATGAGTGAGGATGTTAGGTATGAGAGTAATGCATGGGATCTGGAATCTGATTTAGATGCTAAGAGCAGGGTGATAAAGAATCTTAATAAAATAAGTAAAAAAATTGTATGGTTCAATTTTATAAGCAGAAAAAAGTACTTAAAAATTACCCGTGGTCAAATGGCATGAATGGAATCGATATACATTCGTTAGAAATAATCTGATCTGCCGATATTATATATTTAAATTGGATATGCAATATAGTTTCAATCAGAGAAATACAAAAATATTGAAGTTAGGGATTCCTGTGGTTTGGACATGCCATGATCAATGGCCTATGACAGGAGGATGTCATTGCTCGGATAATTGTACAAAATGGAAGAGCGGATGTGGGAATTGTCATCTGCTTCAATCCGAGAACGAAAAGGATAAATCCAGATACATCTTTACATTAAAGGAAAAGTGTTTTAGGGCAGAGATAATTCAGATGCTCAAACATGAATATCCGGATTTATTGATTCGCAAGAGAAAATGGCATTATCTATAATCTGCCAGGAATGGTTATGGAGGCGCTAGCATGTGCCACACCGGTTGTTGCCTTTAATGTCGGTGGTATTGTTGACATGATAGAACATATGATAAATGGCTATATAGCAGAATATATGAACTCTGAAGATTTATTCAAGGGGTTATTATGGATTATCAAAAATAATGATAAAAATATTTTAGGTATGAATGGGAGAAAAACGGTTGTAGACAAATTCTCTCCAGAGATAGTTGCCAGTAAGTATTGTAATGTATATGCGGAGATTACAGAAAGGCAAAAAATAAATTTTAAGGAGAACTCATGAAGATTAAAAAAACTATAAAAGCATATTTAAGAAAACGTTTGAATGATAAATATTATATACAAAATCTTAATATAGATATAGAAAATGAGAAACAGAAGAAAGTATTGATTTGCTATTTAGATTATACGGCATTGCATAATCTGGAACATATTATGCATCCTCAGATATATGAGTTTTCAATTATGATTAAATATTTTTTGTCTCAAAATTATTGTATAGATATATGTCCCTATAATTATGAGTATCAGGAAAGGATCAAAGATGATTACGATATAATAATTGGCTTGGG
This sequence comes from uncultured Clostridia bacterium, assembly GCA_947643415.1. Classification (GTDB taxonomy): domain Bacteria; phylum Bacillota; class Clostridia; order Lachnospirales; family Lachnospiraceae; genus Eubacterium_F. The sequence goes on along the minus strand of CANRWA010000127.1, from coordinate 5,981 downwards.
GGCAACATTTAGAACAGCAGTTCAAAAGAATACTTTAGCGAAAAAAATACTTTATTTGACGGAAAACCCACCATTAATTGCGGAACAGTTGGAGAAGGCCAGAGTAGATTATTTCTATGAGCGAAAAGGGAAAAAAATACCTCTTGAAAGAAGTGGAGTATGCTTTGTTGAATCGGATTTATATATAGCAGATTATCGAATTTGTGGCTCTAATAAACATCTATTGAATCAACCTAATACGTTTTTTTTATATTTTATTGGGTTGAAAAATCAAAATTTTAGTTATGATGGAAAAAGAAAGAATAAATATAATTTTTTATGGTTTGGAGGTCCGGCGGCAATCCATAAAGGATTAGATATATGTATGGATATATTTGAAAGACATAAAGAGTGGAATTTGTATGTTGCAGGAATAACAGAGAAAAAATTAAAAACATATGGTATTCATGAGGGGATTTCCAATGTACATTTTCTTGGTTTTTTAGATGTAAATTCAAAGGAGTATATAGATATAGTAAATGAAACTGTTTTTATGATTCTTCCTTCATGTTCTGAATCATATTCCACGGCGGTACTAACATCAATGAGGCATGGGTTGGTGCCTATTGTATGTCAAAATAATGGATTTGATGAATTTGAAGATTTGGTTTTTATTCTTAAAGATTATCATATTGAGTATGTTGAAAAAGAAATCATTAGGATTTTAGAAGACTATTCAATGGAAGAGTTGGAAAAAAGAAGCAAGGAGATTATGGAATTTGCTGATACAAATTTTTCAATGGGTAATTATAGAAAAGAACTGTATCAAATCTTAGATTTATATGTAAATGTGGGGGGGGGGGAATATCAAGATGTAAAAGATTGTCTCTAAATCATGGATATATGGTGAGTTGGTTAATGATTTTAAAATGGAGTGGTATGAATAGCGAAATTAAAATACTATACACGAGGATGGAAATAAAGATTGATGCAATTATATATAACACTAGAGGATTAAGTGAAAGCATTTGGAGGAAACGCAAATGGATATGATACAGAATTTAAAATTATTAAAGAATAGAATATGCATTTATCCTGGGCATTATTATTCACCAATACCGTCTGTTCGTGAAATATTGAAACATGATGAATTATTTGATCATACGGTTCCAGAAGTTTTAGGGGTTAGTTTGAGATATGGACAGCAAATGGATTTGTTGGAAAAAAGTCAAGGATATTATGAGGAAGCCTTTTTAAATAAAAAAGAGTTGGGAAAATGTCGGTACCATTTTGAAAATAATTTTTATTCTTATGCGGACGGAATTTTTTATTATCTTATGTTGAGAAACTTATGTCCACATAAAGTCATTGAAATAGGTTCCGGTTTTTCTTCCGCGCTTTTGTTGGATGTGAATGAAAATATTTTTCATTCTGAAATAGAATGTACATTCATTGAACCATATACAAAGCGATTAAGATCGCTTCTTCATGAGAAAGATAAAATTCATATCATTGAGAAAAATCTACAGGAAGTAGAATATACGGTGTTTGAGTCATTACAGGCAGGAGATATTTTATTTATTGATAGCACACACGTAGTGAAAACAGGCAGTGATGTAAACTATATTTTTGCCACTATTTTGCCACATTTATCAGAAGGAGTTTATATACATTTCCATGATGTGTTTTATCCTTTTGAGTACCCGAGGGAGTGGGTAATAAAAGGAAAAGCGTGGAATGAGGACTATATGCTCAGAAGTTTTCTGCAATATAATAGTGCTTTTGAAATTGTACTGTGGAATGACTATCTAATAAAAAAGAATCGGGATTATTTTAAAGAACATATGCCGCTTTGTTTGAAAAATTCCGGAGGGAGTATTTGGTTGAGAAAAACGGTAGGTAATGTAAAGGTATAAGCTACAGAGATTATAGATAGAGGTGCAAGAAAATAAATGTTAAAAAATATACAGGCTGTACAGGATATTTTATCTCAAATAAATGCTATTTTAACTGGAAAACAGAAAAGAGATGCCATAATAGTACTTATTTGTATGATGATTGGTTCAGCGCTAGAACTGATAGGAGTATCTGCAATCTATCCTTTTCTTCTGGCCATGTTAAATATTGAAAATTTATATGATAAATGGTATATCAGATGGGTATATGGACTAGTACCTGATATTAAAATAACAGACGTATTACTGCTTCTCGGCGGAATTATTATTTTAATATACATATTGAAGAATTTATTTCTGGTTTTTAACGCTTATGTTCAACATAGATATGCGGCTAAGTTCCGGTGTGAAGTTGCTACAAGAATGTTAGGCGCATATATGAAAAGGCCATATCAATTTTTCCTGAATACAAATAGCGGAGCGATTATGCGTGGAATCACATCAGATATTTCAAGAGTTTATTACATTCTGCTGTATTCTATTACAATGTGTACAGAATTATTGACGATTACAGTGTTGGGTGTTTTTTTGTTTATTATAGACTGGACATTGGCTTTGAGCGCAATGCTGTTAATCCTTGTTTGCTTTTTGACTATTACTCTTGGCTTTAAAGGCAGGATGAAAAAAGCAGGTAGTGTTATGTGGGAAGCTGAAGCATTAAAAAATCAGTATGGCTATCAGGCGATAAATGGAATTAAGGAAATTGTTGTATTAAATCGAAGAGAAAATTTTATAAACCAATTCAACAAAGCAGCACTTTTAGAGCAAAAATCTACTATAAGTTATGGATTTATTGGTGCGTGTCCTGACCGAATACTGGAAGGAGTCTGTATCGGTGGTTTTATGGGAAGCGTATGTATTAAAATTGCATTGAAAGTGGATTTAAATACCTTTATCCCTGTAGTCGGTGCTTTTGCAATGACAGCATTTAGAATATTGCCGTCTATTGCAAAAATTTCAAGCAGGATAAATGCAATTGTTTTTTATCGTCCCATGTTACAGAATGTATATAATAATTTGGAAGAAGTGAAAGAGTATGAACAATCTTTAGAACAAGTGTGTATTTCCCAGAATAGTCAGGATGATAACATTCAATTTGTTAAAAGGATTATGGTTAAAAATATAAATTGGCGGTATGAGAATTCTGAGAATGATGTATTACATAATGTAACTTTATATATTGATAAGGGGGAATCGGTTGCGTTTATAGGGCCATCTGGAGCAGGAAAAACTACTTTGGCAGATATTATCATGGGATTATTGATGCCGCAGTGCGGGAGCATTGAGATGGATGGAAACGATATTTTTTCAATGCTACAGCAATGGTCAAAAATTATAGGATATGTGCCTCAGTCAGTATTTCTGATAGATGATACTGTTCGGAGTAATGTGGCATTTGGATTAGAGAAGGATGAAATATCTGATGAAAAAGTATGGGCGGCTTTAGAAGAAGCACAATTAAAAACTTTTGTTGAGAAGCTTCCTAAGGGACTTGATACGATAGTAGGGGAACGAGGAGTGAAATTTTCAGGTGGACAGAGACAAAGAATTGCAATTGCGAGGGCATTGTATGAGAATCCTGAAATTTTGGTGTTGGACGAGGCGACATCAGCTTTGGATAATGAAACAGAAACGGCTGTTATGGAATCTATAGATGCGTTGCAGGGATCTAAAACTTTAATTATTGTGGCACATCGTCTTACCACAATTAGAAATTGTGACAGAATATATGAAATCAAAGATGGCGCTGCTATTGAGAGGAGCAGGAGGGATATAAGTTTTACATAGAAGCGTAAAGTGTTTAAAGTGTTAGGATGACATGAAAGGTAATTTCGCATGAAAATATGTTTAAAGGCACTATCGGCAGCGCTAAGCAGCCTGATACTTGTTAATTTCTTATGCATGTTTTATTATTCAGCACCAGGTGATATATACAGGGACAACGGAGCAACAAAATCAATTAGGAGACCGAGTTCATATTATATTAATTCTACAGAAGGATTTGGTATTAATTATTTTGATAAAAATGGTTACAACAATATGGCTGGTGAATTAGAAAGTCCATATGTTCTGATAATGGGGTCTTCTCATATGGAGGCAACATACGTTTCACAGGAAAAGAATACACCGGCAGTATTGAATTCTTTGTTAGGAGGAACGAATCAGAAGCTTAGAGTCTATAATATTGCACATGCCAATAATCCATTGCCCGATCTTGTAAGAGGTTTTCAGGCTGGTATTGGGGAATTCCCGAATTCTTGTGCAGTCATTATGGAAATATCATCAACGTCTTTTTCAGTAACCGAATTACAAGATAGTTTGCAGCAGACAATTTATGATCAAACTTCTGACGGGGCATATTTATCCCAACATCTTACAGGTAAACAGCAATTAAGAAGCTCACTTGTTGGTTGGATGCCTTTTGCCAAATTTGTATTAAACAGACAGTTGACGTCTATGGATCTGGGAATCGGGAATCCATTTGGCTTACTGAAAATAAATAATAAAGCAGAAGAACAATTTGATAGGGATGCCTATGCAACTGTTTTAGATGATGTTTTTTCCATGATTCGTAATGAATATAGTGGGACTATTGTTGTTTTATATCATCCTGAAGTGGTGTTAGTGGGGGAAGAGATGATAATAGTCCGTAACGAAAATACATATGATATTTTTCGATATGCCTGTGAGGACAATGATATTTTTTTCCTTGATACAGGAGACGCCTTTTTAAAGGCGTATGAAGATAATTATACAGTACCATATGGTTTTAATAATACTTCACCAGGCAGCGGACATCTAAATGCAGATGGACATAGAATAGTTGCGTGTGAGCTTTATCAGGCTTTAAGCGAATTGCAGGAGGATTGGAAATGAATTTTTTATCTTCTGCCTTTATTATTTTTATGATAGTACTTCTTGCTTTGCTTTGTATAACAAAACAAGAGGAAACACGCCAAATTATATTATTAATTGCAAGTTATTTGTTTTATGCTTATGCAGATTGGCGCTTTTTAGGAATATTATTGATCCAGACGACAATTGCATATTGCACAGCGAGAATCATTGATCATAATGAAAGAAAAGGAAAGGGGACGGGGGTAACACTGGCTATAGGAATAGTGAGTTGTATTGGAATATTATCAATATTCAAATATAGTAATCACGTTGTTCCATGCTTTATAAAAAATAATGGGGGGGGTAGCAAAGATTGCTTTACCGCTAGGAATATCATTTTATACCTTTCAAGCGCTTAGTTATATTATTAATATATACCAGAAGCGACAGCCTGTAGAAAAATTATTTGTGAAAGTGGCTTTATATATCGGTTTTTTTCCACAGATTACTTCGGGTCCGATTGTAAAAGCACATGATTTTTTCGTGCAATTGGAGCAGATGCATCCGATGAAAAAGCAGAATATTATTGCAGGTGCACAGATTTTTCTGATGGGAATTGTTAAGAAAACCGTAATAGCAGATCGTTTGGGCAGGTCTGTGGATGCTGTATACGCTGCACCGACGGCCTATAGTGGAATATCAATTTTGCTTGCGACAATCGCGTATACGATGCAGATATATGCCGACTTTTCCGGCTATTCAGATATGGCAATAGGAGTTGCAAAATGTATAGGCTATGATTTGGGGAAAAATTTTAATATGCCCTATATTGCACATAACCCATCTGAGTTTTGGAGGCGTTGGCATATTAGTTTATCAAGTTGGTTTAGGGAGTATGTTTATTTCCCGCTTGGAGGGAGTAGAGGAAAATTAATAAAAACTTGCAGGAATCTGTTTCTGGTAATGTTTTTAAGCGGTATATGGCATGGGACGGGAATCACATTTATTTTATGGGGATTATATCACGGAATTGGAGTGGCTGCTCATCGAGTATTTGCGGAAGTGGTTAATAGACAGAGATGGCAGATAAAGTCTGTTTTGGGCCAAAAGATAGCCGGAGGGGTCTCTATCTTGTGCACTCTGGTGTTTGTCAATATTGGCTGGATTTTATTTCGTTCAGACACAGTAGATACTATAGGGATTATATTA
>CANRWA010000126.1 GCA_947643415.1 uncultured Clostridia bacterium | reverse complement strand
TAATAGCAAGCACTGCCTGTGTTCCCTCACAGGCTCTGATTTTCCCAAATCCCCCCGGAGCGGGAATCTGGAAAATCTGCTTGTAGGGGGAAGCATCCCCCTAGCCCCCTCTGCGCTCAAAAATCATAAAATCTCCTGCCAAGATTTCTGATTTTTTTCACTGTTTTTTTGCACGAACAACCCCCATAGCAGGATTGAAGATTGTGTAAAATCCTTTCAAAAATCCAACACGGAAAGGAGATAATAAATGGCAAACCGTGAGCGCAAAAATGAGCTGAAAATATATCTAAGTGACAAGGAGCAATACATACTGGAGCAGAAAGTAAAAATCTCTGGCATGAAAAGCAAGTCCACTTTCCTCCGCCGCCTGATTTTGTACGGCTTTGTCTATGACATTGACTATTCAGACCTGCGGGAATACAACTACACGCTTGGAAAAATCAGCGGCAACTTAAACCAGATCGCCAAGCGAATGAACGCCACAGGCAACGTCTATAAAGCCGATGTGGAGGAAGTGAAAAAGCTGATGAAACAGGTGTGGGATACACAAAAATCCATGCTCTCAAAACAGCCCACCATGAAGCAGTAAGCCCAAACGGAATCCCCCTCCAGAATCAAAATTGTTCCAGCCAGATTTTGCACACAAATACGCAACAGATAAACTGTAATAAAAGCCAAAATCAGACAAATTTCGCACCATTAAAAAAGGTGTACCGCAGTGAAGTTTATTTCTTCCTTGCGGTACACCTTTATGTGTGCAATTATTCTTTATTTTTTGTCTTTGGTGTGTATACAGTTTTTGCTTTTTTCTAATCATATCTTTTCCCTTACTGATAGTCTATAAAAAAGAATGGCAGTTTTACATTCAAATAAAACCGCCATTCTTAAGCTCATGCGCTATATATTTTTCATAAAATTACCGTCAGCGTTTGCTTTGAATATTTATAAAGATAATTTTATGAATGCTTTGTAAAATATAAAAGTTATGTTTTGTATAATTTATGTAAAATACAGGTTTTTTAGGAAAACTGCACCACATCACTTTTATCTTGCTGAAAAATAATCTGTATAACCGTTCCTTGCCCCAGGCTGCTTTGCAGTTCAATCTTGCCATTCAAGTATTGTACAGCATGTTTTACAATAGATAGTCCTAATCCCGTTCCACCTGATTCCTTAGAGCGGCTCTTGTCTACACGGTAAAATCGTTCAAAGATTCTTGCCTGATGTTCCGGCGGTATGCCGATTCCCGAATCCTTCACCGTAATCGAGGCACTATTTTCCTGACTGCTTATAGCTACTTCTACCGTACCGCCGTTCTTATTATACTTGATAGCATTATCACAGAGGTTAAAAATAATTTCTGTTAAGAGCCGCCGGACACTTTTAATATAAACCTTTTTTCCTGTTAAAGCCACTTCAATATCTTTTGCCGCTGCTATATCTGCCAGTCCTGCCATCACCTCAGATGCGATCTCACATAAATCAACATTTTCAAACGGCATATCGCATCCCTCGTCTAATTGGGATAAACGGATAATATCATCAATTAATGTTACAAGCCGCCCTGCCTCTGTGCGGATATGCCCTACAAAACGTGTCATATCCTCCGATTTTACAAGACCGTTCTCCATTAACTCCGCACTCCCCATTATGGATTGCAGCGGAGTTTTCAATTCATGTGATACGTTGGCAGTAAACTCCCGTCTGTTCCTTTCTGCGAAAGCTGCTTCTGTTATATCAAAGGCAAGAACAACCGCCCCAATTACAATACCGTTAGATTCAATGCGGTTGACATGGATCTGATACTCTTTTCCCTCACGTTCTATGCGGATTTCGCTGTGTCCACTTGAAAATGCGTCCTGTATGGCGTGGCTCACATTATGGCTTCTCTCTACTGTCAGAAAATCTTTACCTATGCTGGAACGTTTCGTATGAAACAGCTTCAGCGCGGCAGGATTAATGTTCAGAATTATATTTTTCTCATTCAAAAGGACAAGCCCTTCCGTCATGCCATATGTAATCTGTGCAAATTCATCATTTTTCCTTTGGAGTTCCGACAACTGCATATCAATCTGCTTATGCTGTTTATTGATACGGTTTAATAGGGGAGCCAGCTCCTCATAAGTATCGTTTTCCAGCGGTTTTTCTAAATCAAGTCTGTTTAACGGCTCCATGATATGTTTAGAAATACGGCTTGCTAATACTCCTGATAAAATGAGTGTTACAACAACTACAATTAAAATCGGCTGTATCATCCCCAAAACAAGCACCCATATCGTAACGCTGCTGACAGAAATCCTTAATACTGAACCATCATTAAGCCGCCTTGCACAGTAAAGTGTTTTTTCTAAAAGAGTCGTGGAATAACGTGAGCTTTTTCCCTCTTTATTCCGCAGGGCTTCTTGAATTTCTTCCCTGTCCGCATGGTTTTCCATACTTTCCCCGTCAGACTGTGTATCATATATAACATCTCCATTTTCAGCAACCCATGTCAGACGGTACTCCCTTGACTGTAATTCCTCCAGATAGTTCCGTCCATCCTTTTCAACGGCTATGGCAGCTAAAGACAGTTCATCCTCCAACTGTTTTCCCTGAACATTACTGAAATAACTGTAAAGACATCCCATGATGATAACAAGGCTTGCAATCAGGACAGCCCCCGCTACAACCATAATTGATTTAAAAATTTTCTTTGTCATGCCTGCACCTCTAACCTATAACCAACACCACGCACTGTTTCAATCATTTTCCCATAATCCCCCAGTTTTACACGCAGAGTACGGATATGCATATCAACCGTTCTCGTTTCACTGACATAATCAGCTCCCCATATGTCATTAAAAAGCTGGTCACGGGAAAATGCGATGCCCGGACGGGAAAGGAACAGCCGGAGAAGTTCAAATTCTTTTAAGGTAAGCTGTATTCTTTCATTATCAATGGAAACTGTATGTTCGTCCAGATTGACAACAAGCCCCCCGGCTTTCAAAAGATGTTCTACCTCTGTAGGATTGCACCGGCGGAGTACCGCTTTCACACGGGAAACCATCTCCATCATCCCAAAAGGCTTTACAAGATAATCATCCGCACCTAAATCAAGGCTCTGGATTTTATCATACTCCATGCCTTTTGCAGTTGCCATGATGACGGGAATCCTGCAAGTGTCAGGGCTGTCTTTTAAAAATTTCAGCAGTTCCACGCCATCCTCTCCGGGCAGCATAATATCAAGAATTATCAAATCCGGCTTTTCCATAGATAAAGCGTCACGAAAGGCTATTGCATCCAAAAATCCTTTTGCTTCAAAATCAGTGGAATTAAGCGTATATACCTCAATATCCCGGATACTGTCATCATCTTCCACACACCATACTTTCATAATCATGCTCCTTTATGTTCTCCTGTCACGGAAAAAGCCACCCACTCTGCAATATTTACCGCATGATCCCCGATACGCTCAAAATATTTGGCAATCATCAGTAAATCCAGCGCATATCCTCCGTCTGTCGGTTTTTCTGCTATCAGCTTAATCAGAGATGACTTGACCTGTAAAAACAAATCGTCAACCACATCATCACGGTCAATCGCCGCACCAGCCAATACTACATCCTGTTTTACAAAAGCGTCAATGCTTTCTGTAACCATCTGGCTCGCCGCATCTGCCATAAACCGGATCTGTTCACATTCCCCTCCAGTCCTTCCGTCAAGAAACGTGATAATTTCCGCAATATCCGCCGCCTGTGTTCCAATACGCTCCATATCAGTAATCATTTTAAGGGCTGCAGATATTTGCCGTAAATCCCTTGCTACCGGCTGTTGCTGTAACAGCAGTTTCAAACACAGTGTTTCGATTGTGCGCTCCATCCGGTTAATCTCTCCATCAAGGGATAAAACCTTGTCTGCCAGCTTTATGTCGCCCATAGTTAATGCTTTTGAAGCAGCGGCAATCGCTTCCTCACACATTGCCCCCATTTGGGTAAGCTCTTTATTCAGCATAGCAAGCTGTTCATCAAAACGACTTCTCATTATCCAAACCTCCCCGTAATATAATCCTCCGTCCGCTTGTCCTTTGGTTGCTCAAACATCTTTTCCGTATTTCCATACTCAATTAAATTGCCAAGGAGAAAGAAAGCCGTATTATCGGAAATCCGCACAGCCTGTTGCATATTGTGCGTTACGATGATAATAGTATACTTTTCTTTAAGTTCCATTGCAAGTTCCTCTATTTTAGATGTGGAAATAGGGTCAAGTGCGCTTGTAGGCTCATCCATCAGAAGCACATCCGGCTCTACCGCTAATGCACGGGCAATGCAGAGCCGCTGCTGCTGACCGCCTGACAGTCCTAATGCCGATTTTTTCAGCCTGTCCTTTACTTCATCCCAGATTGCCGCCCCACGCAGAGAGCGTTCTATTATATCGTCCAATTTTGCCTTATTTTTCACTCCGTGTGTCCTCGGCCCGTAAGCAATATTGTCGTAGATGCTCATAGGAAAAGGATTCGGCTTTTGAAAAACCATGCCAATACTGCGGCGAAGCTCATTGACATCGACATCTGCATCAAAAATATTATCGCCCCTATAATACACTTCTCCTGTAATCCGTACACCAGCGATAAGGTCATTCATTCGGTTTAACGATTTAAGGAAAGTAGACTTCCCACACCCGGAGGGGCCAATCAGTGCCGTAATGCTCTGTCCTTCAATCTCAATATTTACATCTTTCAAAGCCTGTGTACTGCTATACCACAGGCACAGGTCTTTTACCACCATGGCAGGATTTTTGTCATGATTCATTATATTATTCATACATTTCTCCTTTTTTGGAAATATCTGCTCGCCAGTGTAGCCGACAGATTGATGAACATGGTCAAAATCATCAGGATAGCGGCAATTGCAAAGGCTATACCAAATTCCCCGTTTTCTTTTGCATAGACATATAATGCGACCGTCAATGTTGCCCCTGCACTGCCAAGCCCTTCAAGAATCCCGTTCAGGGCATGGGCAAAACCAGCCGTAAAAAGAAGTGCCGCTGATTCTCCCAAAATTCGCCCCACTGACAATATACAGCCTGTTATGACTCCATCAATACAACCTGGAAGCACAACGGTATAAATCACACGCCACTTTCCAGCTCCCAGCCCAAAAGCACCTTCACGGTAACTTTGCGGTACTGTTTTCAGGCTTTCCTGCGTTGTGCGCATAATCGTAGGCAGATTCATGATTACCAAAGTAAATGCCCCCGCTAAGAGGGAAGTTTTCATACCAAAAAACTGACAGAAAAACAGCATACCTACAAGTCCATAAATAATAGACGGAATCCCTGATAAGGTTTCGGCTGCATACTCAATCATTTCTACCAGTTTCTTATTTTTGGCATATTCTGTAAGATAAATCGCCGCACCAACTCCAAGCGGGAGAACAAATACCAAAGTTGCCGCTACAATATAGACTGTGTTAAGAATATCCGGCAGTATCCCGATCCGGTCAGACAGATAACTCGGTTTCGTAGTAAGCAGCTCCCAAGATACATTCGGCAGCCCTTTCCACAATACATAACCAATCAAAAATAATACCAATGCACAAGTAATGCATACGGAAATCCCCATCAACACACGCATGGCTGTAATATATGTTTTCCTTCTAAGGGAAATTGATTGTTTTTCCATCTATATTTACTCCTTGCTTTGTTTCAAAAAGAAATTTAATACGGCATTTATCAGCATGATAAAGAGGAATAAAACCAACGCAATCGAAAATAATGCCTGTTTCTGTAAACTTCCGTCAGCCGCATAAGACATTTCACTTGCCACAGCGGTTGTAAGGAAACGGACGCTCTGAAAAATTTTCGGCATATTTGGGGCGTTCCCCGCCACCATCATAATAGCCATAGCCTCGCCGATAGCCCTGCCAACGCCTAACACAACAGCCGCCGCAATGCCGCTTTTTGCCGCCGGAACGGATACACGGAAGTATGTTTCAATCGGTGTCGAACCAAGCGCAAGGGAAGCATCCTCATATTCCTTTGGAACAGCTTCTAATGCCGTAAGCGACACTTTAATGATTGAGGGTAATATCATAATTGCAAGTACAATGATAGCAGCAAACAGGCTGGCTCCATCGGGGATATGGAAAACAATCCGTATCCCTGGCACAAGCACCATCATTCCCACAAGCCCATAAACTACCGACGGAATGCCAGCCAATAAACTTACCGCTGTTTCAATAACGGTTTTTATTTTTAACGGCGCAATCTTAGCAAGATAAACTGCTGTCATAAAGCCAATTGGCACTCCAAGTACGATTGCGCCAGCCGTACCATAAATACTGGTAAGGATAAACGGAAAAATCCCATATTGCGGCTGTGCTGCTGTAGAAGCCCATTTCTTCCCGAAAAGGAAATTCAAAACTCCTATTTTTCGGATAGCCGGAATCCCTGATATGACAAGGTAAACAGTAATCAGGAGTACACAGCCAACTGTAATCAGACCAAGTATCAGGAATATGCCATGTATGGCATTCTCCATGAACTGTTTTTTGTTCATTTGACTTCACCTTCCAAAACCTTTCATAATCCGCCGGATTATTTATTTACTGGTACTGCACCCGCAGATGAGATAATCTCACCTGCTTCAGATGAAGTAATATAATCAAAGAATTTCTGTGCAGTTGCCGAAAGCTCTGCGCCGCTCTTTGTCACTAACACAAACGGACGCTGCACCACATAGCTACCATCTTTTACCGTTTCCTCCGCAGGTACAATACCGCCGACAGAAAGGGTTTTTACCGTATCCTTTACAGATGCAAGGGAAGCATATCCGATTGCCGCCGGATTGCCTGCCACCGTTGTAATCACATCCCCGGTAGATGTAAGCTCCTGACGGTATTTGCAGGCATCCTCCGTGTCCGTAATGGATTCAAAGCCATCTCTTGTACCACTCCCGGCTTCACGTCCAATCAGGACAATTTCCAGATCATTGCCGCCTATATCCTGCCAGTTTGTTATTTCCCCTCTATAAATCCTGCTAATCGTTTCAAGGTCAAGGTCATTTACCGGATTATCCGGATTTACAATGACAGCAATCCCGTCAAGCGCAAGCACCGTTTCAGTCAATCCCTGCGCTTTTTCTTCTTCCTTTAAGTTACGGCTGGAAAGACCAATATCGCAGCGTCCTTCTGCCACAGCCGTAATTCCGGAGCCGGAACCGGTAGGGTTATATGTAAAGGTTACACCGGAATTGTTTTCCTCAAAAGCTTCGCCCAAAGCACCGATTACTTTTTCCATAGAGGTTGAGCCATCCGTAGATACTGTTTTGCTGTCCGCCTTCCCGCATCCGGTCATAGCTACGAGTGCAAGTGATAAAGTGGCAACAAAAGTAACAATTTTTTTCATAATAATTTTCTCCTTTTTTCTTTGTGATATTTTCTTCTACGCTTTTTATCATAAATACTGCTTGTAAAATCAAAAACATAACTTATGTCAAATTTTTGTAAAATGAACAGACTTGCCATAAAAACTGCATCATGGAAATGTGCATAACTGACTATTCCGTCATGGATAACTCTATTCACAGGACATGGAAAAGCAAAGTGCAGCTTTCCCACATCCTGCAAACAGAGTTACCCACAACTCCATAAGATAGCCAGTTATACGACATTTCCACAATGCCGATTACGGCGAAATCCCACTCATTCATTCCATTTTTTCATAAAACACAAATAAGAAAAGCTCTGCATCTCACAGAGCCTTTCTAACCTTTGATTATTCGCCAACTACCGTTCCATTTTCCTCACAAAAACAACATTATAGATATATCTCTGCCGCTTTTGCAAAAGTAGCTTTCCTCATGATAAGTTCCGACTGTTTTTCTTCCGGCAAACCCTCAAACACACCTTTATAGCCCTTCTCCAGCAACGGTGTGCCTTTTGCCAGTAAATACAGTTTTGTATTCAGCCATTCTTCCCACAAATCTTCAAATAGTTCCACACTGTCTGTAAAAGTTATGGCATCTTCAAAACCATGTGGCAGATTATAATATT
>CANRWA010000125.1 GCA_947643415.1 uncultured Clostridia bacterium | reverse complement strand
AGGAAAAGTATGAGTGAATTAAAGGAACGGATAACGGAAAATGGTATTGATTATATACTGGCAGGGGATTATTATATCCCTGATTTGAAACTGCCGGAAGAAAACCGTCCGATTGGATATTTTGGTCGGCTACATCGGGATTATCTGAAGCAGGAACATTCAGCACGTTACACAGCATTATTACTGACTTGTGAATTATGGACATATCTTGCCGATTTGAATGAGCAGGCAGAGAAACGGTTAGATATTATCATGGAACAGATGAAGATTGTCGAAGGAGTGACGGAGGAATTAAAAGCAAAAAATCAATGGGAATGGGTTCAGAAGATGAACAGTATCCGATATCGGGCAGAGGAAATAGTTAAAAATGAGATGGTTTATATCTAAATCATGGAGGCAAAAATAATATGGAAAAACAAGTTTATATTACAGAGGAAGAACGTGCAAAGTGCCAAAAAGTAGCTGATGCGTTTGCGGAACTGTACGAGATGGAGAAAATCGTGGTGCTTGATGCGGGCAGATACGGCTTTGTGGAGCTGAAATATTACAAGCCGCCGCATGGCTTTGAAGAAGATGCAACTTTCACGGACGGCAGAGCATTGTTTGATGCTCTTTGGCAGGAATGGTTCGATACAACACTGTATCTGACAGCAAAGAAAATGCAGTTAGATAATATCATCTATGAGGAAGTATTCAACTGCCTTTCAAAAGAAAAACAATCGGCAATTATTGCGAAAAAAGCCGACTTTGCAAGAAAGGCGGGTATAACTCTGTAAAATCAGTTTTACGGAAAGTCAATGCCCTATATAGAGGGAAAAAGATTAGAATGGCTCTGTGTATGATATGCAGGGCTTTTCACTTTTGGACATATTGTCTAAAAGTTATAAAAGAGGAACGAATGAGATGGATTCCGCAGGCGTAGGCATTGTGAGAAAGTGTATAACTGCCTGTTTTATGGAGTTGTGGGTAACTGTGTTTACAGGATGTGGGAAAGCTGCACTTTGCTTTTCCATGTGCTGTGAACACAGTTATCCATGACGGAATAGCCAGTTATGCACTTTTCCATAATGCGGTCTTTAATGATAAGTCTGCAAATTTTACAAATATTTGACAAAAGTTGTGTTTTTGATTTTACAGACAGCACTTATCATAATAATCACAGAGCAAAAAATATCAGATAGAAAAGGAGAAAATGTATCATGAAAAAATTTGTCACACTTATTGCGATTGTATCACTTATGCTTACTGCTATGACAGGATGTGGGAAAACAGTCAGTGGATCGGTATCTACGGACGGTTCAACTTCTATGGAAAAAGTCATTGGCGCTTTGGGAGAAGCCTTTGAGGGAAACAATTCCGGCGTAACCTTTACATATAATCCTACCGGCTCCGGTTCTGGAGTTACAGCGGTTGCAGAGGGACGTTGTGATATTGGTCTTTCCAGCCGTAACTTAAAGGATGAAGAAAAGGCACAGGGGTTGACTGAAACGATACTGGCTCTTGATGGCATTGCCGTTATTGTAAATACTGATAATCCGGTAAATGACCTTGACCTTGAAACGATTGGCAGAATTTATAGGGGCGAAATAACGAATTGGAAGGAGATAGGCGGTAATGATTTGGAAATTGTACTGATTGGCCGTGAAGCGGGAAGTGGTACAAGAGATGGCTTTGAATCCATTACAGATACGGAAGATGTCTGCAAATACCGTCAGGAACTTACATCTACCGGAGATGTGATCACAACGGTGGCAGGCAATCCTGCGGCAATCGGTTATGCTTCCCTTGCGTCCGTAAAGGAAACTGTAAAAGCACTTTCTGTCAGCGGCATTATGCCTACGGAGGAAACAGTCAAAGATGGAAGTTATGTAGTGCAGCGCCCTTTTGTATTAGTTACAAGGAGCAATGTAGAACTTTCGGAGGCTGCACAGAAATTCTTTGACTATATTACATCATCTGAAGCAAATGAGATTATCTCATCTGCGGGTGCTGTGCCGGTAAACTAAAGGCTTTGAAAGGTGGAGTCAAATGAAAAACAGAAAACGGCTTATGGAGAATGCCATACATGGCATTTTCCTGATACTTGGTCTGATTACGGTTGGCTGTGTGCTTTTAATTACAATTTATCTTGTCATATCCGGTATTCCTGCTATCCGTAAAATAGGTGTTTTGAAATTCCTTTTTGGGAAAAAGTGGGCTTCTACGGCAGCACAGCCGCAATATGGCATTTTGCCTTTTATCCTCACAAGTATTTACGGTACGGCTGGTGCAATTGTAATCGGAGTGCCGGTTGGCTTTCTGGCAGCAGTTTACCTCTCTAAAATTGCGCCGCCAAAAGTAAAAACTGTTATAGAAACGGCGGTCAGTCTGCTGGCGGGCATTCCGTCAGTGGTTTATGGACTTGTAGGAATGATGGTGCTTGTTCCGGGGATACGGACCCTCTTTCATATTCCGGACGGGGCAAGTCTGTTTGCTGCCATTATAGTGCTTGCCATTATGATTTTACCATCAATTATCAAAGTATCGCTTACGGCGTTAGAAGCAGTTCCAAAGGAATATGAGGATGCTTCCCTTGCACTTGGAGCAACGCCGGTTGAAACATATTTCCGTGTATCAGTTCCGGCAGCAAAAAGCGGTATCGCAGCGGCTGTCGTGTTAGGAGTTGGCAGGGCTATCGGAGAGGCAATGGCTATTATGATGGTGGCAGGGAACGCACCTAATATGCCGGGGATGTTTCAAAGTGTACGTTTCCTTACAACCGCCGTGGCAAGTGAAATGTCCTATGCGGCTGACGGGAGTTTACAAAAACAGGCATTGTTTTCCATTGCGTTGGTGCTGTTCCTCTTTATCATGCTGATAAATGCCGTGTTGAATTTCTTTTTGAAACATAGTAAGGAGTAAATGAAAATGCAAAAACAATCTATTTCAACTAAAAGGAAAGCATACATTACCGTCATGCGTGTGCTGATGGGAATTTCCGTGAGCGTTACCTGTGCATTGGTATTATTTTTAATCGGCTATGTATTGTGGAAAGGACTGCCGAATGTATCATGGGAATTGCTTACTACAAAACCGAGTTATCTGTCGAACCGCATAGGGATTCTGCCGGATATTCTCAATACGGTCTATATTGTGCTGGCAACTTTGGTATTGGTTCTTCCTCTTGGGGTAGGTGCTGCAATTTATCTGACGGAATATGCCAAAAATAAAAAGCTGGTAGAAATGATTGAATACACTGCTGAAACATTATCGGGGATTCCGTCTATTATTTATGGTCTTGTGGGGATGCTGTTTTTCTGTCAGTTTTTTGGTATGAAAACTTCCCTCTTAGCAGGGGCATTTACACTGGTAATCATGAATCTGCCCACGGTCATGCGTACCACTCAGGAGAGCCTGAAAACGGTGCCGCAAAGTTACCGTGAAGGTGCTTTCGGACTTGGGGCTGGAAAATGGCGTGTGATTTATACCGTTGTACTTCCCGGCTGTATTGAAGGTGTCATAACGGGCTGTATCCTGTCTGTCGGGCGTATTCTTGGGGAATCGGCGGCACTTCTTTTTACGGCTGGTTTTGCCCACGCTCTGAATGGAATCTTTGAGGGGCTTGGCAGTGCAGGGGCAACACTGACAGTTGCATTATATGTCTATGCAAAGGAAAACGGAGAATTTGGAATTGCTTTTGCTATTGCCGCTATCCTGATGATTTTGACCATGTTCATCAATTTGTCGGCGGCATTGGTGGGCAGATATTTCCAAAGAAGGAGAATTGTATGAGTAATGTTATGACAGTGAAAGACCTGTGTCTTTGGTATGGCAGTGCGCAGGCTTTGAAAGATATAAATATTGAAATTGAGGAACGGAGCATTACAGCTCTGATTGGTCCCTCCGGGTGTGGAAAATCTACTTTTCTTAAATCTTTAAATCGAATGAATGACCTTATTACTGGTGTAAGGATTACGGGAGAAGTGTGTTATAGGAATTATAATATTTTTGATGCAGATATTGATGTCAATGAGCTTCGCCGCAGCATTGGCATGGTCTTTCAAAAGCCTAATCCGTTTCCGATGAGTATTTATGATAATATTGCTTATGGACCAAGGACACATGGCATAAAAAATAAAGCAAAACTGGACGATATCGTAGAACACTCCCTGCGTGGAGCTGCAATCTGGGAGGAAGTAAAGGACAGGCTGAAAAAATCGGCATTAGGATTGTCGGGAGGTCAGCAGCAGCGGCTCTGCATTGCCCGTGCATTAGCGGTTGAACCGGATGTGCTTCTGATGGATGAGCCCACAAGCGCCCTTGATCCGATTTCCACATCTAAAATTGAGGAACTTGCAATGGAACTGAAAGATAAGTATACTATTATCATCGTTACGCACAATATGCAGCAGGCTGTACGGATTTCCGATAATACTGCATTCTTTCTCCTCGGTAGTTTAATTGAATATGGAAATACGGAAAAGATGTTTGAGCAGCCAAAAGACAAGCGGACAGAGGATTATATTACGGGGAGGTTTGGATAATGAGAAGTCGTTTTGATGAACAGCTTGCTACGCTTAATAATGAGCTTACGAGGATGGGGGCAATGTGTGAGGAAGCGATTGCAATTGCTTCAAGGGCGCTCTCTGCGGGCGATGTGAAGCTGACAGATAAGGTTATATCCCTTGACGGGGAAATTAACCATATGGAGCGCACAATAGAAACGCTGTGCCTGAAACTGTTGTTACAGCAACAGCCGGTGGCAGGGGATTTGCGGCAGATTTCCGCAGCCCTTAAAATGATTACCGATATGGAGCGTATTGGAACGCAGGCGGCGGACATTGCAGAAATTATTACATTTCTTGACGGGCGGACAGGCGGGGAATGTGAACATATCCGTTTTATGGCTGATGCGGTGAGCCAAATGGTCACAGAAAGCATTGATGCCTTTGTAAAGCAGGATGTTGCGCTGGCTGATGCGGCGATTGACCGTGACGATGTGGTTGACGATTTATTCCTGCAGGTCAAATCATCATTGATTGAACTGATAGCAGAAAAGCCGACAAATGGAGGATACGCATTAGATTTACTGATGATTGCCAAATACTTTGAACGTATTGGGGATCATGCGGTAAATATTGCAGAGTGGGTGGCTTTTTCTGTAACAGGAAAACACAAAGGAGCAGAAAATTTATGAAAATATGGTGCGTAGAGGACGATGAAAGTATCAGGGATATTGAGGTATACACGCTTGATTCTACAGATTTTGAAGCAACAGGCTTTTCGGATGCGGCGGCTTTTCGTGATGCGCTGGCCACGGATAAGCCGGATTTGATTATCCTTGATATTATGCTGCCCGGAGAGGACGGCGTGGAATTGTTGAAATTTCTGAAAGACAGTCCCGACACTTGCAGGATTCCCGTTATCATGGCAACGGCTAAGGGCATGGAGTACGATAAAATTCAGAGCCTTGATTTAGGTGCGGACGATTATCTTGTAAAGCCTTTTGGAATGATGGAAATGGTTTCCCGTGTGAAAGCTGTACTTCGCCGATGCAATCCCACAGAAGTGGAACATCTTTTGAAGGCAGGCGGCCTTGTTGTCAATTTAGACGAGCATACTGTTACCGTTGACAGAGAAAGGATACAGCTTACTTTAAAAGAGTTTGAACTTCTCCGTCTGTTCCTCTCTCATCCGGGAATTGCATTTACCCGTGACCAGCTTTTTAATGATGTATGGGGTGCGGATTATATCAGTGAAACAAGGACGGTTGATATGCATATCCGTACATTGCGTGTGAAGCTGGGGGATTATGGGAAAATGATTGAAACAGTGCGTGGCGTTGGATATAGATTAGAGGTGCAGGCATGACAAAGAAAATTTTTAAGTCTATTATGATTGTGGCGGCGGCTGTCCTGATGGCGAGCCTTGTTATCATCATGGGGTGTCTTTACCGTTATTTCAGTGATGTTCAGGGGAAACAGTTAGAAGATGAGTTGTCTTTGGCAGCCGCAGCCGTTGAGAAGAACGGGCAGGAATATCTTGAGGAATTACAATCAAATCAGTACCGTCTGACATGGGTTGCCGGGAACGGCGATGTGATATATGATACACAGTCCGACGAGGAAAGTATGGAAAACCATGCGGACAGGGAGGAAATCAGGCAGGCATTACAGAACAGCGAAGGAAAAAGCCTGCGCTATTCCACGACACTCCTGGAAAAAACGCTTTACTGTGCCAGAAGGCTTAACGATGGTTCTGTCCTTAGAATTTCGGTTAGCAGTGCTACTGTTTGGTTGCTTGTATTGGGAATGATACAGCCGATTTTAATTGTGCTTGCCGTGGCCCTTGTGTTGTCGGGAGTGTTGGCAAGCCGGATTTCCAAACATATCATGGAGCCATTAAACAGCCTTGATTTGGAAAAACCGCTGGAAAATGATACCTATGAAGAATTAGCGCCCTTATTAAACCGTATCAATAAACAGCATAGGCAGATAGATGTACAGTTGTCGGAACTTCAGAGAAAGAATGATGAGTTTACACAGATTACGCAGGGCATGACGGAAGGACTTGTGCTTTTAAATGAAAAAAACATCATTCTGAACATCAATCCCGCAGCATTGAAACTGTTCCATACAAAAAAATCCTGCATAGGTAAAGATTTTCTGACAGTGGAGCGGAACCATGATGTGAGCCATGCTATACAGGACGCATTTTCAAACGGACACAGCGAAATCCGCATAGAACGTGAGGGAAAAGAGTATCAGCTCCATGTCAACCGCATTGAATCTAATGGTACTGTAATCGGGGCGGTTGTCCTTGCCTTTGATATAACAGAAGAAGCTTTCGCAGAAAGGAACAGGCGGGAGTTTACTGCCAATGTATCACATGAACTGAAAACGCCGCTGCAATCAATCATGGGAAGTGCGGAGTTAATGGAGAACGGTCTTGTAAAACCGGAGGATATGACACGTTTTGTAGGGCATATCCGCACAGAGGCAGGGCGGCTTGTAACATTGATTGATGATATTATCCGTTTATCCCAATTAGACGAGGGGTGCGATATGCCTTTTGAAAATGTTGACTTATATGAGGTTGCAACGGATGTGGCTGCGGGGCTGGCGGATATAGCAGCGATAAAGGATATTGAAATTGCTGTGACAGGGGAAACAGTCAGGATAAAAAGTGTCCGGCGGTTATTGACGGAAATTATATTTAATCTTTGCGATAATGCTGTCAAATATAATAAAGATGGCGGTATGGTGGAGGTTTCTGTAAGCAGGGAGGAAAATCAGGCTGTGATCTCTGTAAAGGATTCAGGAATTGGCATTCCGGCGGAACATCAGGCAAGGATATTTGAGAGGTTTTACAGAGTGGATAAGAGCCGTTCTAAAGAGTCGGGTGGAACGGGGCTGGGACTTTCTATTGTAAAACACGCCGTACAGTATTTGAATGGTCAGATTGACTTACAGAGCAGCCCTGGAGAAGGAACAATCATACAGATTTTTTTGCAAGAGGATAAAAATGATGTGATGCAGATTTCCTAAAAAATTCAAATTTTACATAAATTATACAAAACATAGCTTTTAGATTTTACAAAGAAGTCATAAGATTAGTTTTATATATTCAATACAAACGCTAATGGTGGTTGATAATGCAATCTTTATGACATAAATATGTAATTCATAAATTAGGGAATAGTGGTTTTATTTGAGTATAAAACGCTGTTCTCTTTTTTTGTAAAAGATGGCAGAGAGGGACAGGTCATGTTTAGAAAAAAAAACTGTATATATGCAAAAAACGAAAAATACGGAATGGTTATACACATCAAGGTGTACTGCAAGGAAGGTTGAAACTTACCTGCGGTACACCTTTTTTGTTGGTGTGAAATTTGTCTGATTTTAGATGTTATTGCAGTTTCGCTTTGACTGCTGCTGTTCCGTTTTGTGGCAGAAATTTTGATACGGTTTACTGTTTCATGTATGGCTGTTTTGAGAGCATGGCTTTTTGTGTATCCCACACTTTTTTCATCAGTTCCTTTACCTCTTTTACATCAGCGGCATAGACGTTTCCTGTGGCGTTCATGCGCTTTGCTATCTGGTTCAGATTGCCGCCGATTTTTCCGAGTGCGGCATTGTATTCCCGAAGTTCGGAATAGTCAATGTC
>CANRWA010000124.1 GCA_947643415.1 uncultured Clostridia bacterium | reverse complement strand
GACACCTTATGCGCAGGCATCAGGCGCTCTGCTTCGGACTACGCAAGGCAGACAGCGCTCTGCGGCATCCGTATCCACAAAGATTATCTGGATGAGGCAGTCTCCGTCATCAATGAAACGATTGCCCGGTCCGGCATCTTAAAGCAGCTCTCCAAAGCAGCTTTTTCCCATCAGGACATAACAGAATTTGATTCCCTTGCCCTGACGCTGCGGCAAAAAATCCTGACGGATCTGGAATCTCTTTATGCAAAGCATCTTGGACTGTATATCACGCCGGAATGTCTGGAAAATCCGGATGTACTGCCCCTGATCTACTGCCGGGTCAACCATTGTATCTGGCAGGATGGCAAATGGATTCCCCTTGAACTGACAATAGCCGCGCAGTCAAAGGAAAAGAGCGCATGACATCACACTTAAAATGAAAGGAGTACCACATGGAAGAATTAACAATAGAAAGACTAATCGGAAAAGACAATATTACAATCACGCTCACGGAGGATGAGCTTGAGAAGGCATACCGGATCAAGGAGAAACGCTATTTGGATGAGGACTTTGCAAACGCTCTTGCCGATGCCGCACAGGACCCGAACACCCGGTTCCATACTGGACATCTGGAGGAATTTCCTGAGCTGACGGACTGGCTGTGCGTATGCTTTGAAGACTTCTATGATGCCAACATAAGCCACAACGACCTGGTGGAGCTTACCCTGAACCACCTGCGGCACGCATCCCTGAAACCGGAGTTTTTTATTTCATTTTCAAAAGCCACGGCTGCAGTCTGTATGGGAACTGAAAAAAATGTAGATGAGTGCGAACAAAACTGCGGACATTATCACCGCTGCAGCAATATTGCCGAGGCAAATGGCAGGAGCCGGCGGTGGGAAACGCTGGCTTCCCTGCTCTCCATGCACAGGAGCGGGAGCTGCACCTGTAACGAAGACGGAACTGAATGTCCTGCCGCAAAATATCTGGCAGGCACATGGGACATCAGTGGGTTTTTCCACTCAGAGGACAGAAAGGAGGCGGCATAAGATGTCAAATATCTGTATGGATACCGTGGTTTTCTTTGCCGCATCAGATGCCCAGAAAGACGGGTTTTCCCGGCTAAAAAAGGCTGTTGCGGACTGTTATCCGCCGCAAATTACGGTGGATGATGCAAGGCTCTGCCGGATATTTGAGCAGAATGGCATCCCCATGGACGGACTGTGCCTTCGGAGTGATATAACAGATGTCTCCCTTGAAGACGACCATATCACCCTGTACTGTGATTCCGCATGGAATCCCATGTATGAGGCATATTTAAGCCTTGCCAGTCATTTTGGCGTGTGCTTTGAACTGGAAGCGGAAGAATCCGGCTGCGGCATTTACATCAATACCGATATAAACGGGGCGTACCTGACAACGCAGTATAAGGCATACCTTTCAGAACGTCCGGAAGACGGCTCGCTGGATATGCTCTTCGACAACTCGCATGGGGATACGGATTTCTACTTCGATTCGGAAAAAGCCCTGCTCCAGTGGTTCAGGGAACGCGGCGGCATTGCTGCAGACTCAGCACAGGAACTGAAGGATACCCTGGATAGCGATTATGTTTCCATCCATGAATATGTCAATCCATATTAGAGGAGGAACTGTAAAATGGCACTTTATAAAAAGCTGGATCTGTGGTCCATATCGGATGGACTGGACAAAATGATGGACTACTGCTACAACGGCAACGAGAAAAACAGCCCTTACTGAGACCATTACTGCGAGCAGATCAATGAATTATGCAATGTGGCTGCCAACCTGTATAACGATCTTCAGGATATAAAAAGCAGGCTCTGGTATCAGATGCCTGCCAAAAAGATTGCTTTCTGCGGTGAGGATGACTGCAGCCAGACAGCTACCGCCTGGTTCAATACGGCGGCGGCTATGCTGTATGATACCGATATGACTGAGCTGCTGGAGCATGAGAACATTTACTGCGCAGATGAATGGACAGAAAAGCAGAAACGGATCTCTGCCCTGAACAGGCTGACCAAACAGCAGCAGATGCTCCTTTATACGGAAGTCATTGGATTTATCACCCGGTATCTGGAGCTGTCCGCAGCCTTTGAAACCATAGAGGCTGTCATCACCGAACTGGATTACCACCAGTCGGCTGTGAAGGGAAACGGAGGCATCACACTTCCACAGACGGTATATGTCTAAGGCTGTATAGGAATACAACTCTTACAAGTACACAAAAAGGAGGCTTTTATGTATATTACCGCATCAACCTACGGAGGCATCGACTGGCATGACTCCCGCACCATTCTTGAACAATTAAAAAACAATGGCTCTTTCAATATCAAGGCGGATCAGGTTCCTGAAACCATTGCTGATGATATTGCAAAGGATTTCCCTTATGTGGAAAATATCCGGGAGAAGATTGTGAAAGCTCTCTCCGAAAAGTCCTGCTTTCAGTTTATGATTAAATCTGAAGAAAAGGATACCGCAGGAAATGTGACCTATAAGGACTGCGGAACCCATGAAACTGACGAGCGAACCTATTATGAGAATGAAGCCACTTTTGACGGTGAAAATCAGACGCTGACACGGGATTATGCTTTCGGGCAGGTTTCCTACATCACAACCTATTATGTCGAGGACATTCCGGAGGACCAGCTCGGCTATATGGTGACGGAAGATTTCCTCGCCCCGGTCAAAGGTGTACCACTGGTACAGAGATTGTACCATGACATCTTTGACAATCTGGATGCTGCGCAGAATTACGCTGATAACCTCAAGCTGCATGATCTCTCATACCCGAAGTCTATTGTGACTTTTCTCGTATGCAACAGACAGAAAATATCCGGGCATCCGTGGTATCAAAATGAAAAAGAAGCCATGCGGCTGATGACGGAAAAAGGACAGGCATATCTGGATGACAGCTTTTGCATTTTTACCAAGAACCATATTGAAACCTTAAAAAAATTACCCACAAAGGAGGCTGCTTAATGAAAAACCAAAAGCAAACCATAAAATGTTCCGAATGCGGTTACTGCAGCGGATTTCGTCCTGTTGGAAACACACGGACAGAATTTACCTGCACCCATCCAGATCGGGATTACCTCAAAAACTATTTCCATGAAAAACACATAAATAAAATGCTTGCTTTTATCGGATTTGGTGCCCGTTATTCGGATGTCGTCCCTATTAAAACGGCACCTGCATGGTGTCCAAAGAAAAAAAACTCTGAGAAAAATGAATCAGGGACTCGCTAGAAACAACCGGGAGATGCAGTAGATGCTGTATCTCCCTTTTTTATTCCCAAGCACAAGATATAGTATTTCATAATTGACTAGTCCTATATCTTGTGTTATCATAAACTTGTTATTGAATTTTGTGCAATTTCGGAACGGAAAGCACACGCTGTTTAAGTTTGTACGGAGTCAGAAAGTATAAAGTGCAGGTCACTTTACGCCTTCTGGCTCTTTTTATGTCTGTAACATCATTTAACAGACTATCATACAGCATATCTGTACGCAGGCAGGAATGATCCGGCAGTTTAAGCCGCCTCATCTCCTGCTTATTTTCGTTCAGGAAAGGAGGGCAAAAGTGGAAATTCACAAATTCACTGGCAAAATCTAAAAGAAAAGAGGTAAAAACGAATGTCACAGACAACAGAACGCATCCACGAACTGGTGGATAAGCTCAACCAGTACCGCGATGAGTATTACAACAGGAATGCCCCCAGTGTGTCAGATGCCGTCTACGACCATCTTTACGATGAACTGGAACGCTTGGAGAAGGAATCGGGGATCATCCTGAGCAATTCCCCCACCCAGACCGTAGGCTACAAAGCCGTCAGCAGTCTGAAAAAGGTTCGTCACCCCATCCCGCTTCTCTCACTGGACAAGACCAAGATGGTAAGCGAGCTGGCTGCCTTCTTAAAGAAACACGCAGCCCTGCTCATGCTGAAACTGGACGGTCTGACCGTAAAACTCGTTTACGAGGACGGGAAACTTGTGGAAGGCTCCACCAGAGGCGACAGCAATGAAGGGGAACTCATTACCCACAATGTCTCCGCTTTCCGGAATGTGCCGCTTTCCATTCCTTATAGGAAACGCCTTGTAATAACCGGCGAAGGGTTCATCCATAAAAGCGACTTTGAGCGCCTGAAGGATACCCTGACAGGCAGCGACGGCAAGCCCTACCGCAATGCAAGAAACCTTGCCGCCGGCTCTATCCGCTGTCTGGATGCAAATATCTGCAGGGAACGGGAAATCAGCTTTTTTGCCTTTAACATTCTTGAGGGCATGGACGAGTTCACCGACATCCGGGACAGCCGCAGCAGCCTGCTGCTCTCACTGTCCGAGCACGGTTTCGGTATCTGCCCTTTCCTGACAGTTTCTCCTGACGAAACGGCTGAAGACCTGGCTGTAAAAATCAAAACGCTGACAGACCTTGCGGAGATTTCGGACATCCCTATCGACGGGATGGTGCTGCGCTTTGACAGCTTTTCCTATTCCGCAAGCCTCGGCAGAACCGGACACCATTACAACGACGGCATTGCCTTCAAATTTGAGGATGACACCTATGAAACAGTCTTCCGCTCCATTGAGTGGCAGACAGGACGCAGCGGCGAGATTGCCCCGGTCGCAGTATTTAACACAGTGGAAATTGACGGCTGTGAGGTATCAAGGGCGAGCCTCCATAACCTGACCTTTATCAAGGGACTGGAACTGCACCCCGGATGCTGTATTCTGGTTTCCAAGCGCAACATGATTATCCCCCATGTGGAGGAAAATCTGGACCGTGGTGACTATCAGGACATGACACCGCAGACCTGCCCCTGCTGTGGGCAGCCCACACGCACCCATTCCAGGGCAGGCGACAAGGGACGCATGGTGGAGACGCTCCACTGTGACAATCCCGAATGTGGCAGCCGCATCCTTCAGAAATTCGTGCATTTCGCAGAAAAAAAAGCCATGAACATCAGGGGACTTTCCGAGGCAACACTGGACCAGCTTATCCACCTCGGCGCCTTAAAGGGTTATCAGGATCTGTACCACCTTGACCGCTACCGGGATGAGATCATTGCACTGGAGGGCTTCGGTGAAAAATCCTATGAAAACCTGATTGCTTCCATCAATGAGAGCCGCAGCACAACCTTTGTACGCTTTGTTGTGGCAATGGACATTCCCCTGATCGGCAGGACTGCCAGCAGGATACTGGACAGACATTTCCACGGCAGCCTGCGGGAGCTGAGGCTGGCTGCGCTGGATCGTTTCGACTTTACCTGCCTTGAGGGGATTGGGGACACAATGAGCAGCAACCTCCATGAGTGGTTCCGCAATTCGGATCATCTCCTGTTATGGGGCAGCTTACAGAAAGAATTACACTTTGAAAACGGTTTGGATGCAGAGGCATCCAGAGAGGAGAACAATATGAACAAAACAACGAACAACACATTTGCAGGATGCACCATTGTAGCGACAGGAAAACTTGAGAACTTCACCCGCGACGGGATCAACGCCAAAATCATCAGCCTTGGCGCCACGCCCGGCAGCTCCGTTACCAAAAAGACGGATTACCTGATATGCGGCGAGAAGGCAGGCAGCAAGCTGGCAAAGGCAGAGCAGCTCGGCGTTAAAGTTCTGACTGAGCAGGAATTTTTGGATATGCTGTCGGCGTAGGAGGGCATTATGGGGAAAAATGTTGACTGGATTATACACTATATCCTTGACGATCCCGGCCCTTATCCTTACCTATGCAATGCCCATACACACGGAATGGAGAAATACCGGCACCCTGATTTCCAAATGGTGCTGGACCTTCCCCAAGAGCATATCTGCTATCTTCTGAACGCAATGGGTATGCGGGTACAAAGCGGGGAGACCTTCCATGACGGCGATATGGTTTTCGGTATCTATGAGGACTGCAGCATACGGCTGAAAAAGGTCCGTGAAACCGGGCGGGACGTTCTGCGGCTCATCATTCCGGATAAACATAACCGCTTTCCGGAAGACGAAAACTGCATAGAACCCTACCGGCATCAGGAACTGGAAATGTTTGAAAATTAGGAAATATACTATCTGAAAAAAGCTGTCTAAAAAACGGCAGCTTTTTTCAAGTATCCAGTCAGTTACCGGGTACTTATTCTATATACGGGTTCTGTTCGCAATCCGTAAAACAATTCAAATCGCAACTGACAAAACGGCAGAATCATGCTATAATTTGAGAAAGAGAGGTATGCTATTTATGGCAAACAAAACGAACACTATTCAGGAACTGAACCTTGCAGACAGTTTTTTATTTGGGAAGGTAATGAGCGACACGGAAATATGCCGCAGGGTACTGGAAAAAATATTAAATGTCCCCATTAAAAAGGTAGATTTCCCGATTACCCGGAAAACCACTGACATTGCACCTGACAGCGGGGACATCCGTTTAGATGCCTGCATCCATGATGAACAGGAAACCATATACTCTGTTGAGATGCTGTGCTGCAAAGATGAGGAACTTCTCAAAAAAGCAAGGTATTTCCAGTGCAATATCGACTCGGACATAATCCTCCCCGGAAAAAGGTGCACAAAGCTGAAGAAATCATACATCATCTTTATCTGCACCTTTGATCCATTTTCCGACGGACGACACATCTACACCTTTGAGAACCGGTGTCTGGAAGATCTGTCGCTGGCGCTTGGTGATGAAACCACCGAGATATTTTTAAGCACCAAGGGGGAAAAGGATGATGTGGATGACGAGATAAAGGATTTTCTGGCATATATCGAAAACAGCACTGACGCCTGTGCGCAGCAGACCTCCAGCCCGCTGGTCAGAGCAATCCATAAAAGAGTAACTGAAATCAAGCTGGACAAGGATATGGAACTCCAGTATATGACTTCATTACAGAGGTAAGGGGGAATATAATGTCAGAAGGAATCGTTTATCAGAATAAGGATATTTTATTTAAGATCCTCGGCCAGACATATAAAGAAAAAAGTTTTGCGGCATATGGAATTGACCTGCCGCCGATCAGGGAACTGCTTCCCACAGACCTGCCGAAGATTGCTGCAAATGAAAAAAGCATTGACAACCTGTTTTTACTGGAAGACGGCACTTATGCGATTGTAGATTACGAATCGGTATACAAAAAGGCGAATAAGATAAAATATCTGAATTATATCGCGCGGGTAATGGAAAAATACTTTAAGGAAGATGAAACATTCAACCTGCGCCTGATCGTTATCTACACCAGCGATGTGCAATGTGCGGAGCCAACGCTTGAAACGGACTGTTTTACCCTGCGTACCGAGCAGGCTTTCCTGTCCCATATAGACGGCGAGGCAGCCTTTAATGAAATTCAGGGCAAACTCCAGTCCGGCATCCCTCTGGCAAATGATGACCTGATGCGGTTAGTGATTCTGCCGCTCACGGTTCCCGGTACGGAAGGGAAACAGAATATGCTGGAGAGGATCGTTGACCTGGCTGAACAGATACCGGACGAAGGGCAGCGGATTTTTACCCTGTCCGGCGTGATAGTTGCAAGTGACAAATTTATAAACAGGGATTACATGGATCAAATAAGGAGGCGCATCAACATGACACAGTTAGGACAGCTTTATGAGAAGGAAAAAATTGAATATGGTAATCAGAAAGCAAGGGAAAAAGTTATAGAAATGGCTAAATCCTTGATGGATGAAGGTGACGACCTTATTAAAATTATGAAAGTTACAGGACTGACTGAGGCAGAGTTACTTCGCCTTCAGGATGAAAATGTAACTGTATAATAGGTATGCACATAGCTTAGGACCGGTTTTCACCGGTCCTTTTCTATTATACCACACCTTTTGTTAAAAGCGTTTGCGGAAGGATTTGAACCTTCGGTGCGTTGCCGCACACCACCTTAGCAGGTCGCAGGATGTCCGGGGGACATCCGCTTTGCGACGACCGGAGTGGAACGGAGAGGCACCATAAACCTCTCGGACACGCAAACGGAAAGTGGATGGGGCAGGACTCGAACCTGCGGTGTTTCTTTGTGACGGATTTACAGTCCGCTGCCCTCGCCACTAGGCATACCCATCCATGGGGTGACCAGGGGGAATCGGTCTCCGCTCCGCTTCGGTCGGCGCAGAGCAGATGTCCCCCGGACATCTTGCGCCCCCGTAAGCAGAACCACAATCTGCCGGACTTCCGTTATCCTATAGCCACAGTAGCTCCT
>CANRWA010000123.1 GCA_947643415.1 uncultured Clostridia bacterium | reverse complement strand
GTAACATTTCTGAAAAATTTCCAACTATCACAATTCAAAGATTTCCCTTTCACTCGTACCTTGAAAATTTCATAGCCTGCCCAGATTGATACCCGGCATTGAGTGTGCATCGTAAGCGCGCCTTGCCGGGGAAAACGCCCCAGGAAAGAGAAGCCGGGGCAGGGAACGGGTCTGGGAGGAACACAGGAAAACGCTCAATATAAAATAAAACCAGTCCGGGAAACCGGGCTGGATAACAGCAGATGCCATGCAGGGAAGTCTTTTAATTCCGGTGTGTTTGAAGATACCGGGACAGGGGCTTTCCTGTATTGATGTGCTGTTATCGGCTGGCAGCGCAAATAAAACGAAGGGAGACAGGTATATGGGAAGATAGGGAATAAGCGGAAAAGACAGGATGATGGCAGTTATGAAGCTGCACAACAAAGAAAGCGAGGGACAAAATATATTGAAAGGAAACGTAAAAAGGATTGTATCCGGCCTGCTGTCGGCAGTCACGGTCTTGTCAGCCTTCTTACAGCCGTTGGGGGCTTATGCGGCAGGGCCGGAGCCGGCGGCTTATGAAGCGGAGTACCCGGCTTTGGAGAAGGTGAAGGAAAAACTGGATGCGAATGAAATTGTGGCTGCGGAAGATTATACCGTGGAGATTGACAGTGGCTTTGACGTGGAGTATGATTTCTCCGGCATAGAGTTTTCGCCAGATAAAGTAAAAATCACATTCCATGAGGCGAAGGATAAAGGCGGGGAAAAGTTTGACATTGGGAAGGCGGGGACTTACAAAGCGGTTTATTTTGTGGAGCCGGCCAGTAAGAATCCATCCTATCATGTCAGTAGGAACATCATTGTAAAGGAAAAATCGTCTTCATCATCTTCTGGTAAGCAGGCGGCAGATGGAGAAGGAAGCGAAAACAGCCATTCCGATGATTCAGAAGGAACGGAAGCAGATGGGGAAGGAGATTTGCCGGGGCAGATGGCAGATGTGGAAGAAATCCCAAAGGAATCCATGACAGAATCCGAGATGGAAGCGGTCATAGAGGGCATGGAAGAAGCAGAAGAGATAAGGCAGGATGCAGAAATGATTGCAGAGGAAGAAGGTATCCTTCTGTTTGCGGAGAACAGGCAGGCGACAAGAGCTTCTGGTTCTGCAACAATGGTAAAGGGAAGGAAGATTTATTATCCCGGCAACCTGGGGAATTATTCCACCTGTTATTTTACGGTAAATGGGAAGATTGCTTACTGCCTGGAGTCGGCAAAGGGTTCCCCGGATACCGGGAGCTACGCCGCCCAGATCATAGACGGGAATCCGAACCTTCAGAAAGCGCTCTATTATGGCTACGGAGGCACAGGAGATGTGACTGCAAGCTATATGCCGTCCTTTGGGGAGGAGTTAAAGTATGTGTTCACCCACATTGCGGCCAGTTATTTTTACTGCGGCATGGATGGGTTTGCCGGATGCACGATGGACGATTTACGGGAGTGCGGGGTGCTTGGATGGATCAATTATCTGGAAAGCCTGCCTGCGCCGCCCGACCCGCAGATCAGTTTGAGCAAGACTGCTTTAAAGGCAACCTATGACGGTTCAAAACAGGTGACGGGGACAACGAAGCTGAACGGCGATTCCAGAAATTCCATCACCATCAAGCTGCCAAAAGATGTGACGTTCCATAATAAGACAGACGGGAGCAAGCAGACCGGGGGAAACATCCGTGTTTCCGGTGGGACAAGTTTTTATTTTACCGCCCCTGTGACGGTCAATGGGGACTGGAATACCGGAGCGATGAAAGGCAGTATCCGGGTGATATGGAAAGCGCTTGTTGTTCCGACAGGAAGTTCCACGCAGGACATCGGGAGTTATTATGAGGAAGAAAGTGGCAATTCCGTGAGCCTTTCCGTGGACTGGCTAGAACGGGCAAGGGTGAAGGTGGTAAAGGTGGATTCCATTGCCAACGCAAAACTTTCCGGAGCCGTATTTGGCGTTTACCGGGATAAGGGCTGTACGGATCTGATTACCAGGATGCCTGCAACAGACAGTAACGGTGCATCGGAAGTAGAAATTGTCATGACGCAGGATACGGTGTATTTGAAGGAGATCACAGCCCCGGTAGGATACCGCTATAATGCGACAGCTTACCGTGTGGCGCTGGAAGCGAATAAAACGACTTCCACTACTGTTCCGGATGTGGAACAGCTTGGAAATTTGACGGTTTATAAGGAAGGCGAAGTTTTGGTGGGTGCGGATTCCAATGCGAACGGCACAGCATTCCGCTATGAAAGCCGCAGGCAGAAAGGGGCAGTATTCAATGTCTATGCGGCAAAGGATATTACCACGCCTTACGGCTCTGTTGTCTATAAAGCCGGGGAGCTGGTAGCGGAAAACCTTACGACCGGGGACAATGGCTCTGTGATGCTGAAAAATCTGCATCTCGGCATATACCGGGTAAAAGAAATGCAGGCCCCGAAGAATTTCTATAACAAAGAGGAAACAAAGGACGTGGCGATTACCTATGCAGGGCAGATGGCAGAGGCGGCATTTTCCGATACTACATTCTTAAATGACAGGCAGAAAGCGGATGTGCGTGTGGTAAAGAATGATAAGGATACGGGAAATGGCCTTGCAGGGGGAATTTTCGGACTGTATGCCGCAGAAAATATCACCAATGCAGACGGAAATGTTGTTGTATCAAAGGGCGCACTGATAGATAAAGCAACAACGGACAGTGATAGCAATGCAGCATTTTCCGCAGACCTTCCGATTGGGTTTGGGTATGAAATAAAAGAAATCCAGGCTCCGGAGGGGTATCTTCGGAATACGGAGGATGTGTATTCTTTCCGGTTTGACTATACCAATGACAAAGAGGCGAAAGTAACATTCTCTCATATCTTTGCCAATGAGCGTGTCAATGCCACGATCCGCCTGCAGAAGAAAGATAAGGAAACCAACAAAAATATCCCGCAGGGGGACGCAGCGCTGGAACATGCCGTTTACGGCTTATATGCAAGGAATGATATTCTCCATCCAGACAAAAAAACAGGTGTCCTTTACAAAGCCGGGGAACAGGTGGGAACGCTGACTACGGATAAAGAGGGCAAGGCAGAGATTACAGATTTATACCTTGGGGAATATTTTGTGAAAGAGACCACGCCGCCCACGGGTTATCTGGCGGATGAAACGGAGTATGATTTAGTGTGTAACTACGAGGGAGATCTGGTTGCTACGGTAGAGCGTGACTGCATATCCCCGGAGCAGGTGAAAAAGCAGCCGTTCCAGATCATTAAGGCGGCGGACAATGGGAAAACTGATGCAGATTTATTATCCGGCGCAGGGTTTACCGCATGGTTAGTATCTTCCCTGGACACAAAGGAAAATGGAGGATATGATTTCGATTCCGCTGAACCTGTGGCAATCGGGGAAAACGGGGCAACGGAAATCTTCACCGATGAAAGGGGCTATGCCTGCAGCATCCCGCTCCCGTTTGGGACTTACATTGTCAAGGAAACGACCACGCCGCATAATTACACGCCGGTCAAGGACTTCCTTGTGCATGTCACAGAACATAAGCCGGCAACGCCGCAGGTGTGGCGGGTGCTTCTGGATGATGAATTTGAAGCGAAGCTCAAAATCGTGAAGCAGGATGACGAAACAAAGAAGGCTGTGCTTGCGGAAAATACAGAGTTCAAGGTGTATGACCTGGACAATGAGAAATATGTGGAGCAGGTGACGACTTACCCGACCGTGGTAACGCACAAATCTTATTTTACAGACAGCGAAGGCTACCTAATCCTGCCGCAGAATTTGAAAATCGGGCATTACCGCATAGAGGAAGTCAATGCCCCGTTTGGCTATACGCTGAATGAGAATTATTATGAAGTGTCCGTAGATTCCGATACGCTGTACCAGATGGATGAGGTATCAGGGGACGTTATCATTGATGTTGTCTATGAGAACCATCCGGTTAAGGGCGAGCTGCATATCGTGAAGAAAGGCGAAGTGCTGAACCGGTATGACGATAAGGATTTCCGGTATGAGGTGGAAACATTAGAGGGCGCAGAGTTCAAAGTCTATGCAGCGGAGGATATTTATACCGCAGATTTTCAGAAGGATGAAAACGGGAACCGGATTCTTGAATATGCTTCCGGCGCATTGGTGGAAACACTGGTGACGGATAAAGACGGGAAAGCGTCGATAGAAAACCTTCCGCTTGGCACATACCGGGTAGAGGAAATAAAAGCCCCGGAAGGGTTTGTGCTGAATGGGGAGGCGCAGACCATTACTTTTGCTTACGCAGACCAGAATACGCCAGTCATTGAGCAGACAGCCACATTTGAAAATGACCGCCAGAAGGTGGAGATTGCAGTGGTGAAAAAAGATGCAGAGAATGGCGTAACAGTAGAAGGCGCAGTCTTTGGGCTGTATGCAAAAACTGATATTCTGGCACATGGGGAAGCGATTGTAAAAGCGGATACGTTGCTTGGGGAAGCCATGACCAGAGAAGATGGACGGGCAGTCTTTGATCTGGATCTGCCTTTCGGGGAATATTACATCCGGGAGGAACAGGCTCCTGCAGGCTATGTATCTTCCGATGAAACCATGGAAGTATCTGCAGCATACCAGGGGCAGGATGTGAAAGTGGCAGAATACGTTTCTGAATTTGAAAACAAGCCTACTGCCGTTTCCATCAAAAAGACAGATCTTGCAACAGGTGTGGAACTGGAAGGGGCAACGCTGACTGTCCTTGACAAAGATGGGAATACCGTAGATACATGGAAATCCGTCAAAGGGGAGGAACATATCATTAAGCGGCTGACCGTAGGGGAAACTTATACGCTCCGGGAGGAATTGGCGCCTTATGGATATTTAAAGGCAGAAGAAATCACGTTTACCGTGGAAGATACGGCTGAAATCCAAAAGGTAGAGATGAAGGACGATGTGCCGACAGGCACGCTCCTGATCAACAAAGAAGGGGAGTTTTTAGAGGACGTATCGCTGCTGGACAGCATTGGCGGCTGGATTACGCATTTGTTTGAGTATGTCACAGGCTCACTGAAAGACGTTGCCTTTGAAGTGTATGCTTTAGAGGATATAAAAGCGGTAGACGGAGAGAGTGGCGATTACTATAAAAAGGATGAACTGGTGGACACGATCATTACGGATGATACCGGGATCGCAAAACTGGAAAATTTACCTCTTGGGAAATATTATGTGAAGGAGAAGGAAACGGCAGAGGGTTATGTCCTGGACGGCGAAATCCGGGAGATTGACCTTACTTACCGTGACCAGGACACAGCGGTTGTCACGTTCTCTACGGACTGGCAGAATAACCGCCAGAAAGCGGAGATCAACGTATTAAAGACGGAGAAAGATTCTGACCGTGCAGTGGAAGGGACGGCATTTGCCCTTTGTGCGAAGGAGGACATCACCAACAAAGACGGCAAGGTAATCATCGAAGCAGATACGGTAATCGAGGAAAAAGCCACGGACAAAGACGGCAAGCTGTCATTTGCGGCTGATCTCCCGATTGGGTTCCCTTATTATGTGAAAGAAACTGCCCCGGCTCCGGGATTTACCAGTGAGGGCGAAACACAGGAATTTGATTTTTCCTATGAAGATGCGGAACAGGAAAGCATTTCCTATGAGTTTGTTTTTGAAAATGTGCCTACGGTATTTGAGTTTACCAAAACATCCCTTACGGATGGAAAAGAGGTAGAGGGCGCGAAGCTGCAGGTGACGGATGAGGACGGCAATCTTGTGGATGAGTGGGTTTCCGGCAAGGAGCCGCATATCATAAAAGAATTGGTTGTCGGTAAGAAATATAGCATGACCGAGACACAGCCTGCAGACGGATATGTGACTGCGGAGAAGATTGAGTTTACCGTGGAGAATACAGGCGAAGTGCAGAGGGTGGAAATGAAGGATGATGTGACAAAGGTGGAGATTTCCAAAACAGACATTGCCGGGAAGGAACTGCCAGGGGCGAAACTTACCATCCTGGATAAAGACGGGAAAACAGTGGAGAGCTGGACTTCCGAGAATAAGCCGCATTATATAGAAATGCTGCCAATCGGGGAATATACGCTGCATGAGGAAAGCGCCCCGGACGGCTATCTCGTGGCGGAGGATGTGAAGTTTGAAGTCAGGGATACCGGGGAAATCCAGAAGGTTGTGATGAAGGATGAAGCGAAGCCGGACGAGCCGGAACAGCCGGAGCAGCCGAAGGAAACGCCGAAACCGGAAACACCGTCTGCCGGGACACCGAAAACCGGGGATGACAGGCCGTTCTGGTTATGGCTTGCCTTGGCTGGGATTGCAGTCTGCGGGATTGCAAGCTCTGTGATTATATTCCGAAGAAAAAGGAAGGAGGACTGACAGCGCTTGGAGCAATCCAGGCGGCCAATCATTGTAACAATATAATAAAGCAATCAGGCATAGGCGTTTACGGAAGGAATCTGTAAGCGTTTTTTTCATGCCTGTATATGGGGGACTGCCCATTACGGATTTTAAATGGGAATATATCCATGCAGAAATCTATATACGGCAGTTCCCCGTATGGAAAGGGGTGAAGCAAAATGAAAGGAATCATTGCCGCCGCAGGCGTATTTGTGGCGGTTACGCTGTACTCATGCATCCGGGCAGGGGCGCAGGAGGACAGGCGGATGGAGGAAATGAGGCAGAGAGGGGAATGGGATGCAGGCAGGAAGGGCAGACAGCCGGAACCGGGCGAGGAATAACAGGAGATATGCGGCAGACAGGCCAGGTGACTGTAAGCACTGTTATTTCTGGAAAGGGAAGCGGAAAGGCTGCAGCCAGGAGGAATGTTATTACCTTCTCCCAGAGGAAGGTTCGGTATCAGCGGATGTTTCCGAAAATCCTCTGCCGCAGGAATTTAGCAGAAATGGCGGTGACGGCTGCCAGGGCTGTCCATACGGCAGGCATTCCCCATGCATTGGTTACTGCCTGAAGAAAATTTTGCGGGAGATGAGGGAGAAAAAACAATCCGCAGGAAAGGAGGGGGAACGCCTTGCAGGACGAGGTAAATGAGAAAACCATATCGCTGTGCGTAAACGGCGGCAAGATCACCGCACGGATTCTGAAAGCCGCCATGCTGAAAGCGCTGGCAAAGATGGAGCAGGAGAAGCGGAACGGGAAGCAGAAAAAAATGGAGAAAAAGGCAGTGCAGAAGGCGGAAAAGGGAGCCGCCAAAAGCCACGGGAAGCAGAGCATGGAGAAGCTGATGAAGCAGGGGTGCCAGCTTTCCAATATTGAAGTGACGGACGGCAATATCAAGTCCTTTGAAAAATGCGCCCGGAAATACAGCATTGATTTCAGCTTGAAAAAAGACACGTCCATCTCCCCGCCCCGCTATTTTGTATTCTTCAAGGCAAAGGATGTGGATGTCATGACGGCGGCATTTAAGGAATATACCGGGAAGTCGCTGAATAAAAGCAAGAAACCATCCGTCCGCAGGAAGCTGGAACTGGTGAAGGAGCGGGTTGCAAAGCACAGGGAGCGGGAAAAGACGAAACAGAAGGAACGGGGGCCGGAGCATTGAGTGGGAAACCAAAAAAGAAAATCGTTGCAGAGAAAAAAGCCGTGCCGTTGTCCGGGAAATTAAAAAGCATGATCCGGGAGAAAATGACTTCCGTAGATGTGAAGCGTCTGGCAATGCTGAATATCCCCTATGTGATTGTGTTTTATCTGGTGGATAAACTGGCGTGGCTGTACCGCCATTGCGTGGGGGACTCCCTGATAGAAAAGGCAATGGCGCTGTTTTTAAATTTCCAACTGGCGTTTGAGAATCCGCTTCCGAGCATTCATGGGGTTGACTTACTGGCCGGAGTAGTTGGGGCAATAGCAGTAAAGCTCATAGTATATCTGAAAGGCAAAAATGCAAAGAAATATCGGCAGGGAGTGGAGTATGGATCTGCAAGATGGGGGACGCCGAAAGACATCGCCCCGTACATAGATCCGGTATTCGAGAATAACATCCTTTTAACGCAGACAGAACGCCTTACCATGAACAGCAGGCCGAAGCAGCCAAAATATGCCAGGAACAAGAATGTGATCATCATCGGCGGGAGTGGGAGCGGCAAGACACGGTTCTATGTCAAGCCGCAGCTCATGCAGATGACGCCGAATGTCAGCTATTGTGTCACTGATCCGAAAGGCACAATCCTGGTCGAATGCGGGGAGATGCTAAGACGTGGCACACCGAAGATGAAAGA
>CANRWA010000122.1 GCA_947643415.1 uncultured Clostridia bacterium | reverse complement strand
TGTATCTCTATCCGAAGGTGGAAGAGGAAACGGGTATTGTCCTGGAAATACGGGCAGAGCAGGTGGCAGATGCTCTTTTGAACTATCCGGGGGCTTCTTGTGTAGTGGTGACTTCACCCACCTATGAGGGGGTTGTTTCAGATATCCGGGAAATAGCAGGACAGGTACATGAAAAGGGAATCCCCCTGATCGTAGACGAGGCCCATGGGGCACATTTTGCATGGGGACACTCTTTTTGGAAGGCGATACCAGAGGCGGCCATATCCCAGGGAGCAGACCTTGTCGTTGAGAGCCTGCACAAGACCCTTCCTGCCCTGACGCAGACAGGTGTCCTTCATCTCTGCTCAGACAGGGTAAGTCCGGAAAAGGTTAGGCGGTATCTGGACATCTACGAGAGCAGCAGTCCCTCCTATGTATTGATGGCGGGGGCAGCCATATGTATGGACTGGATGGAGAGAAATGCCAGAACCGCATTTTCAACATACAGAAATAACTGGCTTGGGTTCTGCG
This sequence comes from uncultured Clostridia bacterium, assembly GCA_947643415.1. Taxonomy (GTDB): domain Bacteria; phylum Bacillota; class Clostridia; order Lachnospirales; family Lachnospiraceae; genus Eubacterium_F. Next base: position 7,773 of record CANRWA010000122.1, on the reverse strand, counting down.
GACAGGCAGTAAAGTGGAATGTCCTGTCTCTGTGGGAGAATCCGAGGAAAGAGCCATCGAAGCTGGTGGTGGGGAGTGGGCCTCTGACCGGTTATGAATTGGCGTTAGCCCTCCGGGAAAAATACCATATTCAGGTTGAGATGGAGGGGGCGGGGTTTATTCTTGCCATGACAAGTATCTGTGACACCGATGAGGGCTGGCAGAGGCTGGCTGCTGCACTGACAGAACTGGATAGGGAATTGGCGGTTTCTGTAGACGCTGGGGAGAGGTGTCTGGAGGCATACAGCGGTGCAGGGGAAGAAAAGAAAGTAAGTGACAGGCGGAGGGGAATCATTTTTCCGGTGCGGATCCATATGGGTTTATATGAGGCGATGAATTCTCCCAGTGACAGGATCCGGCTGGAGGACAGCTTGGGGAGGACGGCAGCGGAATATGCCTTTGTCTATCCGCCGGGGATTCCCTTTCTCGTACCTGGGGAAGAGATCACAGATGAGGTGTTGGAACAGATTCAGTGGGCAAAGGAGAAACGGCTGAATCTCATGGGACTGGAAGATGAGACAGGCCAATATATCCGCGTCTGTGAAAAAAGGAGCTGAAGATAATGGGAAAGCTGTATATTTTAATGGGAAAGAGTGCTTCGGGCAAGGATACCTTATATCATCAGATCATGAAGTGCCATCCAGAACTTATTCCTGTCGTTCCTTATACCACAAGACCACTTCGGTCAGGAGAGAAGGAGGGCAGGGAATATCATTTTGTCACAGAAGAGGAGTTCCGGAAGTTCGAGAGCAGGGGGAAAGTGGCGGAATACCGATGTTATGAGACCGTGATGGGACCATGGTATTACTTTACGGCAGACGATGGACAGATCGATTTCTCATGTGGTGATTATTGTCTGATCTCCACATTGGAGGGATATGGGGGATTGCGGGATTATTTTGGGGAAGAGTATGTAATACCACTTTATATAGAAGTGCCTGATATGGTGAGGATACAGCGTTCACTGGCACGGGAGGGCCAGCAGAAAAAACCTTGTGTGGCAGAAGTATGCCGCCGTTTCCTTGCAGATGAGGAAGATTTTTCAGAGGATAAGCTCATAGGGGCAGGGATCACCAACCGCATTATAAATAAGGACATGGGAGATGCTGTGGCACAGATCAATGAGATACTGAACCATGATATTAGAAAACAGTAGATAAAACGGCAGAAAAGTGGTATCATGTTAGTAAATGTTATAGGATAACGGGGTGATACGATGGATATTCGTGTAGATAACTTACAGCAGGTCAATCAGGCAGGCCAGACTGCACAGCCACAGGAAACAGGGGAGGATTTTAAGTTTACCCTTATGAGTTCCATAGAGGATGCCGGCCTGAAGGAACGCTTGAATGTCATGATGGAAGAGATTACCATGCAGGGCAAGAAGCTAGGTAAAAAGATGGATGTGCGAGACATGAAACACTATCGTCGGCTCATTAAAGATTTTATGAATGAGATTGTGAACCGTTCTCATAAATTCAGCCGTGAGAACTTTCTGGACAGAAGGGGAAGGCACCGTGTTTATGGTATGATTAAAAGGGTGGATGCGGCACTGGATGAACTGGCTGAGGAACTGATCAAAGAAGAGAAAGATGCCATTGCGATTCTGGATAAGGTAGATGAGATCCGGGGGCTTTTATTGGATATCATGACCTGACGATCGTATATGCGGCGGAAGGGGGACAGGGTATGTTTACATTTTCAGAACTTGTGGGGCATGAGCAGATCAAGGATCATCTGCAGGCTGCGATACGGGATGCAAAACCGTTTCATGCCTATATATTTCAGGGAGAAGTAGGAGTGGGGAAGGAAGCTATGGCAACTACCTTTGCGGCCGGGCTGCAGTGCAGGGGTGAGGGAGAAAGGCCATGCAAGTCCTGTGTATCCTGTCATCAGGCTGAGTCGGGAAACCAGCCGGATATCATATGGGTAAACAGGGAGAAAACAAGCCTCGGAGTAGATGAGATCCGGGAAAAACTGTGTAATACGATGGATATTAAACCGTTTTCCAGCCACTATAAAGTATATATTGTACCAGAGGCAGAGAAGATGACGGAGGCGGCACAGAATGCCCTGTTAAAGACGATAGAAGAGCCGCCGGAATATGGTGTGGTGATATTGCTTACAAGTAACATCAGTGAACTGCTTCCCACGATCCAATCCCGCTGCCTGACACTGGAATTCCGCCCTATGAGTACAGCGGTGGTAGAAGAATTTCTGCGGACACAGTGCCAGATACCAGATTATCTTGCCAAGGCGAGCGCGGCATTTGCCCAGGGAAATCTCGGGAAGGCAGTGCGCTATGCCAGATCAGAGGATTTCATCGAGAGAAAGGACAAGATTCTTTCGCTGCTGCGTAATCTGCACCAGATGGACCTGTCTGAGATGCTGGCAGTGATAAAGGATCTTGGCACAAGGAAGGATGAAGTGAGGGACTACATTGACCTGATGTCCCTGTGGTACAGGGATGTTTTGATATTTAAGGCGACCAAGAATATGAATATGATCCTGTTTCAGGAGGAATCCTCTCATATTATGAAAGAGGCCGGAAACAGGAGTTATGAGAAGATAGAAGAGATCATACAGGCATTTGAGAAGGCAAAGATACGCCTGAAAGCAAACGTCAGTTTCGATGTTACAATGGAGCTGATGCTTCTGACATTAAAAGAGAGCTAGAAGGAGAATCGGAATGAGGACAATAATCGGAGTGCGGTTTCGGCAGGCAGGCAAAGTATATTATTTTGACCCTGGTGATAATGTGCTGGAAAGAAACCAGCATGTTATCGTAGAGACAGCAAAGGGCGTTGAGATTGGCACAGTAGTTCTGCCGAATCAGGAAATGCCCGAAGAGAAGATCGTTGCACCGCTGAAAGGGATTATGCGGGTGGCGACAGAGAAAGACGAGGAGGCAGAGAGAAAGAACAGGGAGAAAGAAAAAGATGCTTTCCAGATCTGCCTGGAAAAGATAGAGAAACATGGCCTGGAAATGAAACTTATAGATGCAGAGTACACTTTTGATAACAATAAACTGTTATTTTATTTTACAGCAGATGGAAGGATAGATTTCCGTGAGCTGGTGAAGGATCTTGCCAGCGTATTCCGTACCCGTATAGAGTTGCGGCAGATCGGTGTCCGGGATGAGACAAAGATCCGTGGGGGAATTGGAATCTGTGGACGTTCCCTGTGCTGCCACAGTTATTTGTCCGAGTTTGTTCCCGTGTCCATCAAGATGGCGAAGGAACAGAACCTGTCTCTGAATCCCACAAAAATATCTGGCGTGTGTGGCAGGCTGATGTGCTGTCTTAAAAATGAGGAAGAGGCATATGAGGAACTGAACAGCCATCTGCCCAATGTGGGAGCCTATGTCAGGACACCAGAAAACCTCCGGGGAGAGGTACTCAGCGTCAGCGTTCTGAAACAGCGTGTAAAGGTTATCGTTACATTGGAAAATGATGAGAAAGAGGTTCGGGATTATGCTGTGGAGGAATTGAAGTTCAAGACTGGCGGACCAAAAGGGAAGATACAGGGAAAACATGAAAAAGAATTAAAGAAACTGGAAGCGATGGAGAGGAAGGAAGGGAAATCAAAGCTGGATGACTGATACGCCAAGTTGGGAAAGCATTCTCAGGGAGGGAGAACGTTTAGATGATCTGCAGAGGGACGGACTGAAGTTGATTCAGAATCCGTCCTGGTTCTGTTTTGGCATGGATGCGGTACTGCTCAGTGCTTTTGCCTGTGTGCGGGAAGGACAGGAATGCCTGGACCTGGGCTGTGGCAATGGCGTGATTCCCATTTTGCTGGCAGGAAAGACGAAAGGGAGATCTTTTACCGGCCTGGAGATACAGTCTGATATTGCTGCTATGGCGGCAAGGAGTGTTCTGGGAAATGGCCTGTCTGACAGGGTTAAGATTATAAACGGGGACATACGGGAGGCGGTTGGCATTTTTGGTGCTGCTTCTTTCGATGTGATTACAGGAAACCCCCCCTATCTGATGCAGTCGCATGGCTTGACGAATGGGGCTGGGCACAAGGCAGTGGCAAGGCATGAACTTATGTGCACATTGGAGCAGTTCATTGATAATGCCGTCAGGCTGCTGAAACCGGGAGGGCACTTTTTTATGGTTCACCGCCCATTCCGCCTGGCAGAGATCATCAGCTGTATGGTTGCCCATAAATTGGAGCCGAAGAGGATGAGACTGGTCTATCCTTATGTGGATAAAGAGCCTAATATGGTACTGATCGAGGGGGTCAGGGGAGGAAATTCCCGGATTACCGTAGAAAAACCGCTGATTGTATATGAACGGGAGAATGAATATACAGAAGAAGTGCGGCGGCTATATTATACTGTGTAGTAAAGAGGTGATTTTATATGGCAGGTACGTTATATCTGTGTGCGACACCCATCGGTAATCTTGAGGATATTACCCTGCGGGTCCTGCGGACACTGAGGGAAGTAGATGTGATCGCTGCAGAGGATACAAGACAGACGGTTAAGCTTCTGAACCATTATGAGATCAAAACTCCGCTGGTGAGCTATCATGAGCATAATAAGAGGGAGAAGACAAAAGTTCTGGTGAAACGTCTTTTGGATGGTGAGAGCCTGGCATTGGTGACGGATGCAGGAACTCCCGCAATATCCGATCCGGGGGAAGACCTGGTCCGTGCCTGTTATGGTGCAGGGATAGAGGTGACATCGCTTCCGGGAGCATCTGCTGTTATCACAGCACTGGCTTTGTCTGGCATGATAGCAAGGAGATTTACTTTTGAGGGATTTCTTCCAACAGAAAAGAAAGAACGGGAGGAAGTGCTGGGGCGCTTTGCGGTGTCCACCTGCACTACTATATTTTATGAGGCTCCCCACAGGCTCAGGCAGACCCTGCAGGTATTGGCAAAGACAGCAGGGAGCGGCCGTCCTCTGGCTGTGTGCAGGGAATTGACAAAAAGGCATGAAGAGACAGCGCATTTTACATTGGGAGAGGCGGCAGCATATTATGAAGAACATGAGGCGAAGGGGGAATTTGTTCTGATTGTTGAAGGTGCTGATCCGAATGAACTTCTGCAGGAACGGCAGAAAGTGTGGCAGGAAATGCCTCTGCAGCAGCATATGGAGATGTATCTTTCAGAAGGCATGGATAAAAAGGATGCCATGAAGGCAGTGGCAAAAGACCGCGGTGTCCCCAAGAGGGAGATTTATGCCGCACTGCTGGCGCAATAGTATTCCTCTTCCCGGTTCATACCCCGTTGCCCGGCAGCGGAGTATTTGACTGATACAAACATAAAAGGAAAGGCAGGAGTTTAGGGGAAACTCCTGCCATACTAAAGGGATATATGATTAAATTAAACCAGCAAGCTTAGCTAACTTCTGTATTGAATCTTTGGAAACTGTTTTTCCTTCAAATTCAATCAGATTTTCTGTCGATCCAGTAAAGATATCAACCGGGGCGGAGGCTTTTTTTAAAATGATCTTATCATCTTCGGTATAAATCTCCAGCGTTTCGCGATCAGCAAAACCAAGGGACTTCCTCAGTTCAATCGGAAGAGTAATGCGTCCCAGCTTATCCAGTTGTCTCGCAATACCTGTATTCGTCATGATGGTCAGCTCCTTTTCTGTGATTCTGTTTTCAATCTTTAACTACACCCATCATAACATGCCTTTTTGCTTTGGTCAATTAACAGGGTATTAAAAAACAATGAATAAGAATGAGAATATAATAAAAATTCAGCGCATAAGCGATTGCCCAGATGGAAATATTGCTTTTTGGGTTTAAAAGTGATATGATTATGATAGTTCGATTATGGAAGGAGTATGAGGTGTATGAAGAGAAAGACGATTATGGGAATTTTACTGTCACTGTCCATTTTTGCAGGGAGTCTCCCAAGTGCTCCGGTATCGGCAAAAACGGTGATCTATCCAACCGAAGCAACAGGGGAGAAGGTAGAGGATAACAATAAATGTGTCATTGATTATTCCAACTGTCAGGATGGTTATGTCATTGTGAAATACAAGGAGCAGACCTCCAAGGTGGTCAAGGCTCAGGTAAAGAAAGGGAGCAGGACATATACCTATACATTGCGCAAGCAGAGCGATGAAGTACTGCCCCTGACTGAGGGAAATGGCACATATAAGATAACGGTATTTGAGCAGCTTCAGGGGAATGAGTATGTGACAACAGGGTCTGCCTCTGTTTCAGTATCGTTCACTGATAAGTTTGCACCATTCCTGCGGCCAAACCAGTATGTCAATTTTAATGGGTCAACGAAATATGTAAAGAAAGCAGCATCGCTCACGAAGAAGTGCAAGACCGACCTTGCGAAGGTAAAGAAGATATATAATTATGTGATAAAAAATATGAAGTATGATAACAAAAAAGCAAAGACAGTACAGAAAGGGTATCTGCCGAACCTCAATTCCCTGTATAAGAAGAAAAAAGGAATCTGTTTTGATTATGCAGCAACCATGACGGCGATGCTCCGCAGCCAGGGGGTTCCTACGAAACTGGTGATCGGCTATACAGGAAAGACTTATCATGCCTGGATCAATGTCTATTCTAAAAAGAAGGGCTGGATCACAGGAGCGATCTATATAGACGGGAAAAAGTGGAAATTGATGGATCCTACTTTTGCATCTACCGGAAAATCAAGTAAATCTATTATGAAATATATAGAAAATAAGAAAAATTATAAGGCACAATACAGCTATTAATTAAAATGACGGATGAGGTATTGTTTGTGGTGGGAGAGGGAACAGCAACGATCAATGGGGGAGAAACAGATTATGAAAAAGCGAACACTGAACAGTGAATATGTTTCATCTTTCTGTCTGGAAATGGCATTGCTTCTTCATGCTGGCATAGGCACAGAAGATGGGCTTTATCTTCTTGCAGAGGATGAGACAGATAAGAAGACGAAGAAAATGCTGGAACAGATGGCGGAGACGCTGGCAGACGGAAGAACTCTTTCAGAGGCGGTCAGGCAGGCAGAACGGTTTCCCAAATATGTTTCGGATATGATTGAGACAGGAGAGCGTTCTGGCCGTATCGAACAGTCTTTTCAGGCTCTGTCTTCTTATTATGACCGTCAGATGCAGTTGGCGAACCAGATTCGCAATGCTCTTGTGTATCCGGTGATTCTCATGCTTTTGATGATGGTGATCATTGTTGTGCTTCTTGTGAAAGTATTGCCGATCTTTAATCAGGTTTATGAGCAGTTAGGCGGTACTATGAGCGGTACAGCACAACTTTTGCTACAGGTGGGGAATTATCTTGGCAGCGCCATGCCGGTGCTGTGTATCATTCTGGGAGCCATTCTTCTCCTTGCTGCTGTCATTGGCTGCAGCAGTGTGCTGCGTGGCGGTATCGTCCATATTTATAAAAAAATATTTGGAGATTTCGGAATTGTCCGCCGTCTTGGGGAGGCGCGGTTTGCCTCTGCTATGGCAATGGGAATGATGAGCGGTCTGAATACAGAGGAAGCGTTCCGTACCTCCATGCTTTTTCAAGATACCGTGCCCAAGGCGAAGAAGCGTTATACGAAATGCCTGGAAATGCTTGAGGTGGGGGAACCGCTGGCAGAGTGTTTCAAGGTAAACAAGATCTTGGATGCTGCTTATTGCCGGATACTTGATCTGGGAGCAAAGAGCGGCACATCAGATACAGCGATGGAAGAGATCGCACGCCGCATGGATGATGGGGTCCAGATGGATATTGAGAAAAAAGTAGGGCGCATTGAGCCTAC
>CANRWA010000121.1 GCA_947643415.1 uncultured Clostridia bacterium | reverse complement strand
GAACCTGTTTCATAATTGTTTCTACTCTTTTATATTCATCTAATCTTGCATTTCTAATGTGAATTTCCATTATTTCTCTATCTAACCTCCAAATTTTCAATTTACCAATCAAACAAACTGTAAATTTACAACTTCTTTTTCATACAAATGGAATCAGGCATATCCTTATATTGACCATAGTTCGGAATGATTTCATATCCGATTTTTCTATATAATGCCATTGCTGCAACTAACGGTTCACCAGATTCCAAAACCAGATAGCGATATCCCTGATCCCTTGCAGCACCCTCTAATAATTCCATTAATTTGTCTGAAATCCCTTTACCTCTATACTCCTGCTTAACAAAAACACACTTTACTTCCGCACATTCATCATCATACTTTTTAAAACTGGCACTTCCCACCGGAACAGCATCATCGTACGCAATAATTACATCCTGGATATCATCAAGACGATTATATGGAATATATTCTGCTCGATTCACTTCTCCACCCACAAGTTCATTTAGAAATTCATCTAAGCAATGGCATAATTCAACGAAGTCAGGATTGCCACCATCCGTAAATATAAATCTCATTCTTATAATCCTCCATATCCAACTACAGATTACATGATTTGTATCATAATCATACCTTCTTCTTACTCATAAGCTACATTTTGTATCCATTCCATGATAAAATCCACGTTTTCTTCTATAGCTTTTGTTCCGTCTATGCGTAGGACAGGGCATTTCAAAGACTTCACCCATTCTTCGACAGTATTTTCTGGTCGAGATTTAACAAAATCAAAGAATTTTTCTTCTTGCTCATGCAAATCTCCGTCCAATAACATCCTTTCACCGAATTTCTGAAAAGAACGATTTCTAACTCTTTGTATCCGTATATGCTTTGGAACGTCAATCAATACTGCATATTGAAAAAATGGATAAATAGTTTCTCCATAATCTCCTCTTACAGAAGTAAAAACAAAGTTTTCATGTGCCATTATCTCACTCCAAAGCAACTTTTCCACCTCTTCACGAGTGCCTGGAGAGCCATAGATATAATGGGCATCTGTCTTAAGAAAATACAAGTCCTCATTATCTATAAAATGAAAATGAAGTTTCTTTGCAAGAGCTTTTCCCAATGTACTCTTCCCACTGCCATTCAAGCCACATACAATAATTCCCATAAGTTCCTCCGGCAAAGTTTAAATTCTTACATCAGCATAAATAGTATACCATATACCACCTTACAATTCCATAATCAAAAATGCGGAGCAGTTTTTCCCCTAAATTTTTTATTTAAATTCCACCGTCCGCTTATGTGGTGGAATTAACTCTTACACAGTTGATATTTACTCTTTCATCTATTTATGTTATTGTTATCTCTCCTTCTGACTGCAGTAGAAGGAGAAACTATGAGTAGATATATTCCAGGTAACCAGAAACATCTCACACTTGAAAATCGCATTTACATTGAAAATGAATTGAACAAAGGTACATCTTTCAGGGACATTGCAAAGTTCCTATGCAAGGATCCTACCACTATTTCTAAAGAGGTAAAGGCTCACCGATTGTCTGACTGGTACCATAAGGGTACCTTTTATAATGCTAAGAACTTCTGTATCCATCGCTATCATTGTAAGAAAACCAATGCCTGTGGCAAGATCGTTCTTTGTGGGGTTAAGTGTACGTCCTGCCCAACATGTAACCAGACCTGCCGGGACTTTGAAAAGGAACGGTGCAGCCGTCTGGATCAAGCACCTTACGTCTGCAATGGATGCCCGAAGAAAATCAATCATTGTACCATCGCTCACAAATATACATACAATGCAAGGTTTTCTGACCGCAAATACCGCGAAAAACTTTCGGATTCCAGAGCCGGAATCAACCTTACCAGACAGGAACTTCGTAAAAAAGACAGGATTATTTCACCGCTTATTGAACAGGGGCAGTCACCCTATCAGATTGTCACCAACCATCCTGAACTGGATCTTTCTGTCAGGACTGTTTATTCCTATCTCGACCAGGGGCTGTTCACAGCACGGAATGTCGATCTGAAACGTAAAGTTAAATTCAAACCCCGTAAGTGCCATAAGACACAGATTACAAACCGTACTGTTTTTATCAATCGAACCTATCAGGACTTCCAGGCCCTGCAGCTTCCATTCTTTGCAGAAATGGATACCGTACATTCATCCAGGGAATCAAGGAAAACCCTGCTCACTTTCTTTTTTACAAAGGAAAAGCTGTTTCTTGCCTTTTTGATGAACCGATGTACCGAAGGTGCTGTCCGTCTCGTATTTGACCGGTTAGAAAAGCGGATGGGAACACACGGGTTCTTTTCTGTCTTTGAGTATTTACTGACTGACCGCGGATCCGGGTTTGGTGATCCGGATGCACTGGAAACAGGCATTAACGGCATACATCGCACCAGTATTTATTACTGTGACCCAATGCGCAGCGGTCAAAAGGGAGGGCTGGAACAGGCTCATACCATGCTTCGTATGGTACTGCCCAAAGGAACCAGTTTTGAATTCCTTACCCAATGGGATGTGAATCTAATTACAAGCCATATCAATTCAACACCGAGGGAAAGTCTTGGAGGCAGAACCCCTTACCGTGCAGCACTGGAAACTATGGGCGAAGATGTGTTAAATGCATTTCAGCTCAGGCCGATTGCCCCGGATGAGGTAAATCTGACGCCTAAGCTGATCCGCTTTAACCACTAATCAACGAATCGAAATCTGCTGTCAGACTGGAAGTAAACATTACACATTTTTTAATGCGGCCGGTGGAATTCAGTCTCACACACTGCTTCCCAGCGGTCTGTTTCCCATGCACAGAAATCAAGTATTTTTCGATAAGTTGAGATCATTATAGCAGAAAACAGGAGATTCTGCATAAAAACATCCTGTAAAATCAGTAAAAAACAAAGTATGGTGGAGTTTACCTCTGCACTGGAATTTACTTTTTCAAGTCAGCATTTCCCTTTGTTTTTTTACAGGAGATAGAATTTAATCATTCATACTGACTTTACTTTTACAATTCAGGTTTAGCATAATTCCCACCAGAAAGACACTCTGCATCCCCTATTGGTAATAGAAGCAGTATATATAATATTTCTTTTTCGGCTGGTAACTGCTGGTAAATTCAGGGGGTAGGGTGTGGGAAGGGGGAAGAAAAAATCGGGACACTAAAAAAGGACCTATCTGTCCCTTGGCGTAATTTCTTATCTTTCATCCCTGCTATCCTTTTTTCTCGGTCTGTTCCGTTGATAAAACTCCAATGCCTTTACAATGGTATCCTCTATCTTCTCTTTGGGCGTCCCCTGTGGAAAATACCTGTCAATACGTTTTCTCGGCATCCTGAACTGCTCAACCTGATTAGGCTTTTCCTCCGTCATAATGGAGAATATCACATCTTCATCTAACTTCCCCTCCTCTGAAAACTTCCGCATCTTGATAGCCTGCACATGGCTTGGCGTACAATCCTCCGACTGCATGGTGTCATGCAGAATTTCCTGTTGCTCTTTCGGCAAGTAGAATAATTCCACTGCCGGACGCATGGCAATCTGTCCCTCGTCTACCATATCAAGAATAGGCTGTATCAATTCAGTTAGACGGATATAGCGTCTTATCTGGTCTTGGCTTTCTCCAACCTGTTCTCCTAACAACTGTCTAGAGGTCTTTCCTTGTAACTTCTGTGCCACTGGCACAGAAGTTAAGTCTGTACGCTCTCCCTGCCTTTTCATGGAATCCAACTTCATCTTATAGGCAAACGCCTTTTCCGACAGCAGTATCTTCTCCCGTTGCAGATTGGAATCCACCATCACGATGATGGCTTCATCATCCGACAGGTTCCGAACCAGACAGGGCATAGTGGCTTGTCCTGCCAACTCGCTTGCCATCTTCCTCCTATGCCCAGCAACCATCTCATAGCCACCACTCGGCTTTTCCCTTACCAGAGCAGGGACTAAAACGCCGTACTTCCTGATACTCTCCTTCATATCCTGCATTTCTTCATCCATTTTTACCTTGAATGGATGATTAGGAAAATCGCTGATTTCTGCCAGGGCAATCTCCCTTACGGATTCCCTCTTTCCCTCGTCCCGTTCCTCCTGGGTGCTGAACAAGTCATCGGCTGGTGGAAGGGTCATGTTTATGCCGTTCTTTTTCGGCATTCCGCATCACCTCCCCCGTAAACGCTTCATACGCCTTTGCCACCACGCTGTTTTTGTCATAGCGGTAAATGCTCTTTCCGGCTGCACTGGTTTCCGCTGCCTTTACTGCCACGGGAATCACTGTCTTGTAAATCCTGACCACCCTGCCATAATTCTGTTTCAGATTTTCTGCCGTGACACGGGCAATATTCGTCCTCATATCCGCCAGCGTCAGCAGAATCCCCTCCACTTTCAACTTTGGATTGATCCGTCGTTGCACCTGGCTTATGGTTTTCATGAGCTGTGTCATTCCCTTTAAGGAAAGGTAATGAGCCTGCACCGGGACAATCACGCTGTCCGCCGCAGCTAAGGCATTGATCGTAAGCATCCCCAAACTTGGGCTACAGTCAATCAGGATATAGTCGTATCCCTGCTTCAAGCCACTGAGATAATTTTTCAAGGTAAACTCCCGGCTCATGGCATTGACTAACGTCATTTCCATGCCAGACAACTCAAGATTCGCCGGGATAAGGTCTACTCCCTCGTCATGGTGCAGAATCCCCTCTGACGCTCCGATAGGTTCATCACGGATAACCTTTTGCATCTGTGTAGCCAGCGTGACGGGAAGCCCGTCTCTATCTGCCCACCCCAGGGAAGTCGTCAAATCCCCCTGGGAATCAGCGTCCACAAGTAGTACCCGCTTCCCCCTATTTGCCAGCCCAATGCCTAAGTTTGCGGCTGTAGTGGTTTTTCCCGTCCCCCCTTTCTGGTTTGCAATGGCAATCACTTTGCAATCTGTCATTGCACGTTCCCTCCTTTCTGAACAATAAAAAAGCCATTTCTGTAGATGAAATGACTATGTATCTTTCCCGCTATTTTCACGGGAATAAATCTCTTTATATATCCTTTAATTTGATTTCTTCTATCACTTCATAAAAATCTTCAACAAACTCTAACACAAAAAACTCTTGCATTTCCTCATGATTCTCCAGCATGGCAATAAAATATGGGTACTCTTCTCCAACCATTCCAAACAACCCCCGTATCATACACATCGCTTCTTTTATCATTCCCACTGTTAGCAATGCTGTCAAAACAGAATATATGTCTTCCATGACTGATAGATTTCTCCCCCCTATAAACAACCTATCAATCAACGGAATCGTATATGCACCCGATATGGTATTCAGCATATTTTTTGTATCATTTCCCAATACCTTTTTTTCACTTTCCATCATTGTCTATCCTCTCTTTCTATTTTTCAGCCATCTCAACAAAATGGCTATGTACCAGAACGCAAAAAAGCCGTCTGCTCTAGCAAAAGAACAAACGACTATCCACTTTCATCTTTATTCAATTATTCTTTTTTATTCATCCTCATTTTAGTACCAAAATAGTACCACGGGACAAATTAAAAGCCGGAAAACTCAGTGTTTATGCGGCTTCCCGGCTCTCTGTTTACTATTCGAACTCCTCAAAGGAAAGGTGCGATGGTGGTATTTCAGCGGCTTTTCCCTTTGTTTTCGTATTCATATTATACGAATTTTTATTATTATTGGGTGTATCAATGTGATTTAGTACCATAATAGTACCACGCTATAACTTGTACAATCGGTTCACACTATACTAACGGTTCATCCATTATCAATTCTGATATTTCAATCATTTTATCAATATAAATCGTATAGTTTGATTTTGATGTTCTCCTATTTCTTTTTAATAAATATGTAGAAGGTTCTATAAAATTTCCATTTCCTAAACAAGTTTTAACATATCTAATTTTTGATTCTCCGCTCTCATGTGCAATATAATTTCTTAGTGCAATCATTTGATTTAATATTGTTAAATTATCTGCAACATCAAAAATAACATTAAACGGATTATCTACAAAAATATGTTTACTTAGTGCTTCAATCTTCTTTATATAATCTACATATTGCTTATCGCCCCTTAATATTGCCCTTAAATGTTCCTTATCTTCAAATACTAACTTTCTTTGCGGGCAATATCCTTTACCACTGACACTCCCTATACAATAATTTTCAAAAACATTTGTCAAATACACCTCAAATTTCACAAATATCTTGAAAAAACTTGCCTCATACAACATAGGAAGATCAGGTGATAACATAACAGTATATTCATTTATATAATCTTTTAATTCATCATTTTCCATAATAAACACCTGTTAAATAATCTGATAAAATTCTTACTCTCTCTGTACGCTCAATTTTATTAGTAGTTCTTGTACGATGATGTTTCAAAAATGCATTGATTTCAATGTAAAAAGGATTTTTATCATTTTCCTCAGATACACAATCATCAAAATCATTTTCAAATTGAACAATACAATCCAACAATTTATCCCTATAGGTATCAATATTTTCTATTGAATACTCAGGTAAACGATAAATATTTACAGATTCTATTCCAAATAGCTGTTGTGTTAATGTCACAAAAAGAGTATAAAAATATTGTTTGCTAGTAAAACATTTAACATTTCCATTCAAATAATCATATATATAAGTTATTTCCTTCATTACACAATCGAATTTACTTTTAATCTCATCATAAGCACTAAATTCTTTGTCAAACGATAAATACAATTTATCAATACTATTAGGAGTGTCTGAATCAATACCATGTATAAAAACATTTAGCAATATAGAAATAAGTTCAACATCTTCCATTCGTGAAAATTGTTTGTCACTAAAAATTTTATTATCATAAAATATCTCTCGATATTCTGCTGCTGTATTGTAAGCAGCAACCTTAAATTCTCCCCAATATCTTGAATTTCTTAGTTCCTGTCTATTTAACACACAATTATTCGTATTTAATCGTGCAAACATATCATAAATTACCGGATCTTCCTTTTCGCTTATCACTTCTACAAATAAGTCATATTCTAAAATCTGTTCCTTAATTTCTTCATCTAAATCATCATAAAATTTGCCACCATACATTTCATTATGTGTCTTAGAAATAGGAAATTTATTCCCCACATATTCCGTTATGGCTCTTAATCGTTGTTGTCCATCAATTATTTCTCTATAGGTTTTCTTTGATTTTACATCAATCTTCTGACGCATAAATATCGGTGGAATTGGCAATCCGCGTATTATTGTGTCTATCAAATAGGACTTTGCCTTTTCATTCCAAACACTATTTCTTTGATACTTTGGTGATAATTCCAATTCATCATTTTCAAACCATTGTAATACATCGTTGATTTGTACTATTTTAGGCGACTTTTTCTTCAACATAGCAATCACTCCATTTATTTTCATATTTTACCTCCAACTCATTAGTCTATTTACATTATTATGACTAACAAATCAGAAATAATTCTTAACATTACATTTTGCATCACTTTTTAAGTCTTCTTCTTTTCCATCGTTCTCTGGATTTTCTCAATATCTGGAAAAATCAATCGAATCCCCCGCCGATACATTGCCAATACCTCCCGCAAATTAACAGACAATTCTCTTTCTAATTTGCTATGTATCGTAACGGGTTTATTTTCAATCGTGTGCACATGGTCAAGATAGCTGCTTATAATAGGAAATGCGTTCTGAATCAAAAAGGCATTTTCTCTCCCGGCAAACTTTCCCATAATGATTGTATTGCACTTGCCGTATCGTTTCACTTTCTTTTCGATAATTTTCTTATACTTCTCAACTTGAGAACTAATTGGAATCATCCAGTACAGTTCCTTATTCTTATTATCTTGAATAGCCAAAAAATGTGGACGGTAATTTCCATCTTCCTTATTACTCATAAGGTACTTATCCTTTATCATATCAAAAAACTCATTTTTGATATGATAAGAGTATCCTTGCTTTACTACCATAACTTCTCCTTATGAAAAAATCCCCACCAAAACTGATGGGGATTTTTACGAACTATACTACTTATATCCCACCTGTATAGCAAGTGGCAATCATTTACATACCGAATCACTTATACCCCACACCATCGGCAAGTGGCAAAATTACCCGTTATGCTCCTTATACCCCGTCGCACAACAAACGGCAAACATTTACTTCTAATCATAGTATAGCAGAATTCAGAGAAAATGCAACAAATTTTTCAATTTCATAAATTCGTTACACGGGAGTTTAACACATTGAAATTGAAAAAAGTATTGCCAAGCCTTGAAACAG
>CANRWA010000120.1 GCA_947643415.1 uncultured Clostridia bacterium | reverse complement strand
AGGCAGATATTTTCATATCTGCCTTTAACAGAATACCCAAAGTTCAGAAAGAACCTTTGTTTCGTCCACGCCCATAACTACTTCTCTATCTCCAATCGGAATCGCCTGCGTAATCTCATAATTATCTACCATCCGCTTTTCCGGCTGACCATTCATAACAGCACATCTCTCCTTCAAAAAAGAAACCGGCTGAAGAATTTTACTTCTTTCAGCCAGTTACGTCTGTCAGCTATTTTTCAGACTTTCATTTAATAGTTGATATATCAGTTTCGCTCCTGCTTTCATACCAACTACGAAATAAATCTCACAACAGTCATTTGCATACTCCATTGCGATATCTGTCACATTTCCCAGTTCGTTCTCCGACACAGTATCTTCCAGCCTTTTTTTTAAATGTTTGACCGCTTCGTCTTCTTGCTCCTCCAGATTTTTTACACTTAAATCCAGCTTTGGAGTCCCCATCTGTATCATGTCAGCAACAAACTGTAGATTAGCTCTCTCCAACATATTGCAAAACTTATTCAAGAATATACACCGCCTTTCTCTGTATTAAGTAAGTTATTTCACCTGTATCATCACTATCATAAGGCAAATACCTACTTATAGCTAATCTATAATCCGGCAGATTTATTCTGCGTTTTGCCGTTCCCTCGCCGCCACTACAAGCAGGCGGGCATTCCGCCCCACCCAGCTCCGGCAGGTGGATAGGGTAAGAAACTGATATTTTTGGAAAAATTGTTCTGTTGTTTCTTCGTTTCGTTTCTTTTTCATCTGTTCCCCCAGTTCCGTTTCGTACAAGCTGTTGGACAAAATCATGTCTGCATAATCCCTATATTCCTCCCAGTTTCCCACATCAGTAAAAAAATAGGCGGGAAACAAAGTATCAGCATGGATCACTGATACAATCCGGTATTCTCGTTTTTCCTCCCCGGCACGAAAATATATCTCCGGATGATTCTGGTAGTATTCCACACTGTCATACGCATGGAGCGCACCAAACATCCTCCTGCCATTGATGTTGTGACCGTAAATAATACAGTTATCACTATCTGGCGTACACCGTTCATCCAGAAAGGGAGTTCCATAAAAACTGTAGTTTCCATAAAAATCCCGATGGAGATAATATTCCCCATCTCCCTCTTTCTGCATGATAGGATAGGAAATGCTACTGCCCTTTATCTTTAACCACCCCATCCAATCCGGGTTATTTACATTCTCCGGGGCAAGGGAAGGAATGGGGTTGTTTTCCCATTCCTCCAGTTCAGCAAATTGCTCCTGCTGACTTTTCTCCTCCCGATAATAACGGTACATCACATATGCCCCCGTCATAAGAAGCGACAAAAAAAAGAGGAACATTGTCCTCCTGATCCATCGTTTCCTGTTCTGTTTTCTGTCCCGTGTTTTCATCGCACTGTTCTCTTTTTTCTGCGAACCAAAATTATTCCACCACTACCAAATATAAAAATCAGAACTGCCACCGCCGCAAATGGTGTTGTTCCCCCAGTCTGTGGTATTTTAGGTTTCGGTATCTTTTTGTCCGTCACCGATACTTCCTGCACTTCACCCGTATCTTTTACCGTATATTTCACTGGTTTTGCCAGTCTGTAACCTTTCGGTGCCTCCACTTCTTTAAAGGTATAGGTTCCGCCTACTGCCAGCTCTCCAGTAATATCATATCCTTTTTCTCTGGACGTAAAGGAAAGTACTTTCTTATTTTGGCTGTCGTATACCTCAAACTTTGCTCCCCGGAGTCCCTGCCCGGTATCACTCGCCAGTTTGATCAAACGGATTTTTGTGGTATCATCTTTCATACTGACACTCTGAATTTCTCCTGTGTCCTCTACTGTAAACTCAATACTGTCCGCTGTCACATACCCATCGGCAGGTCTTTTCTCTGTCAGCACATAAGTCCTGCCAATGACAAACTTCTGCTCGATCAGGTGCTTTTCTTCCGTAGATGTCCACGCATCCATCACAGTGTCCGTTTCTTTTTCTTTAATTTCTAGCTCGCAGCCGGGGATTTCTTCAGAACCTGTAATGTCCGTCTTGGAAATTTCCACTTTTGTTGTGTCATCCACCATGTGGACAATGTTATCTGTCTGGAGTGCCATATCCTGTCCATGAAATACTGCCACAAGCGTCTGTTTATTTTCTCCCTCTACCAACTGAAAAGATATGCTGTCTGCTGTAACAAAACCGTCCGCTGGTCTGGTTTCCACCAACGTATAGGTAGTGTCATGGTACAGACCGTTTATCTGCACTGCACCTTTTTCATCCAGAACAGCGGTAACATTACGGTAGCCCATAGATTCCAGTTTATCATTCAGCACAATGCTTTCTGCACTGCCGGAAGTCCATTTTGCAATCACATTTCCCTCTGCGTCAGTAATCTGCAAGTCACACCCTGCCAGTTCCTCACTGTTTGTAACAGCGGTCTTACTGATTGTAGTGGATGTCTGCGTATTCTCTGCCTTTACGTCAACGGCAACCACTTCCGTATCCTGATCTTTGTATTCAAAATGAACCGGATACTCTTTTTCATCATCCATATAATAGCTGCCTGACACCGATAACTCTTTGAGAAAATAATCCCCGGAGTTTAATTTCACTGACGGATATTCCTCTGTATCCATATCCGGTGTTTCACTTTCCTCTGGTTCGTCTGGTTCTTCAAAATCCTCTGTATCCTCCACATCATCATCAGTATCAAAATCCGCTACTGGATTTCCAATTCTTAATGGATTGACAAGCTCCGCCAGTGTTGGTACCGCCAATTCTGGCTGTGGTGCTGCCGCAACCGGAATATCCGTATCCGGTGTTCCTGCGGTTTCTGTTTTGTCGGTTTCCACACCGGAAACCGTGACAGCCACGTAATCCTCGTCCATTAGCGGAAAATCTACATCCGATACGGCTCTGCCGTCTGCGTCTGTCTTAACCATTCCCAGCATGGCTCCGGCGTCCACAATCTTTTCTCCGTCCACGTTGTAAATATCATGTTTCGTATATACGCCGAACTCCGCCCCCTCTACTGCCTGCTTCGTGGCAGCATCCGTTTTAAATAGAGAAACCCTTGCTTTTGCTCTGTCATTTTCCACACGCAGCACGCCATTTTCATCGGTGCTGTCTGTGGCATTGATGACATATTCCTCGTCTTTGTTATCCCAGTTAAATTCCACATCCCATCCCTTGTCCGGGAGTATATAGCCATACACTGTATTTTTCTCCTGAACGTGGTATTTTCCCAGCGGAAGGTTCACGGTCACTGTCCCGTCTTCGTCAACCTCATACCCCGTGATGTTCTTACAGTGTTTTTCAAACTCTGCTCCCTCTCCGGTGGTAATCGTCGCAACCACCTCACCTTTATCATACCAGTGCGTTCCTTGGTTATCCTGCGTCACAATGTCCTCTGCCGCTATAATTTCAAACTCTGCTCCTCTCAGAAAACGGTTCTCGTAGACAAACTTCCCGTCCGCAAATCCGGTCAACACTTCCCCTGTCTTATAGACTTTGATTTTTCCATGCGTTTCTTCATTGGTGTAAGATACGGTAACAACGGCATGGCTGTACCCGTCCTCATCCGTGAAGCTCTCATAATTGCCTGCCTCACTGTTGATTGGCACCTCAATATACTTTTCCGTGATATGAAGTCCGGTTGCAGAATCCACCTCATAAATACGGTAAGTGCCAGATTTTAACTCCTTTACTGTCATTATCTCCCCAGTTTCATCCGTGACAAACTGATTGATTTTCTCCTGCTTGTTCCCGTCGCTGTAAGTCTGTTCTACCAGTTTTTCTCCGTTCTCTGTCACTTTATAAATCTGGTAAGCTGTCCCCGCTTTTAATACTTGCTGCTCCGTGTTGCCATCTTTTTTGATAATACGCAAATATGCCTTAAAGATAATGTTATCTATCGCATATTCATAAATCTGCCCATTTTCCCGTATCGCTACTGGGAAATCGTCAACACGCATAGCGTCCACACCCCCGGTATCTACCTGATGGACGGTATAATCTCCGTAATACAAGTTACCTGAAATACCGTACCCTTTATCTCCCGTCTTGATGACTGCCCTCTCGTATTCATCGCAGGCGTCATAATTCCCTTTTTCGGTCAGATAAACCTGAAATGCGGTGTTAATCTCATAATCCAACATTCCCGTCTGCCCCTCGGAAAAATACTTCCGGACAGCTACTTTCCCAAGCACCGGAGTTTCCGGTATTTCTTTTGTTGTAAGTTTGAAAGTATATTCTTCTTCCTTTCCGGATGCGTCTACAGTAATCGGCAGCACTTCATTTGACAGAAGATACCCTTTCGGTGCTGTAATTTCCTTGAGGTAATAAGTGCAGCCGCTCCGCAAATAATCTGTAGTCAGTTCCGCATTGTTCGTTGTGTACACTCCTGCTGTTTTTGCTGTACCGCTTTCGTTGTAAACAGTTGCTATCGTCGTGCAGGCAGCGTCCGCATATAACTGAAATTCAGCACCGTCCAGACTGGCGTCCCCGTGAGCCTTTTTATCGTTACTGTAATTATCCACCTTTATTACGTTGACCGTAGCTTTTTTGTATTTGTTCGTAACCCCTGTAATATATGCTCCCGAATATTCAGACGGTACTTCCTCGGCGGAATCCGGCCACTCTCCATTACTGTTTTTTTCCCAACTGTTTGCTTTTTTCAGGGTGATTTTCTTCCCAGCCGCAAACTCCGGATCTAAAACAATATGCTTGTTATCTCCAGTGTTGTTCTCTGTCAGTGTATAGGTGTTGGAAATGTCATTTTTCAGAGCTTTCATTTCCTGATTTACCAGTTTCTGTGCGGATGCCTTTGTCATATCCGAAGCAAAATCCACTCCTTCATCCAGTTCCATCTCATCAGTGAGGAATTTCTTTGCCGCTTTTTTCTCATCGGCAGACATCTTCTCTAACTGGGAATCTGGATAATAATAATACTCCATCGTTTCCAGCTTATAGGTCATACGGAAAGCAATCCTTCCGCTGTCCCTTGTATAGCCTGTCATACTGAAAGACGTGTCATTGTCATCATCGGCATCCGATGAGTCCACACCGTCACGGTCTGACATGGAAAAAGAATAGAGGTCATCCAGATTGTCTGCATCCAGTGTAAACTGAATGCCGCCCAAACCTTTGCCATCCTCGTCTTTTTTCATAACCGTAATACGTTGGCGGTAGTAAATTTTATCACTGATGGCAGACGGCTCATACTCAATATCTCCTTTGTCTGCATCTACTGTTAAAAGCTGCTGGTACTTTTTACTGTTTCCTGTCTTTTTCCAAAACGTAATATCGGCTGTCCATTCTCCGGACGGCTCAAAAATATCGCTGTAAAGCTCATTTACTGTTTTATTTGAAAAAAGATTGGCATGTTCCCTTACCTGCTTAATGACATCCTTTAATTGACTTTCAGAGGTTCTCCCCTCCACTATCGACCAGATCAGCGCCTGACTCATAACAAACGCCTTATTGGAACGTTTTTTCGCAATCACATACCAGCGGATTACCTTTGCATAACAGCCGTTCTTACCACTGGTATCTTGATTCCACTGATGGGTTTCCTGAGCTGCATAGGTGTTGCCGCTGTGACAGGTATAGCCTAAGTCAATGCAGAATGCTTTTTTTCCATTCAGGTGCATCTGCCACCATGTGCCGGACTTTGTCTTTGAACCGATTGTCACAGTTCCCTTTCTGCCCAGTGAACTTAGGCTCACACTGGCGGTTGTTGCCGCACTTGCCACTGTCGCATTGGACGGGATTATCCCGCAAAGCATCACAACTGCCAGTACAAATGACAGTATCCTTCTTAATTTTCTTTTTGTTTTCATAATTAAGATTCCTTTCTGCTATAAGTTTAATATAATGGTTGGTTATTGTCGCATCCCCATAAGGGGGAGCTCTTAAAGACTGTTTCATTTTTCCCTGCCTTTCCATAAATTTCTGCACGAAAAAAAGTCCTTTCAGATTTCATATCCAAAAGGACTTTCCCATACCATGTTTATTTGTTTCTGCCATCAGCCAGTTAAAACCACTTCGCTGACACCAGCCTCTGTAACGGTAATCGTTACACGCTCTGCCTTACTGTATCCATCCGGTGTTTTCCTCTCATAAATAGTATAAGTCTTGCCAATCTCCAGATAGATGGATTTTCCAGATGTCTCTACAATAGTCGCCGCCCGCTGTGTCCCCCAACGGTCATCTGTCTCATAGTAGCCGATGGAACTTCCACCGATATAAGTGCTGCTTGTATTATCATACCGTTTTACCTTGATTTCTTTAATATGGTAATCTCTCCAGTTTTCTACTTCACTCTTATCCTTATCAAAAAATATGGCACACCATGTATTATTGTCCGCAGCAATCGCACCACAAACATGACCTGAAGAAAGTAAATTTTTATAATGACCTGAACTTCCTTTCCATGATTCCATTACACTTTTGGGATCGCTATAACCACAGTGCATATTTTCTCCAAACATCAGCACCTTATATTTAGCATAAAGACCAAAATATGCGTTGGTGTCCCTGCCAAGATTTTTATGTCCGTCAAATCCACTCATCTTTAATCTGTATAAACAGAATTGATACAATTCATCTGACCATTCAAGAGCTGCTACACCTTTCTCTTTTCGGTACTGGTTCTGAATCTCAAAAGCCTTTTTTGCTAATTCTTTTTTTGTAGTTCTCTTAGCTTTTACCACTTTAACCTTATACTTATATACTTTTGTTTTTTTATTCTTCATCCGGCATTTAACCGTTACCGTAGCAGAACCCAGCTTTTTTGCTTTCAGCATAATCTCCCTTATGCCTCTTTTCTTTTTGCATTTTACGGTAACTACAGACTTCTTGCTGCTCTTTACCGTTACTTTTTTTGCCTTATCCAGTGCTGCCGGATATTTATACAGCGTTTTTGCTCCTACCAGATTCATCGTAACTTTTTGGGTTTTGGCAGATACCGTTCCTCCTTCCACCAGTAACCCCATACAGAATAACAGCATAGTAACCGTAATGGTTCTTTTCCATCCCTTCATAAGTACCAGCCCCTTTCCTCTTAGGGAATTTATATTTATTATAACACCCTGCAAGTAATTTCTCCACTACTTTGTTACATCCTTATGGTATCATAAATACAGCTTCCCCGGTACTCTGCCAATTTACCAGCCGCAGACTTCCTTATCTGTCAAAAATGGCTAGTCACTGGGGTTATATATTGTTTTTCGGTTGGTAACTGCTGGTAAATTTAAGGGGGTAGGGTGTGGGGAGGGGGAAAAGGAGGAAACGGATAGCCACAAATGGGCGTGGCTATCCTATAGAGTAACTTCCTATCGTTCTCTATCCTTTTCTCGTTCCCGTTTCCGCAACAATTCCAATGCTCTGATAATCGTTTCTTCCATTTTCTTTGAGGGCGTCCCCTTTGGAAAATATTTCTCTATTCGTTTCTTTGGCATTTTGAACTGTTCCGCTTGGTTTGGTTTTCCCTCTGTCATGATAGATAAAATCACATCTGAATTTAGTGAACCCTTTTCGGAAAACTGCCGCATTTTAATTGCTTGTGCATGGCTTGGAGTGCAATCTTCCATCTTTATTGTATCAAAAAGTTGTTCCTGCTGTTCTTTCGACAAGTAAGATAATTCTACTGCCGGACGCATAGCAATCTTTCCCTCATCTACCATATCAAGGATTGGGAGAATGAGTTCCGTTAAGCGGATATATCTTTTAATCTGCGTAATGCTATCTTCCGAATTTTTTGCTAATTCTGCATTAGAACGAAACTTCGGCCCCACTGGGACCGAAGTTAAATCATTTCTTCGTCCTTGCCTTTTCATGGCTTCCAATTTCATCTTGTAGGCAAATGCTTTTTCCGACGGCAACACTTCCTCTCTCTGCAAATTGGAGTCTACCATAATTAAAATTGCTTCATCGTCTGACAGACTGCGTACCAAACAAGGCATATCTTCTTTCCCTGCCAACTCGCTTGCCATTTTCCTCCGGTGCCCGGCTACCATTTCATAACCGCCCTCCGGCTTTGTTCGTACCAGTGCCGGAATTAACACACCATGCTCTTTCACGCTATCTACCATTTCAAGCATTTTATCATCTGTCTTTACCTTAAATGGATGATTAGGAAAATCACTAATCTCTGTAATAGCAATATCCCTGACATTCTCCCTTTTTTCTTCATCCCTCTGCTCCTGCGTGCTAAAAAGATCATCGGCTGAGGGTAGCTTCATTTTTATTTCTTTGCCGTTCGCCATCCCGCATCACCTCCCATAATAATCTTTGTTTTCCTCTTGTTAACTCGCTTTTTCTCATTTTTT
>CANRWA010000119.1 GCA_947643415.1 uncultured Clostridia bacterium | reverse complement strand
TTTGTTTGGCATTAGTAAAATCTATTCCTATCTGGTATCTGAAGAAATGGTGCAGTCGGAAAGAGGCCTGGTACATAATAGTATTGCTAGTCAGCCTGATTCTTATGCTTACCACGGTTGTTGGTTTTCATATGACCTTAGAACTTGAATTGGGGGACTACATCTACATCACAGCCTGTCTGCTGCTGATTTGGTTTCTTGGTTTTAGGCTAATGAAGTACCGGTATGAGGAAAGGGTCCGAAAAAAATATTTTGATGCCTTTCGCAGTGTCATCGACCAGATTAAAAGAAAACAACACAAATTCAGGAATCAGTTAGATGCCATATATTCCCTGCACAGATTGTATGGTGACTATGATACATTGGTGGAGGAACAGAGGAAGTATTTGGGAAGGCTGCTTGATTATGAGATGCCGGCGGATGTGCTGGTTTTAGAAAATCCTATTCTGATCGCCCACGTATATGAGAAGATAATGGAAGCCCAGGAAGCCGGGTTGAGAATAAAAATGAAACTGTGGTGCAGCCTGGCGAAGTGTGGGGTAGAAGATATTCACATGGTCGAGATTCTGGGAACATTGCTTGACAATGCAATTCAGGATATGGTGGCAACAGGGCAGGAAGGGTATCTTATATTTGAGGTAGAAGGAGAAGATGGAATTGTTATCCGGGTGGCAAATCCTCATAGCAGGATGAAAAACCAGGAGTTACAAAGGATGTTTGAAAAGGGGTACAGCACAAAAGGAGAGGACAGGGGAATTGGACTGTATCATGTCAGCAAACTGGTTCAAAGGTATAGGATAGACCTAGTGGCAGAAAACAGAATGATAAAGGATCAGAATTATATTTGTTTTACGGTAATGATAGGGAAAAGCACTCCATTGGTTTAGCTCAGCGGCACGGGAAATTTGAGTTGATTTTTGTTTCGTTGGACGTTGAGAGGAAAAACAGCAGGTGTTTGGCTATTGGAAAATCGGACATACCAGGATCGATATCAGTACAGTTGTATTTAGCATGCCAATCACACAGTTCCTGCAGTACTTTGGAAAAGGAAGAGGAATTCAATGATGCTTTAACGAATGGCCGACAACAAATATATATGTGGGATTGCTGCTATACAGCCCCGCCACGAACCACCACGTGTTCTGTTATGTGTCAGTATTATAGAGAAACATTCTGCGTCATTTGACTGAAAATGAACAGGTCAATACACTGGGATTTATTGGTGCATTGCTGAAAATAATTAGAAAAGTTCGCATAAATAAGCATTTTATCATTATCAAATTCTTCCCATTGTCTATTTTGTATGGGAAAGAATGATATGATGAAAAAAAGCAATATCCCTGAATTCCGGTCTTTCTTCAGCCATGCACTCAAGCTGAAACATCTTTTGCAGCCAGTCTTCCTCACGCTTTACTTCATTCCGCTGCAAGGCAAAAAAGGTTCGAACGCCAAATATTTTTTTTATATTTAGGCATCCACGGCTATACAAAGCCAGCTCACTATCGTCGTATTCTCTTATCGTGCCAAAATTCAGTGACTTTACGTCTTCGCCACGGAGCAACTCCATTGCCTCATCAATTTTATATTCAAATACCGCCTTTTGCATTATTTTTCCCGCTTTGTTATGTTTTACAATGGATAAAAAACCGTCGGATTTCATCACACGGGCAAATTCATGAATCAGCTCATCCCTGTTTTCTATATACTCCAGTACATTGTGGCATAAAACCACATCATAAGAGTTATCCGGGATTTCCCGCAGCTTGTCGATTCCACCTATTACCTGTCTGTAATCATACTCATGTCTTCTATGTACAAGCATTTCTTCATTCGGCTCTATAGCAGTCACTTCATTTTTTTCAGCTAAATGATTCGCAGTAATTCCGAATCCACTCCCAAAGTCAAGTATTTTTTTATTTTCACAGTTCAGATTATGCCATATCATGTGGTAAAACAACTTTCCCCACGGCATATCCACCGTATCCAAGTATCCCTGAATATTAACCACTTGATTCATGTGTCTTCTCCTCTCAATGATGCCTTTTAGGACATAGCTTATCGGCACTGCTAACAACATAATACCATACTTATTGGGCGAATCTTGCCAAGGAACCGAAAGGCTCTTTTATAGAAACATAGGCACGTTCCGTGCCTTGTCATGCCCCGTTGCTCTGCAGCGAGGTATTTGACTGGCGGCATTCATAAAGAACATCACTTCTTTTTTGTTACATATCTGCCAAATAGAGAACCATCTACAGGAAAAATACTATCTTCAGAAACATATATAGGAAATTTTCCGGTATGTTCCGCTGTTTGCCCATTCAACATTCCTGTATGAAAAGAAAGATGCCTAAATTGTCTTAATATCAGTTCTAATCTTGTATAGGGACAATTTTGAGGTTTCTCATAAAGCATATCATCTGTAATTGTATCTAAGTAATCTAAAGTCTTTTTTTTGATTTTCTCCAGATATTGTAATAACTGTCCATCGGAAAGAACAACGGTACACATAGTATCTGGATTATCCATTCCACTTTGATGGAAAGACGGCTCATCATATTCAAATGGATTAAAAAACCACTTATCTGCTGAGTGTAATGCATGATAAACAAATCTCCAGGCAGGTGCTCCACAGCAATCGGTATTTCTATCATAAGTTTTTATTGCAGTTTCCATATTAATAAAATTTGGAACTACCATATTTTTTATAATCTGACATAGTTCATTCATAGAAAACCTCCTTAATAAAATCCCTCTGATTTCGTTTTAAATCCCCACAAGCTGTTCCAACCATTTCGCTACACCGTCCTGCTCATTGCCCTCAGTTATTTCCTTTGCAGCCTTTTTACCCCAGGCAGTGCATTTTCAACAGCTACCCCCATGCCACATGAATTTAGCATATCACACCATTTTTATGTAGTCAATACCTGGCCAGATTTCTCTGGCATTAGCTATCTTACTTGGATTTTTGATTCCCAATTCTTATAATAAAGTCTCATGGTCTATGACCACAGCACCATTATGAAAAATAGTGGCATCATAGTTTATCCATGGCAAAAGTGTTTTTACGGATCGAATTGGGCGGGTGGTTGCCACAACAAAAATAATATTGCCGAATTCACCTAATTTACATTTAATTGCAAGTTGAAAACTCATGCAATAGCAATAATATACCTATGCTTTTGCTAATTGCGAAATTTGTCGAATTTTGTTACGATTCAACTGGAAACTTTGGGTTACAAAAGAAAAGGAAGTGGGCATGTTTAACTATGAATAGTTTTCTGCTTCCTGTAGTGTTAGACAAATATACTGGATGAAATTAGTAAACCTGATAAAGGATCATGATTTGGTGAGAAAACGGTTTTGATCCACAGTAAAAGATTAACAGAAAGTTTCTGGTATAGGGGTTATATTACCAAGTGCACATTTTTATGAAGTAAAAATATTTTTGTTGATTTATCAGGTAGATATGTGGAAAATTCGGTTGTGAAAGATAAAGGGTTGATGATATATCCACAATTGTACTCAAAATGAGGTATAATTTTTCTCGAAAGATATTTATAAGATCGGAGGAAAGGATATGGATAATTGTGTTGTGGGAAGACGAATTAAGGGATTGCGTCTGGCACGAAAAATGACCAGGGAAGAACTGGCAGAAGCGGCCGAACTTTCTACATCGTTCTTATATGAGATAGAAACGGGGAAGAAGGGGTTTTCCGCCTACACCCTTGAAAGCCTGGCAGGAGCACTGGATGTACAGGCGGATTATATATTACGCGGTAATGACGGAAAGAAAGTGGAGATTGCTTCTCAGAAGGCAAATGGGATGTTGTCACTGGAAAGCCTGATATGCATTCAAAAGATGCTGCTGGATACATACGATGAAATTCAGGAGTTGATTGATAGTTAAACATATTTTCAGGCGTTTAGGCAATAATATAGAAATATAGATTAACAGATCCATACCGGTAAAGAAAATGGTAGACCACAGGGCGACTTTATGTTACGATTAGGACATAGAGTCGCAGTTTTTTTGCAGCTCAACGGCGCCAATTTGAACCCGCCGTTGAGCTAAGGAACTGTAAATAAATCAGGGACGGAGCTGCATTTGGCGGACGCTCCGGAATGGAGGACGGAATGGGAAATATACCAAAAATCAAAGTGGGGATTGTTGCGGTGAGCCGTGACTGTTTTCCCGAAAGTTTATCTGTGAACCGCAGAGAAGCATTAGTAAAGGCTTATGCAGACAAATATGATGCAGGGGATATCTACGAGTGTCCCATCTGCATTGTGGAGAGCGAGATCCATATGGTGCAGGCGTTGGAGGATATCAGGGCAGCGGGCTGTAATGCACTATGTGTGTATCTGGGCAATTTTGGGCCGGAGATCTCTGAAACACTGCTGGCAAAGCATTTTGAAGGGCCGAAAATGTTTATCGCTGCAGCCGAAGAGAGCGGAAATGACCTGATCGGTGGCCGTGGGGATGCCTACTGTGGCATGCTGAACGCAAGTTATAACCTGAAACTCCGCAATGTGAGGGCTTACATACCAGAATACCCAGTGGGGGATGCAGGGGACTGTGCGGATATGATCCATGAATTCATCCCCGTTGCGAAAGCCATTGTGGGGCTGAACCATCTAAAGATCATCAGCTTTGGGCCGAGACCGATGAATTTCCTTGCCTGCAATGCCCCCATCAAACAACTTTATAATATGGGGGTGGAGATAGAAGAAAATTCAGAGCTGGATCTCTTTGAGGCATTTCACAGACATGAGGGAGATGAGAGAATTCCAGATGTTGTGAAAGAGATGGAAGAGGAGCTGGGTGGGGGCAACAAGAAACCGGAGATCCTTGCGAAGCTGGCGCAGTATGAACTAACGCTGAAAGACTGGGTAAAGGAACACAAGGGATACCGTGAATATGTGGCGGTCGCCGGGAAGTGCTGGCCGGCTTTCCAGACACAGTTTGGCTTTGTACCCTGTTATGTCAACAGCCGTCTTACCGCCCAGGGGATTCCGGTATCCTGTGAGGTGGATATCTATGGGGCGCTGAGTGAGTTCATTGGAACAGTGGTAAGTGGTGATACAGTTACCCTTCTGGACATCAATAATTCAGTACCGAAGGACATGTATGAGAGCGATATAAAGGGGAAGTACGATTATACCCTGAAAGATGTCTTTATGGGATTCCACTGTGGTAACACAGCCTCTGGCAAGCTGGCTTTTTGTGAGATGAAGAACCAGCTTATCATGGCGAGATCCCTTCCGGAAGAAGTAACCCAGGGTACCCTGGAAGGTGACATCGCACCAGGAGACATTACCTTTTTCCGTCTGCAGAGTACTGCCGACAATATGCTGCGTGCCTATATCGCGCATGGGGAGGTCCTTCCAGTGGCTACCAGGTCATTTGGAAGCATTGGTATTTTTGCTATCCCGGAGATGGGAAGATTTTACCGTCATGTACTGATCGAAGGAAATTATCCTCATCATGGCGCAGTGGCTTTCGGACATTATGGTAAAACGTTGTACGAGGTATTCAAATATATTGGTGTGCCTGTGAAAGAGATTGGCTATAATCAGCCATCCGGTGTCCGGTACCCAACAGAAAATCCGTTTTTGGGCTGAGGGAATGGAGGCAGTGCAGAAAATAAGCTCGATAGCTTATTTTTTGCCCATGCTTCCTTCGCTGGCGCTTCGGAATGGAGGCAGATATGTTATATATTGGGATAGATCTTGGAACATCCGCCGTAAAACTTCTGTTGATGGATGGAGATGGTGGGATTAAGAATGTTGTCTCAAAGGAATATCCGCTGGATTTTCCACATCCTGGATGGTCAGAACAGCAGCCGGAGGACTGGTATCGGCAGGCTATCGCAGGATTGAAAGAACTGACAGCAGAGGCAGACCGTTCTAAGATAGGCGGCATCAGCTTTGGCGGACAGATGCATGGGCTGGTTGTCCTGGATCAGGAGGACAGGGTGATCCGCCCGGCGATCCTCTGGAACGATGGACGGACCGGGGAAGAGACAGAATATCTGAACCAGACGATAGGAAAAGATAAATTGTCAGAATATACAGCAAATATTGCTTTTGCTGGTTTTACTGCTCCAAAACTTCTCTGGATGAGGAAACATGAGCCGGAGAAATTTGCACAGATAGCGAAGATCATGCTGCCGAAGGATTATCTGGCATATCGGTTTTCCGGGCGTTTCTGTACGGATGTGTCAGATGCGTCGGGGATGCTGTTATTGGATGTAAGGAACCGCTGTTGGTCGAAGGAAATGCTGGAGATCTGTTCGGTAAGGGAAGAAATGCTTCCAGAGATCCATGAGAGCTATGAGGTAACGGGCGTGTTGAAGCCAGAGATCGCTGCTGAACTTGGTCTGGAGAAAGAGGTAAAGATCATTGCCGGGGCAGGGGACAATGCTGCCGCTGCCGTCGGTACCGCAACAGTGGGGGAAGGAAAGTGCAATCTCTCCCTGGGAACATCTGGGACAATTTTTATTACCAGCAGGGATTTTGGTGTCGATCCAGGGAATGCCCTTCATTCCTTTGCCCATGCAGATGGCGGATACCATCTTATGGGCTGTATGCTTAGTGCGGCATCCTGTAACAAGTGGTGGAATGAGGAAATATTGAAGACAAAAGATTTCTCCGCAGAGCAGGCAGGCATCATGGGATTAGGAGAGAACCATGTATTTTTCCTGCCCTATCTGATGGGAGAGAGGTCTCCCCATAATGATCCGGATGCCAGGGCTATGTTCTTTGGCATGTCCATGGATACGACCAGAGAAGATATGACACAGGCAGTATTGGAAGGTGTAGCGTTTGCCCTGCGGGATTCCCTGGAAGTGGCAAAGGATCTGGGGATTGGTATAAAACGGACGAAGATCTGTGGTGGCGGTGCAAAAAGCCCTCTTTGGAAAAGGATCATCGCCAATGTCCTGAATCTGAAAGTTGATGTTATCGAACAGGAGGAGGGACCGGCGCTGGGTGCCGCCATTCTGGCAGCAGTGGGCTGTGGGGAATATGCCTCGGTGGAAGAGGCGGCACAGGCGATCGTCCGGGTGGTGGATACCATAGAACCAGAACCGGAGCTGGTGCAGAAATATGAAGAGAAATACCAGCAGTTCCGGAAATT
Source organism: uncultured Clostridia bacterium (assembly GCA_947643415.1). Classification (GTDB taxonomy): domain Bacteria; phylum Bacillota; class Clostridia; order Lachnospirales; family Lachnospiraceae; genus Eubacterium_F. Next base: position 1,284 of record CANRWA010000119.1, on the reverse strand, counting down.
GTATCCGGCAGTGAAAGGTATGGAATGGATTTGAATTGACAGATTACAAAGTAAATGCCCTATGGCTTACCACAGGGCATTTACTTTGTTTTACCTGATATATCAGACAATCTTTTCCCCAGTCAGGAGTTCATACCCTGACAGGTATTTATCTATCGTTTTCTGCACGATATCTTCTGGAAGTGTCCAGTCGTTGTCTGGGTTTGCTTTCAGCCAGTCTCTGGCAAACTGTTTGTCAAAAGAAGGCTGCCCATGCCCTGGTTCATAGCCATCTGCCGGCCAGAAACGGGAACTGTCCGGTGTGAGCATCTCATCACCAAGGACGATATTGCCATCCTCATCCAGACCGAACTCAAATTTTGTATCCGCAATGATAATGCCGCGTTTCAGTGCATAATCGGCGCATTTTTTATACAATGCAATGGTAAAATCACGAAGTTTTTCCGCATATTCGGCACCTTTGCCCGGGAAATATTTTTCCAGGTGGTCCACACTCTGTTCATAAGAGATATTTTCGTCATGGTCCCCAAGTTCTGCTTTGGTGGAGGGCGTATAGATCGGTTCCGGAAGTTTGTCTGATTCCTTTAATCCATCAGGAAGCGGAATGCCACATACAGTACCATTTTTTTGATAGCTTTCCCAGCCGCTTCCTGTGATATAACCCCGGACGATACATTCGAGGGGAAGCATTTTCAGCTTTTTGCACATCATGCTATTGCCATCAAATTGTGGCTGCCTGAAAAATTCCGGCATATCATTGACATCGACAGAGATCATGTGGTTGGGAAGGATATCTTCCGTCATTTCAAACCAGAACCGGGACATCTGTGTCAGGACAGTCCCTTTTTTGGTGACATTGTTTTTCAGGATCACATCAAAACAACTGATGCGGTCTGTGGCAACGATGATCAGATTGTCTCCGTTGTCATAGATTTCGCGTACCTTGCCTTCCATGATCGGCTTATACTCTTTTGCACTCATAGCAAACCCTCACTTTTCTTAATCTTATGATACTTTATATAAAAGCAGATTTTGCGGAAAAAATCAATAGGAACTTTGAATATTTTATGTTACAATGTAAATACATGTTACTTTCGTACCCTAACTAAGGCAGCGGATCTTGTATTGTCTGTTGTCCTTAATACCACACCCCGAAAAATATTGTTTCCTCCAGTTGCAGATACGCTGCCTGAGCATTGTTTGAGATGTCTGCTGGCGTTTCCTGCCTCCCTGCAGCACGTTTGCACTAGAAGCCGCCACGCAGCGGTACTAATGCACCACCAA
>CANRWA010000118.1 GCA_947643415.1 uncultured Clostridia bacterium | reverse complement strand
ACAGCAAGCGCCGCAAGTAAGCGGCGCTTAGTTTATCAAGGGGCGGAGAATTTGACGTTTACTTTGCTAATGCTTGTGAAGGTATATTTTAATGGAAAAAAATGTAAGTTATTGGTATACTTATAGAAGAAAACGGTTGATTCTAGGTCTCGCCCAAAATTAAACTAATGTATCAATCTGAGTTGTATGAGAAGTAGGAATGAGATTATGGATAAAAAGGATTCATTTGCAAATATATATGGGATAAATTCAATTAATTATATTGAAGTACCAATTGAGAGTCTTAACTTTTCAGTACGTACATATGGAAGGCTTAAATCGAATGCAGTGGATACTGTTGAAGATTTATTGAAAAAAAACGAAACAGAATTATTATCTATTAAAGGATTTGGTAGAAATTGTTTGGATGAAGTAATAAAGTATATAAAATCATTGCCTAATAATTCAGTTATGAATAACTCTGATATGATTATTCAAAGAAAACAACCTAGTTGGGCTAAAGATAATAGAAATTTGTTGTATGAAGGCAGATTTTCTGATTTAGCATCGAAGTATTGGGAAAAAGATAAAGAATATATTGAAAAAATGCAACAAGCATATGTGGCAATAGATAAAAAACTTATTGATGATATCAGAGAGAATACTTCGTTGATTTATGAATATACGTGCTGTTTTAGGTCTTTCTATTTGAGTATGGAAAAGGTTATAAAATTAAAAAAAGAAGTAGAAATTTGTTTGATCTCTTTGACTATGCAGAAACCAAATAGACACGTGTACCCATATATCATGGCATATTCCAATGATAAAGAGATACAGAACAATTTGTTGACAATATGGAATAATGATGAGAGGATGTTTGAGTATCTGCAAATATATCGATTGCAAAATTATGAAGTTGGCTTAGCGCTTTTGAAGTTCCTTCAGTGGTGTCACTTTAATGTAAAGAATGAATATTCAAATTACTTAAATAGTCAAAAAGATAGGATGAGAGTTCAAGATGTTTTGAGTCATCGCTGTCAAGGTAATACTTTGGAAGAAGTAGGCAGTATTTATGGGATTACGAGAGAACGGATAAGGCAAATTGAAGTAAATGCAGTTAATAAATTTAAGCTGTGGGAGAAAAATCATAAATTTCTTGCAAAAATTATGGCAGAATGTGATAGTGTCTTTGTAATTCAATTTGAGCAGCTTGATGACCTATTACATGAGTATTCAGCTGTTGTGATTTATCTTTTGGGTTTGGCAGATAGCAATTACTATTATGTTGATTATGATTTGAAAGTGATTGTGCGTTGTGATTTGAATTATAGTGTGAGGATTCAAAAATATGTTGAGTTATTGCCGGATATATTTAATGTTAAAGAACTTTCAGTGTGGATGAATAATTTGCCTGAAAAAATTCCAGAAAATATTCTACTTCGGGCTGTCGAATTGCAATATCGTATTACTGGAGATACATATCATCGAAGTCGGTTGTCTGTTGGGGTAATGTGTAAGCATGTTCTTAAAGCTTACTATCCAGAAGGGTTGCATGTTTATGATAAAAAAGAGATTGAATCGTTTAGAAATCATATTTATCAAGATTATGGTGATGTAAAAATTTCAGATACCAACAGGGCTCTTGTTGCCAGAATTAGTGATGTAGGTGTGTTGTGTGGGCGGGGGAGATATAAGAGCAAGCAGGACGTATATCTGTCTTCGGCGTTGTGTGAAAAAATACAAAAGTATATAGATAATTGCAATGAATCTATTTTTTTAATTAATACTCTTTATGCGGTTTTTAAAAATGATTTGAGAGATGAAGGTGTTGATAATAAATACTTTTTGCAAGGTATTCTGAGGGAAGTTTTTGGTGATAGATATTATTTTAGAAGAGATTATTTATCAAAAGATGTAAATTTAACATCCATTTACAGTGCGATTGTCAATTATATTAAAAAATCGGCCACATTGGTTACTAAATCGGAGATTTTTGAAGCTTTTCAGGGATTGACTGAAATTGTACTTAATTTTGCGACGAGTGATCCGGAGGTATTGAATTATTTTGGATGCTATATACATGTTGATAATATTAAGCTTTATGATAAAGATTATGTTTATGTAAGGAGAATTGCAGATAAATTATTGTCAAAGAATGAAGTCCTTCATAGCAAAGATTTCTTTGATTATATGAAAGCTGATAATTTTGAGTTTATAGAAAGAACAGGAACAATCTATCCGTATAGGCTGTTTAGCCTTTTGGAATATATGTTAATTGAAGAATATCAGTTTGCCCGTCCGTATATAGCAAAGATAAATACAGTGATTGACAGACCAATGGAAAGGTTTGCGGAATTACTGGATCAACAAGATATTACAGAGATAGATGAACTGATTAATCTTGCAAATGAGTGTCATTTTCAGATGATAGCCTTATTGGATTTTCTTAACATGTTTTCAGGGACACACTTGATTTTAGATAAAACACACTTGATAAAAATATCAGCGACTGGGATTGGCGAAATAATACTCAGAAATGTGGAAGCACTTATCTTGAATGAGATACAAGGAACCAAGGTGATTTCACAGTTGAGGTGTCGAGAATTATTCCCTCGGATAAATATTGAGTGGAGTGAGTGGATTATTTACAGTGCAATTAGCAAATGGAGCGATAAGTTGGAGGTCGGGTTGACAACGAGAGTGTTTAAGGATGCTGTTGCATTAGTTGCACCGATTGGTTTATTGGATTTAAATCAATTTTCTGATGTTTTGGCAACAACAAAGTATCAGCTAGATAATCTAGATAATATTGATGAGCTAATAGAGGATGTTATTGAAGATGAAATAGAGGTGTAGAGTATGGCGAATTTTCGAGAGTTGCCATTACAGCATAGCTATATCAGCTGTGGCGAAACAAATATAGCAAATGCCTTTTTGAATCCTGTTTTAGGACACACAAAGCTTTATAAACGAAGTGTCGGGTTTTTCTCATCCAGTGTATTTATATTGATAAAAGAGGGGATTGTTAAGCTTGCGCATAATAGGGGAGAAGTTAGATTGATTGCTTCTCCTCATTTGAGTGAAGATGATATTCAGGCAATTCAGATGGGTTATTGTAAAAGGGAGCAAATAATATGCGATAGTTTTACACGAGGTTTCATGGAAGAATTAAATGAATTGCAGGAAGAAGAATTATTTTTGCTAATTGATTTGATTGCAAAGAGTTTTTTAGATATAAAAATTGCTGTATCAAAGACAAATGGAATTTATCATGACAAGCTTGGAATTTTGGAGGATGCAGATGGAAATAAAATAGCGTTCTATGGATCTTCCAACTCCAGTTTGAACGGATACCAGAATAATTATGAAAAAATAAGAATAGCAAGAAGCTGGATTTGCATTGGCTAAAATATCGATAAGTCTGGCGCTTAGAAAGGGATATAAGTCAATAGATGATGAGAGCATGGCTGATTCGGATGGATTGGATCTCAATAGGCAGACGATAACGAGTGATAATGATTTGCTTTTCAAGGCATTGATAGAAGTAAATGAATCCAGACACATTCTAGAAGAGGAATACTTTCCAGATGTTATCAAGCGTTATATAGATTATGGTGCACTATTGCTTGAACAGGAATATAAATATAATCATGATTTATATAGTCATCTTGTAAATTTAGAACAGGGGATTTAAGAATGAAAATCCTAATTCTCCAGCTATACTGGGAGAATGGAGTAAACAGAGGGGAGAAGGATAAAAAAGAAAGCTTCCTATATCAGAGGGAGAAAGATATAAGCCAATCTCAAAACAAAGGAGGAAGTCCATATGGACAATCAAAGTTCATCACATGTATGTTGGAAATGCCAGTATCATATTGTATTCATCCCCAAATATCGAAAGAGAGTACTATATGGAAATTAAGGAACAATTTCATGTATACTCTGATGAGAAACATGAGAAGAAGGAAAAGGAACGATGCCGGTTCATTTTGGAAGATGCGGATCACATACTTGCTGCCAATTATTTTTCTTATAATTATGGATTTCTGTATGCACAGGCGATAAAGGATCACTTTAAGCTGCCCTGTTCCCTGCCGGAGGAAGAGGAAGCAAGGGAAATGGAGTTCGTGGAAATCATGGTCAAAGTAGCGCGGTATGACGTTCCGCTTTCCCTTGAGATATGGACATGGTGTCTACAGCAATTTTTGCCGTATGCGCAATATGACGATTATGCAGGCAATAATCTTAGTATGAAAGTGATAGATAAGTATTATAGTTTCCCAGATGGATACATAGAAAAACTGGCTCACTATATGGAGGAAAATCCAGAGTCTTATCGGGACTTTATGGTGGCTGGGAGTGCATTGTCTAATGGGATTTCCCGATTGATTGCGGCATCAATCAGAGAAGGACTATATACTATGGCGGAAGCTTTTTTCAGGAAGGAACTGGATAAGGCGGACGGTCAATGGAAAGAGATAAACAGGTTAATCGGATGTATGATAACAGACTGTAAAAGTTATGAGGGATGTGAAACTATGAAGTGGTTCCGGGACAGGCTCCTGCCGATTGTTAAAAAGATTGACATCGGAATGGTGCAGGATGAAATACCGGAATGGGAAAAGGAAATCGCTGAGTATATAAACCGTGTAGAATACAATGATAAGTATGAGGCATGTAAAGAAAAGGCTGAAGAAACAAAAAAACAACATTGGGAGGAAAGACTGCAAAAGCATAGCGTTAAGCAGGCACAAAAGAGGTCCGATATTGATGATAAGACTATATATACTTATTGCGGAGTGCTGTTTCCATTTTCGGATCGTGCGTTTTCGTATCGCACAGAGGATGATACTATACAGATAGGTGACATTGTCATCGTGCCGGTTGGAAGAGAGAATGAGGAAATGGAAGGCAAAGTGGTTTCGGTCGGAAAGTATACAAGAGCAGGAGTACCATATTCGGTTGAAAAGACCAAGTTTATATTGAAGAAAATTTAGATGTAATAGGAAACAGAAGTGTGAAGCTCAATAATATGATTGGGGTTTTAACCGAATTCAATGAAGCATAAACTCGAAAACATCGGAAAGGAGATTTGATGGAAGATATTTTTATTACAGAGTTTTTTGAACTGGATACCGAACTTGAAGAACTTGGTGTGTTTGATTCGATAATCAATCACGACAGCCCGTTTTTTATTAACTTACTTCGATTGAAAGTGAATAATACTTCGGAATTTCAAGGTTCGTATGAAAGAATTAATAACTTCTATCGTCAAATAATGATTTTACTGGAGTCTTCAAAGAGCAAAGATGATAAGCTTTATCGAAGAGCTTTGCAACTTTTTCATTTTTCAGGAGTAAGTGGAATAAATCTTGGAGTTTCGGAAACAGGAATAGATGCAGGGTTTGGACCTGTTTTGTCAAAACAAGTTATTAGTGATGCCTATGATATAGTCAAATCTGGCTCAAAGTAGCCAGAGATATTTCAGCTGGTTGGTCTGTTTGAAAAAATGTATCCGCTGATCGTCTGAGTGATATGATAGCAACTATTATTTTGCCAGATATTAGAAGATATACGGTCAAGGTGAATAGAAAATTAGGTATAAATGCAGAAAACTATCTAGATATTGAATTTAATAAAGAAATTGCGATAAACCCATATAAGCAATGTGAACTTCTGCACTTGCCAGAAGAAATCTTACATGAAATACCGATAGCTGAATCTTGGAGTGATATTGATAGAGTTATTCAGGAAAATCAAGCGATTCGAGACGAAGTAAATGAAGCTATTGGTAAAGAGTGGAGAAAAATGTGTTCGACTGATAAAAAAGATTATTTGAAAGAGCATATTTTCAAGAACTCAGAACGATGTGGGAGAATGATTGACAATTATCGAACACAAACAATAGCACCGTATCAGCTTGATAGTAATGCTGATTACTTGGTAGCGAGTACATTTAAGCAGATAAAAAAGGAAGGTGTATTTAATGTAATTGCACACTTTGCGAACAGAGAATTAAGTAGCTGGGATGCAACATTTGAGTTACTTTGGATATTTAAAGATTGGATTGAAAATAATAGAGGATGGGATGAAGTATTATCCGCTTCCACAAGTAAAAGGGAAAAGTCGTTACAAAGATTTTTACATCTTTCGGGGAAATATTATTGCAGCCAAAATAACATAGACATGACTTTTGAGACAAATGAAGGTCCGGGTCCGGTTGATTTAAAGATGAGCAGAGGAAACGACAAGACTGTTGTTGAGATAAAACTCTCTTCAAATGCTGACTATATTCATGGATATGAAGAACAGATTGAGCAATATGTCAAAGCAGAAGGAACAACACAAAGGGTATTTGTGTATGTGAAAGTTGGAAATCCTGGACGAGATAAAAGGATAGAGGAACTTCATGCATCAAGACTGAATAATGGGGAAAATCCGAGGGAACTTTTTATCATAGATTCTCAAGAACAAACATCAGCGAGTAAGAGATAATATATTATTAACAATTGTGCAGACGGTCTGCACAATTTGGAAGGAAGGTAGTATGCTTATAACATCGAATGAGTATTTGCAAGCAGTACAAGAAATAAATGATTATGTGAATCAGGCTAAATATAGAGCGTCCGTTAGTGTGAATAGTGAAGTGCTGAAAACAAACTTGTTCATTGGAAGTGTGATTATTCGTAACTCCGAATGGGGTAATAAATTCGTTGATAATTTATCTAAGGATATGAGGATGAAATATCCCGGTGCAAAAGGGTATTCTGTTCGAAATTTAAAGTATATGAAGAAGTTTGCACAGATTTTCGCTGAGGATGATGTGGATAAGTATGGATTGGCAAGGATTACTTGGAGCCATCATCAAGTGTTGATGAGTAAGGTGTCAAGCCAAGAAGAATATGTATGGTATTTGGAAAAAACTTTAGAGCATGGATGGTCGGTAGATGAATTGGCATCCCAAGTGAAGGGCCAGTTGTATGAGAGGCAAGTTGTGGCAAATAAGATTTCAAATTTTGAAAACAGATTGCCTATTGAACAAAAGGATATTGTTATAAGTACTATGAAAGATCCATATATGTTTGATTTTATCAATTATACAGAGGATATGTTGGAAACAGATATAGAAAATGAGTTGGTAAGGAATGTTACTTCGCTATTGATGGAATTAGGAACCGGTTTTGCCTTTATGGGACAGCAATATCATCTTGAAATTGGCGGAAAGGATTTTTATATTGATCTTCTTTTTTATAATACAAAGCTTAGATGTTATGTGGCGATTGATTTAAAGATAGGTGAATTTAAACCGGAGCAAGCAGGGAAAATGAATTTCTATTTGTCAGCTCTGGACGATTTGGTTAAATCCCCAGACGATAATCCATCTGTTGGACTAATATTATGTAGAGATGAGAATAGAACTATTGCAGAATATGCGTTAAGAGATATGTCAAAACCTATTGGTGTAAGTGAATATCATTTGTGTACAGATCTTCCACTGGATTTGAAAAGTGCTTTACCAGATCCGGATGAGATTAGGAGTAGGATTGATATGAAAAAATAAATTGTGCAGACCGTCTGCACAAATGAATTAGAAAGAGTTTTATGGATGAATATGGGGAAATTACTCCTAAAGAAGCCGAAAACATTACTAGAAAATCAGCTGTGATAGTGCGAAGGTATTTTAAAATGTTTGCAGATACAAGTTATATAGTGGCAGAGGGGAACACCAACAATATACTTTATCGTATTTCTGAAAATTTGTCAGAGAATGCTGACAGCGGGAACTTTAAAAATGATTATACCTGATAAGCTATCATGTAGAAACCCAAAATATTATTCGTAAAATTAGCTTAACCATAACTTAACCAAAATGGTCAAGATATGGTTAAGATATACATACCAGAAAGGTAAAAAGCATATGATACAACCAGAGCAAGTATCTGATGAAAAAATAACACAACTGCAAATTGTGTTAGATAATCTCAAAGCGGAGGAATAGGATTTTTATCTTTTGAAACTATGTAAGACGAAAGAAGGATATGGAAGTGAGATATCATCAATGAATGAGTTTTAATGCGTCCTAAATGCGTTTTTTGAATGGTGGCGCATTGAAAGCAAAATAGACGCAATTTGCTCCGTGATAACACCATGATAACAAAAGATAGTGTCAAGTTTTTTTCGCAAATTTAATTTCTGCCATTTGGTATCCGGTAGTCAGCCGGCTATGATATCAGACAGCAGTTCCTCCTCTGGTTTGGAGAGGTGATCCATGTTCATGTAACGGCGGGTGCCCCATTGGGTCCCGGCTACATAGCGCAGTCTGGCACATACCAGCATCAAAGCACTCTGACCGTCCGAGTGTGTGAATCTTTTTCTGTAAATAGCGTATGAGAGGTCTTCTATGATAAAATAAAAAACATAGGAGGCCTTTTATTATGGCAAGAGAAAAGAAACCAGGTAAACGTCAAATTCGGGACTATGAAAAAAAGTCTGTAAATATGGTATTCAATTTTAGAACTTCTA
>CANRWA010000117.1 GCA_947643415.1 uncultured Clostridia bacterium | reverse complement strand
GAATAATATTTTATTCTCAGCCAGGAAGTTTACATAACATATGAATTATTCCAATTATTTATTTTCCTCAACTTTTAATTTACTAATTTCATCAACTGACAATCCGGAAATATTTGCAATTTCTTCTAAGGCATATTTCCCGGCTGTTAGCATACGAAGTGCAACTTCTTTCATCCCTTCTTTTAATGTTTGATTCCTCATATCTTCCATAGCCCGACACATAATTTCGATGCCCTCCTTGTTTTCCTTGAAAAATCTCACCCTGTTTGCCAATGTCCCATAGTACATATCTGAGGCATCTGTACAGGAGAAGTCATGCATTAACTTTCCGACTGGTGTATCTCCTTCAAAATATTTTGTGAGGAAATCATCATCAAGCAGGCGAAAACCTCTTAACCGTTGTAAATCTTCCTGATGTTTCTGGTTTATCTGTTCTGTCGTTGTCAATATTTCACCCTGCTTTTCTTCTTGTTTTTGTATCTTAATACTACCATAAACCTCTTGATTTTACAATCTAGAAGCCTAGCACTTTTTTGATTTTTGATACATTAGATTATCGCATTTTCGTATTATATATTGTTTTTCAACATGAACATGATTCTGTTGCAACAGTACAGACGCTGGAATTTATATAAGCCATTTTTCTATTGACATATAAGAACTGTATGTTATTATACTTTCAAGGTGAGTCCTACCTATAAATGGAAGTTGTAAAAGCGATGGAACCGCTGATGGTGGTTTCACAATATGGTTATGCCTTATGGCATAACCATATTTATATCAGTGCTGAAATTTAAAGATTGAGGAGGTATAGATATACAAAGTGAGTCGAAAACTTGACTTGGATGAGATGGCAAACCGAACACGGTATCTAAAAGAGGATCCGAAAGGAGTGAGCGAGATGTGTAAAATTATGGAAGATATGAGAAGTGAATCTTTAAAAGAGGTCGCTCTTCGTATGTTAGTAGCTGGAAAATATGCTATAGAAGAAATTGCGAATATTTCCGGACTTTCACTTGACGAAGTAAAAAAACTAAAAGCAGAGCGAGCAATATAGGTTAATCATAGGCCGGGAGTTCAATAACAAAATCCCGGCCTTGATTCTGTAATTAATGGAGATTTGATATATATTTTACAATTCATTATGATCTGTTTTTAATGTTTGTATTTCCTCAACAGAAAGGCCAACAAACTTTGCAATTTTTTCAAGCGTTAGTGTTCCATCTTCCAACATTTTCTTTGTAACATTTATCATCCCTTCTTTTATTGTTTGGCTCCTCATATCTTCTATGGACCGACACATAATTTCAATGCCCTCCTTACTCTCTTTGAAAAATCTCGCTCTGTCTGCAATATCCCATAATATATATCTTTCTTTTGTTTTTGCATTTTAATACTACTATAAACATCATAAATTTGCAAGCGGGCAACCTAGCCTTTTTGATTCATTATGATTATCATTTTTTACACCTTAAACATATTGTTTTCCGATATATGTATCATTTTGCCAATCGGGAAAATTATATTTTGCTATTTATAGGAAAAATGATGCAGAAATGATGCAATGTTCTTTTATAATGTAGTTGAAAAGTACAGGTAGGCTTCTTTATTGAGGAGGAAGAGGGGGCAATGATTTTAACCATCTTAGAGACAATGAAACATAGCAAGTGTAAGTCTAAAAGAATAGTAACCATTATGATGCTGGTTATTCTCTGTACGGCCTGCGGAACAGCGGAATGAAATTGAAATTTATTATCCACAGCTTAGTGGTTTAGAGGATACAGCGAAAGAGAAACGGATTAACACTCTGATTGAAGAGGATGTGAAGAAAGTAATAGGTGAAAAGAATAAAGAAGGTGATGATACCTTGTATTGTATTAATCTGGATTTTGAAGATAATCACCTTAAAAGATGTTGTTACCGTTTTCCCGGAACTAGGGGATATGCTCCTGGCGGATAAATTTGATAACATTACGAAGTGGGAAGGAAAAGCGGGGACATTTGAGGTCAGTTGGGAATACAGGACATATGAAGATTATAACGAATATTCTATTAGTAATGACTTGGTCAGGCATATATTGGACGAGGAATTCCTGGAGAAGCTGGGATAGGTTCATGATAAGATGGATGATATGATGGAGTAAAAACGGGAATGTAAGAGGAGTGTTATATGCATAGGATAGCATATGAAGTAAGTGATAAAGAGATTTTTCGTGTGATTTTTAATGTTATTTTATTTTTTGGTACATTTTTTTTTTCTTATATTTTAGCATTAAAGAAAAATCAAAGGCCATTGTTAAAATTATATTAGTTTTCTTGCTTGTGGAAAATTTAATATATACGATAGCTATGATTAAGAGTTATAATGACATTGTGATAGCGTACAAAAATGGTGATTATATCGAGATAGAGGGTATGGTGAGAAATTATTATCATTTGAGAGGCGATTATGAAAAATTTACTTTAAATGGAGTAAAATTTGAATGTTCAGGTGGAAATTATGGATATTGCAAGAACGCCCGTCTGACTGAGCAGTTAAGAGGAGGATACCTGTATGCATAGAGCGTTGTTTGAAGTAAGTTACATAGGAAGTTTACAAGGATTTCTTAACATTATTTTAGTTTTTATTGTATTTTTTTTATTATATTTTCTTGCCAGAAAAGAAAATATGATAACAGTTATGAGAATCATGATTGTCTTTATGGTAGTATATACAGTTTTATTAGGTAAGAGTTATACGGATGTTGTAATAGCATATAAAAGTGGTGATTATATCGAGATAGAAGGGAAAGTAAAAAATTATTCCAGCAAGATGGGAACGGAGGTTTTTACTGTAGATGGCGTGAAGTTTAAATGTTCAGCAAAAACTACACCATGGGGGTATTATAAACACGGAAATACAAGTCTGGTGGATGGAGTTGGACGACGATTAAGAATAAGATATATTCCGGATAAGCCTAAAAGTCTGGTCATGTACGTTGGAAAAGTGAACGATAAAACAGGAAATGGAGAATATACATGGATAAGCTATATTCCAAATAAACATAAAAATACGATAGTTTACATCGAACAATTAAAGTCAGAGTAGGAGATACATTAATGCGGACATTAACACAGGGAGATATTCAGGTAGAATCTGTCATTCCAACCTGACTAAGAAGGAGAAAAATTTCAATACAAAGGAGGCGGGCGCGTTGAATGATTTAACATTGAGAAGACTGGTAGCGGTTTTTATAGATTTTATGATTTTATGTGGCATACAGATGTGCGTTGGTATGTGTGGATTTTTCCTGACCGCAGATATATGGATGCAGGATGGGAAGAAGTTTATGGATGTTGCATGGTGTATTAATATATGTAGTTTCTTTTTGATGTGGCTATATTTTTTCTTTTCGGATTATTGTGAGAATATAGGTGTTGGGAAAAAGATTATGAAAATAGAATTGGTCAGTGAAGGTCAGAAACTTACTGTTAACAAAATGTTGAAACATTCTATTTTAAAATGGATTTCTGCGGCTGTCTGGCCGTTTTCGATTGCTTATTATTTTATGAAAAAGGAAATGGTTTATGATAGATATTTGAAAATTAGAGTAAGAGATAAAATAAGTGAAGTTTAAAACGTAATTACGAATGAATACAAATTATATAATGATATAAAATAATTTCGTAATGTAAGCGGGATTTATTGCTTGACATTTTAGAAAGAATTTTTTCAAGCGTTATTGTTCTGTCTTTCAGCATTTTCTTTGCAATAATTATCATACTTTGAGAAATCTTCCCCCTATTTGTCAATGTCCTATAAAACATATCTATCTTTTTGTTGCTTTTAGTGAAAATGATGCAGAAATGATGCATTGTTCTTTTATAATGTAGTTGAAAAGTACAGGCAGGCTTCTTTATTGAGGAGGAAGAGGGGGCAATGATCTTAACCATCTTAGAGACAATGGGACATAGCAAGTGTAAGTTTAAAAGAATAGTAACCATTATGATGTTGGTTATCCTCTGCACTGCCTGCGGAACAGAGGATCCGGCTTCTCAGCTTCCCAATGTCGGAGAGGTATCCAAAGAGCAGACGGAAAATCTTACGGAGAATAATACGCAAACAGTAAAGGCGCGTGAGAAAAGTCCTGCGGCTGCATTTGAGGAAGGTTATCGTATCCTGAACAGGAGTATTTTTGATAACAGCATGATCTCCTGGTATAACGATGAGACGAAACAGGAGATTGAGGCCTATGCGGAATTGGTCAAGGGTGATATGGTACCGGTCTGGGAAGAAGACAGTATATTCCCGCAGGGGTTGGTCATGGAGATGGAAGAAGTTATCTACCGGTCTCTTGACAGCAATATGAATAAGATCCGATGGGAAGAGATAGAACAAAGTGTCTACTATGAGACCATGCGGGAACTTGGCATGGAGAAGTGGAATCCGGACATGGAAGAGATGAAGATATTGTTTCCGGAACTTAAGGATGCCGGCCCGGAACTTGATTCTGTCTATGACGCTTACCGGGAAGTCTGCGGGAATGAGTATTGTTATGATCTGTTTCACATTCCCACACAGGACAGGGAGCAATATGTCCTGGCAATGGATTCAGGGGGGACGGCAGGAATCCGTTATATCTATCTGATGGAACTGGTGGACGGAGAGTTTGTGCCAATCAGTGATTTTGAGACACAAAATGCCGGATATGGTGGGGTGATTCAATATGAGGGTGAATTTTATTATATTTATCTGCCGAATAATTACCAATTGAAGATTTATGACGGCATCCGAATTTATAAGATAGGAGAAGATATGGAATATGAGAATCTTCTCATTAAGTATCTTCCTTATGAGTATGTCTGGAAGAACCTGTATAATACTTCCGAGGGCATGAAATGGGAGGACTATCTTGAGAATATACGGGATGAGATAACATCGGATAAATATCTGCAAAATGGAACGGATGAAAGCGGATGGTCTGTGTATTTTGGGGATGAAGAGAAAGTAGAGAATTTTATTGTACCTGAGAATGAGAGAAGATATTACAGTAACGAGTATCATAAAATAGACTTTGCAAACATCGGAATCCCCGTATATATGAGGAAGTCTAATTTTTATTCTTCAAATACTTATACCACATGGTTTTTAAAATGCCTTTTTTATCTGCGGGATCCCATGGAGAATTCCATTGTGGAACTGGAGAATATGGAGATTTATCCATCTGTACCTGATTGGGATAAGGTGAAATTGGTACAAATGTGGTTCAAAGAAATGGAAGGGAAAGTCTATACATTTTGCCTGTATCATGTATCAGATTATAATTACATGCTGAATGTAGTCCGGCTGGAAGGAAATGAGGTAAATAGGATACGGACAGATATTTTATCACCGAGAAGACATTTTGTCCTGACGGAGGGAGAAAAGAGTATTTATTAATAGTAGATTTAAAGGAAGAAAAACAACAAGAGAAAACCGAGGATAAAAGTTATGAAAAAGATTGGGCAGATTGTACTGAGTTTATCTTTATTGGTGTTTACTTATCATTTTGCCAAGATGGAAGAATCATCCCCTGTATTGCAAGAAACAGTTAAAGCAGATTATATAGCCAAGACAAACGGAAAGCCAAAGGATGAAACAGCAGGTCAGACAAAGTCTACTTCGATTGGCGATATAATAATCTTAGAAAAAACTTTGTATGCAACCATAGAGGGTGAAGGATGGGAGCGGATTAAGACATGGAATCTGAGTTATCCCTTTTTTGACGGGGATGATACATGGATTCTTGGTCAAATAAATGATCGGATTTTTGAACTGGTTCGAGACGAAGGTATGGAAGATTCGGAATGGATTTTTTATACAGAGATGACATATGAGATTACATACATGGATAGTCGCCTGGTGAGTGTTCTTTTTGAAGGGAGTGCTGGCGGGAACGGATATCATGGACTCAGTCGTGGCATGAATTTTGACCTAAAGACAGGGCAGTTTCTTTCCCTGGACGATCTGTATGATTGGGCAGAATTAAAAAAGATGATGCGAAATGCGATGGAACAGGAACAATTAAGCGTCCAAATTGCAGGAAGTGACATATGGATTGAAGGAGATAAAAAAAGAGAATATTTGGAGAAGAGTTTTGTGGATCCGATGCAGGAAGAAAAGGATAGTAGACAATATGATACTTGGTTTTTTATTAAAGATGGGTATTTATACTTTATAACAGAACCATACCCCTCAGTTAAGGAGTATACCTATGTAAGATGGGAGGTGCCGTTGGATATTGAATTGTGGAGTTTATGAATACCGAAACGGCATTTCATAAGCTGGAGGAAATCCTGGAAGGCATCAGGCGGGGAAGAGATATTATGGGGAGAGGAAGGAAAGAAGACTGTAAGAATCCTGGGACAGAAAGGGGGATTTTATGCGGGAGTTTGCGTTAAAGGTAGTCATTTGTGTATTGGGTATCTATTGTGTGATATCAATTATAAAACCAAATGTTATGGATGAAATCGGGGAGCAGAAGATATATGGTCTGGTTCGGGTGCCAGAGATTGAGAAGGTTCATGATTCATGGGAGTGGATGTTCGGGTTGGAGACAATGGGGGCACTTTCTGTAGACTACCAAAAGGAATATTTGAGAGAGGATGTATCAGGAATATCATTACATTTTCGTTATGATAGCAGCTCTTACGATGAGATAAACGATTTCAGTATAAGTATTAGAGCTATTTTATCTGAAGTAGATAAAGTAGAAATGGGTTTAGGAGCGCATTATGATTATGAAAAAAAGCAACTGATATATAATCCGGTATATATCGTGCAGGGGGAACCGGGTAATAGTGAGGAATACACAGATGAAAAAAGTATTGATGAGTTCCTGAACCGCTATGGTCTGACAAGAAAGGATGTGCAGAAGTATCAGGATTATGCGATTTATGGAGTGGTAGTAAAAACATGGATCAAAGCGCATAGGGAATCGTATTGGTTGGAGAGATGGAAATTGAAGAGCAGAGAGGTTGATAATACGTTCCGGTTTGAAGAAGAATAGTGGTACAGAAGGATATTCTCATGATATATGATGCATTGTTCTTTTATAATGTAGTTGAAAAGTATAGGTGGTCATGAGGAAAATAAAATGACGGAGGAACAGAAATGATTAGACAAAGCATTTCAAGAGCGTTACTCATTGTGTACATTACATATGTGACGCTTTCAGGGGATGACATGGAATACAACATCCATGAGGCAAAAAGACATTATATGCTTTCCCAGGACTATTGCACAATAGAAGAATTTGAGGAAATGGACTATTATCTGTTCTGTGGAACACAAATACATAAAAGCGGAACAGGATCGGGAGTTGAACGAAAACCTTCCATTATCTATAACGATACAAAGACTATTGAGGAAGCCAAGGAGTTATATCAGAGATTCAGAGAAAAACTCCCTTTAGATGATGAGAAGATAGAAAGCGGGGAGAATGATGAGGATGAAAGAACCGAAGTCTTATATGCATCGCCGGATTGTAAGTGGATCATAACTACCAGGTGGAGTAATTATCAAAATGTAGTCACAACGAAATTGTTCGTGGAAAAAGAAGAGACCAGAGAAGAGGTGTTTGATGGTATCGAAGAGATTACTCCAATCATAATCATTAAAGACGGAGAGCAATATAAGGAAATGGACGAGTGCCATTATAAACAATTATCGGAAATAGTATGGGTAAATTTTTATGATATAGTATGTAGCTACTTAAAAGGGATGAGTGAGGAAGGGGATCTGATCGCCATAATGAATGATGATCGCAGCCAGCTCACTATCAGGAGAGTAGAGGATGGGACAGAGAGATGGAGTTATGAGCTGGAGGGGATACGGGAAGAAGTATGGAAGAGGCGGGATATGCAGAAGGAAGACTGGTTTTTCAGCACGGTCTGTCAGTTTGACGGCAATGAGCAGGAAGGCTGGCTGGTGATCCAGGCGGGGAATTCCTTTTATAAGATTGTCTATCCATCGGGCGAAGTGACATACTTGGGAGAATATCTGTATTCACCGAGCTTTAGTCCGGATGGAAGATATCTGGCATATTCCAGTGTTGATTATGATAACAGAACTGGTATGAAGTCAACAGAATATGAACAGTCGCCGCCTCCGGGAATATATGTCAGGGACATAGAGACAGGGAAAACAGCATACATATACTGGGATCCTTCCAGAAATCCGGAAGAGGATTATTTTGAATACCGGGATTTTCTATGGATTGAAAAGGACAGCTTTGAGGATTATATGGCAGATACAGGTAATTAAAGAAGAAGGAAAGGCTTGAATCATGGAGTGGAAGTAGATGAAACAGGTTTTAATAAGAAGAATAAGCCAAATTATGCTGATTGGTATATTGTTGATCGGTATATCCCGGACAGCATATGGCAGTAATGAAGTAAAAATAAGGGCAATTCCAGAATTGGGATATGATGTGCATGGAAACAGCAGATATGTTTGTTATAAGGATTTGCTTATTTTAGATTTGGATTATGGGAATAATGTCGTATACCAAAAACAGGATGGTGTTTATCAGGTAACTGATCGGACACTGCATGAGATATTACAAACAGAAGAAGACCCGGAAGCGTATATGCAGCATGGGAATCTGATAGTTGCGCTGTCAGAAGAGAAAA
>CANRWA010000116.1 GCA_947643415.1 uncultured Clostridia bacterium | reverse complement strand
TCCAATTCCCCAGACTGTCAGAATATAAATCGGATGAGCCGGATCTGGTTCGATTTTTTTTCGGAATTTGTTAATATAGGCGATGATATTTTTACTGTCAGAAAGATAGCTTTCTCCCCACACCTGGTCATAAATTTGATCTTTTGTAAATACCTGCCCCTTATTTCTTGCCAATAGTTCCAAGATGTCAAATTCTTTATTTGTCATAGAAATTTCTTTTTTATGGCAGAATATCTGGCGCTTAGAAGAAATAATCTCTAATCCATTGATTGAAAGGCTGTCTGTATTATGGACAACAACCTTTGGTGTATAACCATGATCCGATATGAACTTTATAAGACTTTCATAAAAGCCATTATTGATTCTTTCCAATTTTATAAGAAGTAAATCCACATCATCTTTTTTCCTTTCTCAATTTATCTTAGCACCTAAATTAAAAAAGTCCTACATAAAAATCTTTACAGCAAAAGCCCTCAACACCAATCATTTAAAATTGGCTTTGAGAGCTATAAATCATATTTCTTACTCTAAATCATAGAAACATCTCCTTCTCATTGAATATAAATATGAATAGATGTCTCACACATTATTTCAACATCTCAAAAACCTCATCAGCCCCTTTCCGAATATTCAATACCGCCACATCATCAAACTGTGTAGCCTTCGGATTGATCTGCACAATCTTTGCGCCAGACCGGATATAAGGATAGTAAACCCCTCCATAGCTGCCCTGTGCGCCGATAATGATAACAAGCTCCGCCTGTGCCGCATAGCTCCTTGCTTTCCGCACTTCATCCTCCACCAGTCCGATATGCTTATATACAGGAAAGGCTCCAATCACGCCTCCGCATTTTTCGCAGCGCGGGGCTTTTCCCTGGTTCCATATCTGCACATCATTGTACTCCTGCCCGCATTTCAGACACTTATTAAACCCAAAGCTGCCCTGAATCTCCGCCACATTTCTGGAGCCTGCCAGCGTATGCAGACAGTCAATATTCGTAGTTATGACGCCCTGCAGCAGACCGCACCTTTCATATTCCGCCAGTTTCCTATGAGCAATGCTCGGCCCGTTCTCAAACATGGCATTTAAAAACGCTTTCCTCGCCGTATTGTAATAATGGTTCGGCGCACTTTTCAACACCGCCGAAGAACTCATTTGCAGGACTAAGGGAAAATTCATATGTGCAAAATCCATAATTCCGGCTGACATTGAAATCCCTGCGCCGGTAATGGCAACCGTATAGCGGCTGTCATTGATAAATTTTTGTAACTGTAAAATCTGTTCCTCCATTTCACGATGCCCGTTCAAACTGGCTGTTGTAAAGTTCTGCATAGAAACCTCCCTTTTTCAGCAGCTCCGAATGGTTCCCGCTTTCCACAATATCCCCGTCCTTCATAACCAGAATCAAGTCCGCATTTTTAATCGTAGACAGGCGGTGCGCAATTACAAAGGAAGTGCGCCCTGACATCAGCTTATCCATTGCGTTCTGGATCAGGATTTCGGTACGGGTGTCCACGGAGCTTGTAGCCTCGTCCAGAATCAGCATGGGCGCATTTTCTATCATAGCTCTCGCAATCGTGACAAGCTGCCTCTGGCCTGCGGACAGACTTGCGTTGTCATTCAGCACCGTGTCATATCCTTTCGGGAGCGTTTTAATAAAATGATGTAATCCCACCGCTTTACAGGCCGCTACCATCTGTTCCTCCGTAACGCCCTCTTTAGAATAGACGATATTCTCCCGGATCGTCCCCTCAAACAGCCATGTGTCCTGCAGAACCATACAGAACAGGTTATGGACATTCTCACGGGTAAGCTCCTGGATCGGCACGCCGTCGATCCTGATTTCCCCGTCCTGTGCCTCATAAAACCGCATCAGGAGATTTACCATCGTAGTCTTTCCCGCCCCGGTAGGCCCTACAATGGCAATTTTCTGTCCGGCTTTTACGGAAGCTGAAAAATCGTGGATGATTGTCTTGTTTTCGTTATACCCAAAACGGATATGCTCAAAATCCACATTCCCGTCCACCTCTGCCAAATGAGCGGATTTCCCTCTTTCGTCCGCCAGTTCTTCTTCCCCTAAAAATTCAAACACACGCTCACTGGCTGCCGCCGCAGACTGTAAACTGGTGGCTGCCTGTGCAAGCTGAGAAAGAGGCTGCGTAAAGAGACGGACATACAGCATAAATGCTACAATTACACTAAATGATATGGTTCCGTTCAGTGTCAAAACCGCACCGACCACGCAGACCACCACATAACCGAGATTCCCCACAAAGGCCATGAGCGGCTGCATCAGCCCGGACATAAACTGGCTTTTCCATGCGGAATGATACAAACGCTGATTCATTGCATGAAACTCATTTTTCGCCGCTTTTTCACCGTTGTATGCCTTCACCACATTATGGCCGGAATAGGTTTCCTCAATATGTCCGTTCAATGTGCCAAGCTCCTGCTGCTGCCGCTTAAAATATTTCTGTGACCGGGTAATAATAAGCATCATTAAGCCAAATCCTGAAAAAGCAGCTAATATGGCAGAGACAGCCATAATCCAGTTGGTATAAAACATCATAATTAAAGAGCCGGCAAACATAGCCGAAGCCGTCACCAGTGTCCCGACACTCTGATTCAGGGTCTGCCCTATGGTGTCCACATCATTTGTCACACGGGACAGGATATTCCCCGTACTGGTTCCATCAAAATATTTAAGAGGCAGTCGGTTGATCTTCTGCGAAATCTCTGTCCGCAGAGATTTTGATACTTTCTGCGTGACGGTCGCCATCACCATACCCTGGATCAGACTGAACAGCCACCCCAGGCCGTACAACGCCGCAAGCAGGACGGCGATCTCCACTACCGCCTCCACATCAATCCCCGTCATCAGCCCTTCGGTCATCAGATTTGTCATATCTGCCACCTTTCCCGGACCAATCAGATTCAGTATGGAGCCAGTAACCGCAAGCACCATAGCAAGCACGATTGCTGGAAGGTATCTGCCGCAATAGGCAAACAGCTTTTTCAGGGAACCGCTGAAATCCTTTGCCTTTTCTCCGCCGCCCATCCTTCCGCCTCCAGGCCCAAAACCACGTTTGGAACCGTTGTTTTTCTGCATCTCATTTTTCTGTTCAGGCACTTTCCATTTCTCCTTTCCTGCCTTCGGCTTTGCCGAATGGCATAGAGGTATCCTTTAGGGCTTCCTCCTTCGATAACTGTGATTCCGCAATTTCACGATAGACAGGACAATTTGCCAGAAGTTCCTTATGCCTGCCAATCCCCACAATCTTACCTTCATCCAGCACGATAATCTTGTCGGCATCCATGATCGTACCGATACGCTGTGCCACAATCAAGGTCGTAGCCGTTCCGGTTTCCTGTTTCAGCATTTTCCGAAGAATCCGGTCTGTCTTATAATCCAGAGCTGAAAAGGAATCATCAAAAATATAGATTTCCGGCCTGCGGTAAATGGCCCTTGCTATGGCAAGCCGTTGTTTCTGCCCGCCGGACAGATTCGTTCCGCCCTGCGCAACTGCCGTATGAAATCCACTTTCCATGCCCTGGACAAAATCCCCGGCCTGCGCGATTTCTATGGATTTCCAGAGCAATTCTTCATCCACGCTCTGCCGCCCGTTTTCTCCATACGTCACATTTGACAGCACACTTCCCCTGAACATAACTGCCCGCTGTGAGACATATCCCAATTTCCTGTGAAGGGCCTCCTGGGTATATTCTTTAATGTTAATCCCGTCAATACAGATTTCCCCATCGGTCACATCGTAGAAACGGGGAACCAGGTTAATCAGGGTACTTTTGCCGCTTCCGGTAGAACCTATGAAAGCCGCTGTCTCTCCCCGATGGACGGTAAAGCTGATGTCTGTGAGAATCGCTTCCTCCGCATCCGGGTAGCGGAACGATACGTGCTTAAATTCAATTTCTCCCTGCTCGAATAACTCAGAACCGCTGATTTTACCATCCTTTATTTTTGTCTCTGTATCAAGCACCTCATTGATACGCTTTGCAGACACAACCGCCCTCGGCAGCACAATGAAAGTCATAACAAGCATCATAAACGCCATAATGATCTGCATGGCATAAGAGGAAAACACCACCATATCCGAAAAAATACCGAGCCGGTCTGTGAGCGCCGCATCATTGATAATATATACTCCCGCCCAATAGATAGCGAGCGTCAGCCCGGACATAATCAAGGTCATTCCCGGAAACAATACGGACATGGTTCTGCTGGTAAACAGGTTCGTCCTTGTCAGTTCCTCGTTTGCACCCTCAAACTTTTTCTCCTGATACCCCTCCGCATTATAAGCCCGCACTACACGGATACCTGTGAGATTTTCCCTTGCCACACGGTTCAGGTTATCCGTGAGCTTCTGCATATTCTTAAATTTCGGCAGCACCAGGGCGATTACCGTGCCAAGCATTACCGTAAGGATTGCAACCGCGCCTCCCGTGATGGCTGTCCATTGCCAGCTTTTCCCGGCTATCTTTAAGATTGCCCATACCGCCAGGATCGGCGCTTTAATCATTGCCTGCAGCCCCAATGCCACAAACATCTGTATCTGCTGAATATCATTGGTAGTGCGTGTAATCAGGCTCGCCGTAGAAAATTTCCCGATTTCTTCCATCGAAAAATCCATCGTCTTATTATAAACAGCCTCCCGCAGCCGCATGGCAAGCCCCGCCGCAATCTGCGCCACAAAGAAACCTACAATAAAAGCCGTCACAAGGCTCCCCAACGCACACAGCAGCATGGAGCCTCCCGCAGACAGAATCTCGCCCATTTCACTTCCGGGCGTCTGCACTAAAGCTGTAATCTCCCTCATGTAATCCGGCAGCCGCAAGTCCAGTCCTACCCCGCAGACAATAAACACAAGGGAGCATACGACAAACAGCCAGTCACGCCGGTTCATGTACTTTAATATTTTGAGCATAAAAACCTCCTGATAAATCATGTTATGGAAAGAAAGGGATGCACAAAGCCCCCCCTCCTAAAGTTGTCACTCTGTACGCAATGCAGCTACCGGGTCTTTCTTCGCTGCCCTTCTGGAAGGAATCCATCCTGCAATGACTGTGATTGCCACACTTAACAGGAGCAAGAGCAGCGCCGCCGTAATCGGGAGGGAAGCAGAAAGTTCCGAAGCGCCCAATAGGTTCTGGATAACCGAAGTGATCGGGATGGTCAGGAGAGCGGAAACACCCACACCCAGAATACCTGCCAACAGCCCCACAATCACCGTCTCTGCATTGAACACCTGTGAAATATTCCGTTTTGACGCACCTATCGCCCGCAAAATACCGATTTCCTTTGTACGCTCCAATACAGAAATGTGCGTGATAATTCCAATCATAATACTGGAAACAATCAGTGACACCGCAACAAACGCAATCAGCACGTAGGAAATTACATCTACAATCGAAGTAATGGAACTGGTAAGCAGCGCCACATAATCTGTATAGGTAATCTGCTCCTTCTTTTTGGCCCCCTCGTTGTAACGGTCGATACAGTCTGAAACTGCTTCTTTGTCCTCAAAGCTGTCCGTATAAATGCTGATAGAGGACGGGGCATCGTAGCTTACCTTCCCGAATTTTCTCATGTTTTCTTCAAAGGCAGGCCCGGCAATAAATATATCGTAAGCCGACACCAGGGTTTCCTGATCCGGGTCATTTTCCAGCCATTCATCCAGCGCCCTTGCCAATTCGATTTCATCTTCTTCCGTCCGTTCCACCCCTTCCATAGCCGCCATCTCACTGGGACTCATGGAAGGCGCGCCCTGCATGGCCTCTATATGCTCCTGCTCTTCCTGGGCATCCGTCTCCTGATGTTCCAGAATATTTGCATACATAGCAGCCTTATCGGAAATCCCCATATTTGACATATAGATCATTGCATCAGCGGCTTTTGCTTCATCATCCGCAGCTTTGAAATTGATTCCGTTTAATACGTTGACTTCCGGCGTCTTTTCCTGTGCCAGAACAACCGCGCTTTCATCTGTATGTTTTATCACGTAATCAGTCAGCGCCACCGTGTATGCCACCGAAGTAGGGATTGACGCATTTTCAGTATCCGCCGCCGGACGGATAATACCGGTAATCTTCAAATTTACACTGTTTTCCAAAAGGGATTCTATCTGCATAACATCATCCCCGATATAGGTAAACGTGCCATCCTTATTTTCTTTATACTGGTCGCATGGTAAAACCATGTAAAAAGTATGTCCGCAGATTTCCTCATAGTCCCAAATACGTTCCTCTGCATCTTCCCCATTCTTAATCTGTTCGGTAATCTCTTTATGTTCCTCCCCGGTAATCAGACCAAGCTGGTATAATGTCCCTGCCGGAATCGAATTATTTTCATTCAGCACAAGGACGACTTCATTGTAATTTTCCGGCCAGCTCCCATACAGCAGGTCATAACTGTCAAGAAGAATCGTGCTGACTGCTTTTCCGTCCGTCCCCGGCATCAGTTCGGAGAAATTTTCAGCCCCTGCATCGGAAGAACCGCTCATTACCTGATTCATCCGCTCCATATTTGCCATCGGGCCGCCCCCTGCTGCACTGTCCTCACTGGAAAGAGTGGACACACTGACCTGATCTATGTCCGCATCGGAGGCCACCAGGTTCCCGTCAGCATCATAAGAATAAATTCCAAAATGAGCGCCATAGGAATACACCACGCCATTCTCACCTAAATACTGGTGAATTTCACTTTCCGGATTATCCAGATACTCCTTAAACGCCGTCAGGTTGTTCTCTTTAATATTTGACGCCATTTCCTCACTGGATTCGATAGCGCTGTAATCTGCGTAAACTCTGGTACGGTTTCCCTCTGCCGAAACCTCATTTTCCCGCCTGCCGCCTCTCGCCCCCATAATCCCGGACATATCCACGGATTGAGAACTAATCGTAATAGGATAGGAAGTCATGGTGCTTTTCTGTATATCTGAAATATAACCGTTTACCCCTTCTGCCAAAGCCAGGATCAATGCAATGCCGATAATCCCGATAGAGCCGGCAAAAGCGGTCAGAATCGTCCGCCCCTTCTTTGTCCACAGATTATTAAAACTTAGGGAAAGAGAAGTCAGAAAGGACATTTTTGCCTTCCCCATCCTTTTATGCCCTGCCCCTTCAGGCGTTTCTTCCGGCAGAAATGGATCACTGTCATCTGTAACCCTTCCATCCCGTAATTTCACAATCCTTGTAGAATACTGCCTGGCAAGCTCCGAGTTGTGCGTTACCATAACAACCAGCCGGTTCCCAGCAACCTTTTTCAATAGTTCCATGACCTGTATACTGGTTTCGCTGTCCAGTGCCCCGGTCGGTTCGTCCGCCAGAAGCACTTCCGGGTCATTTACCAGGGCACGGGCAATCGCCACCCGCTGCATCTGCCCGCCGGACATCTGGTTTGGTTTCTTGTGAAGCTGATCCCCCAGGCCCACTTCCTCCAGCGCCTTCCTTGCCCGCTCCCTGCGGTCATTTCTGGAAATACCGCCAATCGTCAAAGCCAGCTCCACATTGGCAAGGATTGTCTGATGGGGAATCAGGTTGTAGCTTTGGAACACAAAACCGATGGTATGGTTCCGGTAAGCGTCCCAGTCCCGGTCTTTATATTCCTTCGTGGAAATACCATTGATAACCAAATCTCCGGCATCGTAACGGTCAAGACCGCCTATCACATTCAGAAGCGTAGTTTTACCTGAACCGCTGGGGCCAAGTATGGAAACAAATTCATTATCCCGCAGATTAAAGCTGACATCATTTAGAGCCTGCTGAACCAGCTCACCCGTCCGGTACTGTTTTGATATGCCTTTTATTTGCAGCATAAGCCATCACCCTTTCTTCAACGCCTAAGTTCAAATGTTGTGCGCTGTTCCTGTATTATGCCGATTCAATCTCAAGCCAATCTCAACCGAACCTCAACTCAACCTCAACTTTTAATACCGCAAATGGTTTCCTCATTTTTCAGACCAGCCATTTCAGCACTTTCAACCCATAGCTGTACAGCAGCTTTTTTGTCATAAGAAGCCCTTGATGATTCTTTTATTTTTCCACGGTCATTGTAGATACCTGTTTTATTCTCATATGTTTTACCCACCATCATTTCAGCTAAGGCTTTTCCCGATCTTCTTGAATTGCTGTATGTACCGATACAAACCGCGTATACACTAATCAGTGCAGGAATCAAAATATTCAAAATTGGCGGCAGAGCTTTAGGCAGCCCTGTATCTGGCATAAATCCGGGATTAAACGCATTTACAGTAATATGCTTTTTACCTTGTCCCTTTAATCTTCTTGCCATTTCATAAGTACATAAAATATTGCATAATTTTGAAACGGGATACCCATCTTCGGCACAGCCAAACTTTTCAGGGTATGCAAGGCGCCCGGCATCATGGAACTGTATTTTATCCGAATCGTGAGTATCGCTCGTCACAAATACAACTCGTCCATCGTTTTCCATATTTTGCAATAACAGATTCACCAATAAGAAATGTCCCAAATGGTTCACGCCAAAAGCTTCTTCAATCCCATCCTCCGTATATTTCAATCTGCCATGCTGATGCACCCCTGCGTTGCAGACTATCCCATACAAAGGAGGATAACCGCCTTTGCAATAATCCTCCTTGAACTTTCTGACAGAAGCAAAAGAAGCAAGATTAAGTTCCAATACATAAATATTAGGATTCCCTGTCTTTTCCTTTAATTTTTCTGCTGCCTTGTTTCCTTTCTGTACGTTTCTGCAAGCTATCATAATAGTATAATCGTTGCTGCTCCTTGCAATATATCCGGCACAGGAATAACCAAGTCCTGTATTGCCGCCTGTTATAATAATTGTGCGTTTCATACTCCAAAACTTCCCTCCCAAAATACTTTTTACAGCCAATTAACAAGAGCCAGCACAGCCCCTAATCCACACAGTGCAACGCCTGTAACCCTGTTCTGTTTTTTGGCATCCACTTTATTCGCAAATAGCG
>CANRWA010000115.1 GCA_947643415.1 uncultured Clostridia bacterium | reverse complement strand
CTGTTTCAAGGCTTGGCAATACTTTTTTCAATTTCAATGTGTTAAACTCCCGAATCTCATTTCTATTTATAATAGAAATTTAATGTTCGATAACAATAAATACCATTGCCATTACTTGTCTGATCCTTTGATTATTAGTTGCTGAATTTAAAAAGATAGTATATAATAAGGAAGTAACTATCAACAGATCCTCATTATATGAGGAATCATTCGCCTTAATGGAAAGAATGGGATTTAATATGAACCATCAAAGACATAAGCGAAAGGAATCTTTTTCGATACTTTTTCTCTCCAATACCGGTGAGAGTAGAAAACAGTTTTATGTATCCCGGCTTTTCCTTCAGTTGTCTTTCATTATTGTGCTTCTGGTCTGCCTCACTGCCGGATGGATGATCTATAAGTCTGTAACAGCAGGCTCCCGGCAGAGTCAGCTACAAGAACAGATCGCAGCACAAGAGAAACAGGTCAGGCAGCTTGAGTCGGAGAAACAAAACCTAAGTAACGAAAAAGCATCACTGATAAAGGAAGTGGAATCT
This sequence comes from uncultured Clostridia bacterium, assembly GCA_947643415.1. Classification (GTDB taxonomy): domain Bacteria; phylum Bacillota; class Clostridia; order Lachnospirales; family Lachnospiraceae; genus Eubacterium_F. The sequence continues at coordinate 8,568 of CANRWA010000115.1, read as the reverse complement.
TTACGTCCACCCGCTGATACACAAAATAATGAAAAAGATTCTGTCATCCCGAAACGCTATCCATGTTCGGGAAGCAATGTTCTGGCATCTACATTCTCAGAGGAACAGCCATATCTTACTCTGATGACTTCATCAAAAAGTAAGATTGTCGCAGCGGGCAATGGCACAGTTACCATCGTTGGGGCAAATGCCGAATGCCCTGTCATTGTCGAGATAAAACATGAAAATGGCTACCTGACACGATATATGTGTCATGAGAAGGCGAAACAGAAAGTCAAGCCAGGTGCCAGCGTGAAAGAAGGAGATACATTATTCACGATTACGAAAGATGAAACAATGGTGGATTATCAGGTTACAACAGAAGAATTGATTGATCCAATGTCGATCTTAGATGCAAAAGGATAGGAGGATAAAAAATGATAGGAAAAACCAAGCCTGCAAATACTGCAGAGATCACGCGTACAAAAGTGGGAACAATAATCGGTCAGGGAGCTGTCTTTGACGGAAATCTGACTGCACCTGAAACAATTCGGGTAGATGGTTCCATAGAAGGGGACTGCACCTGTAACGAAAATTTAATTTTAGGTGCAGAGGGACATATCAAAGGAAATATCAATGCACAGAACATAATTATCTCAGGAACAGTAGAAGGGGATGTGACTGCATCTGGTAAATTGGAGATTCTTTCCACAGGCAGGTTGACTGGAAATATTACGGCACGCTCACTTGTCATTGATGAAGATGCTTTCTTTGATGGGAGATGTACTATGGCTGCCTCTTCCAATCAGGAACCCCCTAAACTCCCTGTTGATAATGAAGAGAATGATTCATCAAAAAACAAGAAAAAGTAATCTGTATGCCTTAGATCGGACATAGAAAGAGAAGTAACCAGTCTTTTATATTTAATTACGGCTGATTACTTCTTTTTTATCTAATATAGTTTTGACACCTTTATACGATATTCTTTTTATATGCGATTACCATTATTCTGTATATCAGTTCTTTGGAGTGAGACAGTTCACCAAAATTGAACATTTCCCTTTATTCTTTCCGAAAGAAATGGTATACTATATTTGATTTTCGCATAAAACACTCTAAGACAAGTTATAAAAACATAATTGGGAGGTATATATGAAAGAAAAAGGAACACTTACCAAACATCTCTTAATTCTTTGTGCTGTTATCATTACAGCATTGGGAATTCCATCTATCACAAAAGCGGATGAAACTAATTACCAGGCTGTGGTGTCAACAGACCGCGCAGCAGGAAAAGTTACTTATACAGTAAAAGGACTGGTATTAGACCAGAATCCTGATGCCAGTACAGAAACAAAGGCTGAAAATACCACAGACACAGGATCGGATAACAAAAAAACAATAAAACTTGTTGTCAGCAGTACTACAACAAAGAAAAATGTTCTTGAAAAAGAAATTGAGATTACTCCACAGAATTGTATTGAGGGTACCCATACAGGAACTTTTTCACTCAGTGATCTGAATTATGCTTACGATACATATACAGTTTCTTTTGTTATTGATGAAAAATCAATTCCTGCCGGAAATGCTGACCTTTCTATCCATTCAAAAAATATCAGCATGACTGTGAAAGGGGAAAACAGCTCTGCTTCCCGTACTATATCTCTTGTATCCAGAGAAGCTGCCGGCGGGGTACTGATACCAGGTGCAGGCAATCAGGTATCGCTTATGGCATGGCCTGTTTCCTCCAATGAAAATACAGCGAAAATCATTGGCGCAAAAACCAATATTCTTGGCAATAATGGTCTTGTGTGGACAACAAATATAAGTCAGGCAGGTACTTTATATGGTGACTGGAATGTTAAATTAGTTCTTACAAACACAGTAAAAACTAATATCAATATCAAACTGGCACAGTCCACTTATAATGTAACCCCTGCATTATCTTCATTTACAGTGAAGAAAACAAAAACTCTTGAGAAAAAGCAATCTTTTGGAGTGTATATTCAGGGCCTGAAAAATGCGTATGGAATCAATAAACTTTCCTTCCGAATCTATAATAGCAAAGGAAGTAAAGTTGCTACTGTTAATGGTAAAAGGAAAAACACAAGCGGAAGCCAGTTTGAAGCTTCTGTTACCATGAAAAAACTGAATTATAAACTGGATGCTTACACGATAAAAGCGGTGATTACTGATGCAAATGGCAATACAAGAACCCTTGACAAGACGGTTTCTGTTGACCAGAGGGCAAAGGGAGGAAGCCTTTCTGTCACCAAGAAGGCAAAGAAGGCAACCTGCACTTATAAACTAACGAATGCCTATCTGCCAGGCAATATAAAGAAGGTAGATTTTGTCCTATATAAATGGAATGGATCCAAATGGAAAAAACAAGATACTTTCACTGTTAAATCTACTTCCGGGAAAAAGAAGATCTCTGTCTCTGCCAGCAACCTGGGCATTGGAAATTACCGGATAAAAGCATATGGATATACAGCCTGGAATAAACGTGTTCTCTTAGACCAGCAAAAATATAAATTAAAGAAAAAGGATATGGGCAAAAACGGCTGGTTCTATGAAAAATATAATGGGAAAAAATATAAATTATATTATGTAGACAATAAAGTACAGACAGATGTGACAAAGATTCTTAAATTAAAGAAAAGCAGCGCAACACATACGAATAATTTTTATATTGAAGTAAACCGTGCTGCCTGCACAGTGACTATATTTATGAAAAATGAAGAAACCGGTAAATATGATCTTCCAGTAAAAACCTGTACCGTTTCTGTGGGGCGCGATACTTCCACTGTTGCCGGAACAGGCGCATTGACGCTTCATTCTTCCTATACGCCACTTGGAAACTATTCTATCTGTACCAATGGACAGTCAGTTAAATATACAATGAAGCCTATGGTTGAACCTGATGGAAGCACAGTATATGCAAGATGGGCTACCCACATTGTAGGAAATGTCTACTTCCATGCCATTGCTGTAGGATCCCAGTCACATTATGCCCTGAGTTCTTCTACCTATAACCGCCTTGGATCTCCTGCCTCTGCAGGATGTATTCGTATGACAGTGGCAGATGCAAAATGGATCTACGATTATGCATCCACCGGATCAACTGTTAAGATCGTAAAAGGTAATTCAAAGAAACCAGGTCCTATGGGCAAAAATGCAGTAATTAAGACAAACGGAGTAAGCTATGATCCAACTGATCCAGCCGTTCCGGACTCACGGAAAAAGGCAGATTACAAAGCAAAGAGAATCAGCGGATACATGAAAAAGAATGGTACCCGCGTCGGATACTGAAAGGAGTTTTAAATATAAAATGACGATATATGATGAATTAGTTGCCCGCGGCCTTATCGCCCAGGTAACAGATGAGGAAGAGATCAAGGAATTGATCAATACAGGAAAGGCAACTTTCTACATTGGATTTGATCCCACCGCCGACAGCCTTCATGTAGGACATTTTATGGCACTCTGCCTCATGAAAAGACTACAGATGGCAGGCAGCAAGCCAATTGCCCTGATCGGGGGCGGTACTGCTATGATCGGTGACCCATCCGGGCGGACGGATATGCGCCAGATGATGACAAAGGAGATAATTCAGCACAATTGTGACTGTTTCAAGAAACAGATGAGCCGGTTTATCGATTTTTCAGAAGGAAAAGCACTAATGGTAAATAATGCTGACTGGCTCCTTGATCTGAATTATGTTGAACTTCTCCGGGATGTAGGCGCCCATTTCAGTGTCAACCGTATGCTGACAGCAGAATGTTACAAACAGCGCATGGAAAAGGGATTGAGTTTCCTTGAATTTAACTATATGATTATGCAGAGTTATGACTTCATGGCACTCTATGAAAAATATGGCTGCAATCTCCAGTTTGGCGGAGATGACCAATGGAGCAATATGCTAGGTGGAACAGAACTGATCCGGCGCAAGCTGGGCAAAGATGCCTATGCCATGACCATTAATCTCCTTTTAAATTCAGAAGGGAAGAAAATGGGCAAGACGCAGAAAGGTGCTGTATGGTTAGATCCAGACAAGACTTCTCCTTTTGAATTTTACCAGTACTGGAGAAATGTCAGCGATGCAGATGTCATCAAATGTCTGAAGATGCTTACCTTCCTTCCCCTTTCTGAGATAGAAGCCATGGAAAGCTGGCAGGGAAGTGAACGGAACAAAGCAAAAGAGATCCTTGCCTATGAACTGACGGATCTCGTACATGGAGAAGAAGAGGCAAAAAAAGCAGAAGAAGCAGCAAAGGCTTTATTCTCCAGTGGAAATGCTGAAAACATGCCTACTGTAGAACTTACAGATGCTGATTTTGAGGAAAATGCCATTGGTATCCTGAACCTCCTCAGCAGATCCGGACTTGTTCCCTCTAATTCAGAGGCAAGACGTGCTGTACAACAAGGTGGTGTCAGTATTGATGGTGAAAAGGTTACAGATGTCAAAGCTTCTTATGGAAAAGAGGTTTTCTCAGGTGATGGCATCGTACTGAAAAGAGGAAAGAAAAACTTCCGCAAGGTGAAAATTATCTGAACCAAATACAACACAGCAGGCTGATGGGAAAAGTCAAATACCACATGGAATTATCGATATCCATGTGGTATTTTCTTTCCTATATCATTTTCTTTTAATATACATATCCCGTTCTGCCCTTCTATGCCTCCTGTTTGTTTTCTTATGGCGGTTTCTTCTGTTTCGTATCTCACGCTCAGCCCGTATCCTCTGGAATAGATAAAATCCCAAAAAGCCAGCCACCAATACGAGGATCACGATCAAAATAACCCTTTTCCAGGGAAATGGTTTCTTATTAACCTTTTCCACTGCATCCACAAACCATTCTGACATATCAATACTGTCATTCAGGGTAGGAAGATCACTGGCAGTATAATATATATTCGTTCCACCGACTTCTTTATCCTTATAAGTATATGTTACCTTACCTATAATCTTCCTTCCATCCTTATCTGTCTGAGGATTATTATAATATTCTATCTTCTTCTGTGTCTGATCCAATTTTACCTTTTTTGGGAGAATAACTCCTGCATCCGGATCCACGGATATAGAATTGGAAGCAGTATTAAAAAATGGACTGAATCTGGTGAAAAGGTAATTACTCCCAACTTGCTGGATGGAATCTTCCTTTATATCATGATGGGCATAATTGTCAAAACCATAATTAAGAAGTTTCAAAGTATCCGTATATTCATTTGCATCATTCCAGGGAGCTTCTGCCCTCATAACAACTGAAACCAGTGTCATACCGTCTTTCTTTGCATAAGTCACAAGGGTGTATCGGCATTTTAATGTATAACCTGTCTTTCCCCCCACACAATGTTCATATACATATTGAGGATAATTGCCAGCCAACAGCATACCATGATGATTGAACAGAGCATGTCCATCTTTTGCTTTATTAGTCTTCTTTATATAATACCGTTTCGTCCCTGTAATCTTAGCAAAATCCGGATTTTTGTAGGCCTCCCTTGATATCAGCGCCATATCATGTGCTGTCGTGTAATGGTTCTTCATCCATAGCCCATTCGTATTGGCAAAATGTGTCCCTGTACATCCAAGCTCTTTCGCTCTCTGGTTCATCAGATTCACATAATTATCAATACCTCCGGCAATATGCTCTGCCACACCATTACATGCCTCATTAGCAGACATCAGGAGTATGGCATATAAGCTTTCCTCCATTGACATCTTCTCACCGGGAACCAATCCGATATTAGAAGCCCTGCTCTCCAGATTCAATACAGCCGATTTAGAATAAGTGACGGTCTCTGACATAGAAGAATTTTCAATTGCAACCAGAGAGGTCATAATCTTTGTAATACTGGCAGGGTATTGTCTCTTATCTATATTTTTTTCATACAATATCGCACCAGAATCAACATCCATAACTATAGCGGAATCTGCCGACAATGATAATTTTTTTGCCTCCACGGTATCTGCATTACATAAAGTAAATAATCCGATGGCAAACGATACTACTATTTTTAAAGCTGTTATTCTCTTCATAACTTCCTCCAAAATTATAGGCTATATCTATCATACACGATTTTAATCAATTTTCCAATAACCTATTTCCTTTTATTTTCAATTATGGTACAATTTTTTAAAGTCAAAAGTTTGTTATTATCTGCCCTGACTGGGTCGAAAGTAATCTATGGAGGAAATCATGCGTTTACGTAATATTAAAGGATCAAAGGAATTTATTGAAAATAGCCCTTTTGTTGTACACCAGCCCAAAGAATATAAAGGATGCTGGCAGAATCTTTTTCACAATAACAATCCCCTTCATGTAGAGATCGGTATGGGAAAGGGTCAGTTTATACATACCCTGGCGGCCAAACATCCTGATATCAACTATCTGGGAATCGAGATGTATTCCAGTGTTCTCTACAGGGCTCTTGAAAGGCGTGCAAAGACAGAATTAGACAATCTGTACTTTCTCCGCTTCGATGCCAGAAATCTTACCGAAATATTTACATCTGGAGATATAGACCGCATATATCTGAATTTTTCTGATCCCTGGCCGAAAGAACGGCACGCCAAACGCCGTCTTACCAGCCCAGATTTCCTCTCTATGTATAATAATGTTTTATTGCCATCCGGTAATATCCAGTTTAAAACCGATAACCGCAGCCTTTTTGATTTCTCCGTAGAATCAGTAAAAGAATCTGGCATCTGGCATATTGATGGACTCACCTATGACCTTTACCACAGCGAATATCTGGAAGGAAATATCATGACAGAATATGAAAGCCGGTTTGTGGCAGAGGGAAAACCCATCTGCCGGCTTGTGATCTCAAGATAACATATGCTTATTTTCACAAAAAACCTCTTTTTTCATATATTAAGAAAAAAGAGGTTTTTTATGTCCCGATCCATAAAATGTATTATTTCCCAAAAATTAAATTGCAGCCGTTTTTCCAAAACACTCAACAAAATAATCTGTTCTCTTATTGAGGTGGAAAAACTACTTGGAATTAAATAGCTTTATCCCTTTCTTATTTAATTTCTTCTCTACAAAAAGATTTAAAAGATACATGATCACGGCAACTGTCGGCACTCCTAAGAACATTCCGACGAATCCAAAATAAGCACCTCCTACTGTGATTCCAAAAATTACCCATAAGGGTTTAATTCCTGTCAGATCGCCAAGAATCTTAGGTCCCAGATACAATCCATCAAATTGCTGTAAGATAAGAATCATGATAGCAAAGATCAAGGAAAGCTTTGGATTGATAAAAAGATAGATAATTACACCAGGGATTGCACCGATGATGGGACCAAAATATGGTATCATATTTGTAATGCAGACAATAAGGCTCATAAAAAGTGCAAATGGCAGCCGGAGAATTGACATGGCAATGAGACAGATGATCCCTATGATCAGGGAATCAATTGCTTTACCAAAAAGGAATCCATTGAATATATGATTACACTCTCTCATCGTCGCCCATACCCCATCCGATTTTTCCTTTGGCACTATGGCATACACCCCGCGTTTGAGATGATTGATAAGATTTCTCCCATCCAGGATCATGTAGATTGATATGACCAGACCCATCAATATATTATAAAAAACTGATGCAATGGAGGAAGACATCTCATACACATAAGGGAATACAATCTCTCCCTGATCTAAGATCTTACTTCCCAGATTTGTCTTAATATATTCCATAAAGTCTCCCAGATTGATAAATGGAATCATGGAATTCATTTCTTCCTTGTGAGTTGATACATATTTATAACCTCTCATAATAGAATGACCAATTCCCTTGAGACTGTCACGGATCTGAGGCGCTATATAAACAATGATAATCGTGATCATTCCTACTATAATGATATAAGACAGAACAACCGCAGTTGCTTTTTTCACTTTCATGTAACTTCCTCTTTTTATGAGATCAAATAATTTTTTAAAAAGAGCAACTAATGGTTTTATCAGATAAGCCAGGAAAAAGCCTATGATAAATGGTGCCAGTACCCGGATAAAATTACCAATTGCCGCCAATGTCATTCCCCAATTCAGGATCATCACAACCACTGCGGTACAGATTGCTACCAATGCCACCATGTACCAAATGTTTGATACAAGTCCTTTCAACATTTCTATCACTCTGTTTTTTTTCTCCATAATTCCCTCCACTATACTTTATCATTTTTTTATAAAATAATACTTGCTTTTTTTGTAGAACTATTATATAATAATTCTTGCGTAAAAAAGTTAAGCGCCATTAGCTCAGTTGGTAGAGCACCTGACTCTTAATCAGGGTGTCTGGGGTTCGAGCCCCCAAAGGCGTATCCCGAGTCCTTGTTTGGCAGACCTGCAACTGCTGGGTAAGGGCTTTTTTTATGTTATTTGTGTTTTAAAACTTATATAGTACAACGGATATTTCTTTTACATATTCATATCCGTTGTACTTATTTTTTCTATTTATAATGCGCGGTTTCCTTTTGCACTTTCCAGAGCCTTTCTCTCTTCCTCGGACAATTCAACAAAAACTTCACCTTTTTTTACTTCTTTACCTACTTCTGTCAATATTGTTTGTCCATGACCA
>CANRWA010000114.1 GCA_947643415.1 uncultured Clostridia bacterium | reverse complement strand
ATAAAAGAATAAGTCCATAGCCTGTTTTATTTGGCTATAAACTTATTATACGAGGAGGCAGATATTATGGGAAGAAAACATAGAAGAATACTTCTCTTTGCTGTGGCACTCATGTTTTTGCTGCCCGGCATATCAGCAGAGGCGAAAACAAAGCCAAAACTGGAAACGGGGAAAAAGACTACAGCAGTAGGACGGAAATGCCAGTTAAAATTAAACGGGGCTCCCGCCAGGGCAGGGGTAAAATGGAAAACCAGCAATAAACGGGTGGTTTCCATTGCAAAGAGGAAAGGAAATACTGTTACCTTCAAAGCTGAGAAGAAAGGTACAGCGGTGGTTACCGCCGCTTATAAGAAAAAGAAATACCAGTGCCGGGTTACGGTTAAGACAGAAAAAAAGAAAAAGCCAGTGGCAGACCATCCGGTGTTAAACAGCAGTGATGTGACATTATATTATCTTTCTGAGGAATATAAAAATTACATAACCTATGACAGCAGACATCTCCGGGAATACCGTTTCCGGGTGTCCGGTACGAAAAAAGAAGTGAGGGACTGGAAGATTACCGGGGATGGGGCGGATTATTTCAATCTCACGGAATATGGACTGCTGCGGATGGACTGGGAGCCGGCTTTTATTGAACCGTGCGTAACAGCAACCGTAACTGCCATACTGGAGGACGGACGTAAACTGACGGCAAATGTGCGGGCATATTCAGAAACGAACATTTATATGGATAAGCTGTTTGCGGATTTTGAGAGACGGTATATTGCCCCGTCCATGACAACGAAAGAGAAAGCAGAAAAAGCGGCATGGTATATCAGCACAACCTCGGATTATGAGCTGTATAATTATAACTGGGTTGATATTTTCCTGAAAGGAAAGGGAGACTGCTATGCAAGCCGTTATGCCCTGCAGCATTTGTGCAATTACCTGGGGATTAAGGCGGTGGCATGCCGGAACCTTGATGACCATGGGAAAACACTTCTCTATGCAGATGGCAGGTTTTATGTCATCGTTACCGGTTTTAATGTTCCAAAGCCAAGGCCGTATGGAATTTATGAAATCAGTGGTGAAAGTCTGGAAGAACTGGCGGAAAAAAATAAATTTGACCTGGATTATTTCCGCAGGTAAAGGGGGCATGGGATGTGGACTTTATATCTGATGAATTTGTTTTTGCCCGCACCGGGGAACCTTTGGAAACAAGGTTAAAGGATAGTGACAGTTTTCAGCAGCAGATGAAATCCCTGCATGAAGCGTCAAAAGCATTTACAAGGGATTCTGTCAAATCGGACGAATGCTGGAAAGCGTTTGACAGGCTGGAAGATGAATGGAGTAAATATAATATCCGGTATGGGGAGGAGTCCTACCGTTTGGGATTTGAGGACGGGGTTCAGATGGCATCTGAAAAGGAAATCCGTTCCAAAGGTTCTGTCCTGGATGTTAAGGATATGACGCATCTGGTTTATGTGTATGATGCCATAAAGAAATTAAACAAACTCCTGCTGGGGGAATGGGAAATACATGGCAGGAATGGCGGTATATTAGAGGAACTGGACAGGGTGTGTGATGTGATTGAGGGTGGTATTTGTGCGGAAATCAGACTTCGTGGGGAGGATGAAATGTATGAGTGTCTGGCGGATATCTTGGATGATGTGGGGAAAGTACCGGAGGAACGTGCAAGGATGCTGACAGGACAGGATAAAGAGTAACCTAAAATTTTGCAGAGAAGAAATGGGGATAACAGAAGGAGGATTTTACAGTGGAAAAAAGAGATATGGCATTACTGATAGAGGTGGAGGACGAGCTGCATAACATGGATCAGGTACTGGAACAGCTTGCTGGGCATGGACATGCAAGCGGGGAGTTTATCAAACTGGATAACGTGTTTGATGTAATTCAGAGTAATTCCCATGAATGTTTTTCCAGTGAATCGGATGAAACAATGCAGGCATTTTTTGACATTATGCAGGATAGGGACAGGACACCGGAGGAACGGGCGGAAATTCTGATGAACGGGACAGTCCAGTTATAACAATTAAATAATGAACTTGGAGTCAATGCTTTTATGAAGTTCCATAAGGCATTGGCTCTTTTTTATACGCTCATAGCAGCGTTTATTATATAGCTTTTGAGATAATTTGATAAATTAAAGGTAAAAATGCTGCTTTCTCTTTTATGAAATTATAAGGTAACCGCCACACGGTTACTTGTAACCGAACTGTGGTCTCTACATTCTGGAAAAAGAGTTCTAAAATATCCATGTAAACAGAAGAAAGCGGCACATCTTTTGGATTTATGGTTGTATTTTGACTGGTTTCCAGAGGCAGGTAACCGTACTGCGGTCACAAAAGTAACCGAATTGTGGACTCTACAAGTTGAAAAAATCATTATAAAATAGTCTTGGAAACGGAAAAAGGCTGTGTATTCTTTTGTTGTTTTTATCTGTTTATTACCAAAGGTGTCCGTCCCACGGTCACTAAAAGTGCCCGAACTATGGACTCTTTATTTTGGCATAAAGAAGGTACAATGGTATTACAGACAGACGGATAAGTCTGGAACCTGCTGGGGAATTGTGTATTGGGAAGTGCGAATCTTGGGAGAAGAAACAGAAAATCAAGCAGTGAAAAATGAGGGGGTATGAATGGTAGTGGAAAAATATATGGAATTACAGGCGGTGGATTTTGGAGACGTGGAGATAAGCGGCCTTACAGATATATCCAAAGTAAGGATTGACAGAAACCAACCGGTAGAAAAACGCAGGCGGCAGTATCTCGAAAAAGTGGGCAATCCCTATCTGATCCGGGTGGGGAACATGAAAGTTAAGGTACGCTTTGCCGATAACGGTGTTTCTCTGGAGGATGCCTTTGAAAACCTGCTTTTGACCGTTTAGCTTATGGATGGACTAAGCTGTCGTAGAAAGTTTCCATTATCTTATGTTTTTGGCATATCGGAGTAATGGGCATGGACTGGCTGGATTTCATATTTTTGGATTTCTATCTGTCAGAGATGAAATATTTCAAAAAACAGCGGACAAACAGAAAGATGTGCGTTACAATGGTTTCAGGACAAAATCGAATGCAGCTCTTTCTATGAGGTAAGATTCCCTTTGGGTTCTTCCGGCTAATACAAATAGAAGGAGTGGTTATCTATGGTTACACAAAAAATCTACCATGCCGCCATCTACGTCCGGTTATCGAAGGAGGATGGCGATGTTGCCGCTGTGGGGAAAGCAGAGAGCAACAGCATTTCCAACCAGAAAAATTTAATCAGGGATTTCCTGAAGGACAAAGAGGATATTGAAATCGTATCAGAGCGTGTGGATGACGGTTACAGCGGTTCCGATTTTGAACGTCCTGCATTTCAGATGATGCTGGAGGACATTAAACGGGGTGCTGTGGACTGCGTGGTTGTCAAGGATTTGTCACGCTTTGGGCGGGAGTACATTGATTCCGGCATGTATATTGAGCGTCTGTTCCCGGCGCTTGGCGTGCGGTTTATTGCGGTCAATGACGGCTATGACAGCCTGGACAGAAATGGTAGTTCCGATGACATCATTATTCCCTTTAAGAATCTAATCAATGACGCCTACTGCCGGGATATTTCCGTTAAGATACGGAGCCATCTGGAAGTCAAGCGGAGAAATGGGGAGTTTATCGGCTCGTTCGCTGCCTATGGCTACCGGAAGAAAGCAGATGACAGGCACAAATTGGAGATAGATGCCTATGCGGCGGGTGTGGTACAGGACATTTTCCGTATGAAGCTGCATGGCATGAGCCAGGATGCCATTGCAAATCAGTTAAACGAATCCGGCATCCTGCCCCCGGCAGAGTACAAGGCAAGCAAGGGGAGCAGCTATCAGACCGGTTTTAAGGTAAAGGAAAAATCAGGGTAGACTTCGGTGGCGGTAAGACGGATTCTGACCAATGAGATTTATGTAGGGAATCTCGTGCAGGGCAGGCAGACCACCCCAAACCACAAGGTAAAGCAGGCTTATTTCAAAGAGGAAAGCGACTGGGTAAGGATTGAAAAGAACCATGAACCAATCGTTTCCGACAGGGAGTTTGAAATAGTGCAGAGGCTGCTGACCATGGACACCCGGACCGCACCGGGGAATGGGGAGGTGTACCCGCTGTCCGGTCTGGTGGTTTGCGGCGGCTGTGGGATGCCGATGATCCGCAAGACAACAAAGGCAGGCGGCAAAGCATATGCCTATTATATATGCGCTACCAACAAGGCGACAAAGGAATGCAGTCCCCACAGCATATCCACGGAAAAACTGGAACGTGCTGTATTGGAATTGTTACAGAAACACATTGAAAGTATCATGGATTTACAGAGGGTTCTTGCCTTTATCGGTACTATCCCATTTCAACAGATGGATATGAAAAAACTGGAGGAAAGAAAAGCGGAAAAACAGGCAGAGGTGGAACGCTGTATGCAACTACGAAGTATGCTTTATGATGATTTGAAGGACGGCATGATTTCCAGAGACGAATACCGGGAGCTTCATGCCGCCTATGAGAGCCGCCGGAAGAATGCCCGGCTTGTCATCCGGCAGATTGATTTGGAGATGGAGGAGATTCTAGAACGGAAAAGCAAAGGGTTTGTGTGGCTGGATTATTTTACTGAGCACCAGAATATTGAAAAACTCACAAGGAATGTGGCGGTGTCCCTAATCCGTGAGGTAAAGGTGATGGATAAAAATTCTATTGAAATCACGTTTGATTTTGACGACTGCTACCGGGAATGTATGGATAGTCTGGATAGGCTTGGGTATGGGATTAACTGTAATGGAAATGAAAATCCAGATGTTCCATTCAAGAAAATGGAGATTTTAGCAGAGGAAAGTATTGTAACTGCAAATACAGAGCAGGCAGTGGATCGTGTTGATGGGACTGCTGAAATGGCGCAAAGGAGGGCGGTGTGATATGGCAAGGAAAAGCAGAAAAAATAATCCTGCTGTTATGGCAGAACCGTTTGATGGGCGGGTAGCACAGGCGGCAGGAAAATTGGAACGTGAAGCTAAGTTATACCATGCCGCCATTTATGCCAGGCTGTCCTATGAAACAGAGGCAAACCGGGAGCGTGACACGGTGGAAACGCAGATCGCCTATCTGAAAAATTATATAGATAGGCAGGAGGATATGGAACTGGCAGACATTTACGCAGATGTTTCTTTCAGCGGCACAAATTTTGAACGCCCGGAGTTTGAGCGCATGATGCAGGATATACGGTCAGGGAAGATTGATACAGTGATTACCAAAGATTTAAGCCGTCTGGGGAGGAATTACATTGATTCCGGCACCTATATTGAGAGGATCTTTCCTTTATTCCATGTGCGTTATATCGCTGTCAATGATGATTTTGATACCAACCGTGCGGAAACGGATTTGACTATGCCCTTGAAAAATATCATCAATGAGTGGTATGCAAGAGACCTGTCAAACAAGATGCACGCCAGTTACCAGACCATGTGGAAGAATGGAGAATATATTTATGGCCGCCCACCCTACGGCTATAGGAAAGATAATACGGTAAAAAAGCTGGTGGTGGATGAAGAAACAGCGCCAGTTGTACAACGGATTTTTGAAATGTATCTGGATGGAATGACGTATTCTGAAATTGCAAGGCAGTTACAGCAGGAAGGGATTGTTTCGCCTCCAAAATACCGTTATCTGGAGCAGGAAAATCTCGAAAAGGCAGAAACAGCGAGGGACTGGTACCATCTCCATGTGAAGACAATTCTGACGAACCGGCATTATGTGGGCGACAGCGTGCATTCCACAAGGGAGGGCGGATTCAATAACCCGAATAAAGACAGGCGGGTTTCAGAGGAACACTGGATTATCATTCCCGATACCCATGAGCCTCTTGTTAGCAGGGAACGGTTTGAAGAAGTACAGAAGAAAATCAAAAGGAACATACAAAATCTCCATGCCCGCAATGCAGCGCTGGAGCATGAGAAAACACCGGAAAATTTCTTTCAGGGGAAATGTATCTGTGCATGCTGCCGGAAAAATATCGGGGTTGTCCGCAGCAACAGCGGAAGTAATTACTTTTATTACCGGTGTACTACTACCCCATTCAACCGGCATATGAGATGCACGGCACATGGAAAGATAAAATATCAGGAGCTACATGATGCCGTGTTTCAGGTTATCAAATCCCATATGAAACTGTGCCTGGAAAAGACGGAGCAGACAAGGGAAAGGAACCGCAGCAGCGATGGTGTCCGTCAGCATCACTTTTATGCAGGAGAGATTGCCAAAGTGCAAAGCAGCCTCCGCAAAGTAAAGTCCAGAGAAAAAGGTCTGTATGAGGATTATAGGGACGGCATTATTACTGGTGAAGAATATCTGCAGTACCAGCAGTCCTACCGACAGCAGATAGAGGATTTGAAAAAGTCAGCGGAGGAATTGCTGGAAAGGCAGAAATGTTATCAAAAAGATTTTCTGCCGGACGAAGAATGGGTTGCCGCAGTACAGAAATTTATGGGGAAAAGGAAACTCACAAAGGAGATGGCGGATGCATTTGTGGAGAGGATTGTACTGGATAAAGAGGGAAATGTGGAGATTACATTGAAGTATGATGATTTTCTAAAAGAATTATTACAGACAGCGGAGGAGGGATATGAGAATGACTAAACAGATAATCGCAATTTATCTCCGTCTTTCCGGTGAGGATAAGGTTGAAAGAAAATCTTCTTTCAACCACCAAGTTTGTGCAGCAGACTGCACAAACATTGGCGCATTAGCCGCTCGCAAAGACAGCTCGCAGCATGAGCGCAAGGAGATAAGCAGAAATGAGAGCAACAGCATAGCGAACCAGAGACAGTTGATACTGGATTATATTCGGTCAGATAAAACTTTGTCAGAATGTGAAGTCAGGGAATTTGTGGATGATGGTGTCAGTGGGGCAAGGTTTGACCGGGCAGCCTTTCAGGAAATGATAAAACAGGCTCAGAATGGAGAAATCCAGATAATCATTACCAAAGATTACAGCCGTCTTGGCAGGGATTACTTGGAGGTTGGGAAATATATGGAGTGCCTGTTTCCGCTGTTGCATGTGCGGTATATCGCTGTCAATGAACATTACGACAGTGACAATTATGCCGGCAGGACAGGTGGCATGGAAATCGGGATAAAAAACATCGTCAACATGATGTACAGCCGTGACGCCTCAAAAAAGGTTATGGCGGCTAGGAAAGTTTTAACGGAGCAGGGGAAGTTTATTGGTTCTTTTGCCCCTTACGGTTATGTCAAATCCCCAAAGGACAAGCATAAGTTAATCCCCGATCCGGAGGCGGCAGAAGTAGTCAGAAAGATATTCACGCTAGCGGCAGAGGGAAAGAAGTATAAGGAGATAGCAAGAATACTGAATGAGACGGGTGTGGAAACCTGCCTTGATTACCAGAAAAGCCACGGCAGGGAGAGGAAGCATGGCACGGAAATCAAGGTACACCAGTGGTCGGCTACGACCGTGATGGATATTTTGTACAGTGAGGTTTATATCGGAACGATAGTCAACAATCGCATTGCACATAACCAGAGAACAGGCTACAAGTCAAAGCGGAGAAAACCGGAAGAATGGACGGTGGTGGAAAACTGCCACGAACCCATCGTCAGCCGGGAACTGTATGAGGCAGCCCATGAAAAACTGGATCGGAAAAGACAGGCGAAAAAAGTAAGGTCCGGTAATTCCCCGGCAAGGCTTTTTCTCTGCGGGTGCTGCGGCCATACCCTGATAAAACGGAATGGAAAATATAAATGCCCTGCCAATCTGAACCCGGCAGAATTAAACTGCAGCAAGGTAAGGATGGATGTAGAAGTTTTTGAAAATACAGTGCTGACCTATATCCGTGTCACGGCAGAATCCTTTTTGCAGGATTTGGAGAAGAAGAGGAAGATGAAACAGGAGGCACAGGAAAATGAGTTGGATGCGTCAGTGATCCACCAGAAGATTAAAAAGCTAGAGAACGGGAGATTTCAGGCATATGACGATTACACAAGGGAAAAACTATCGAGGGAGGAAATGCGAAGCCTGCGGGATAAGCTGCAGGAAGAAATCAATGCATTGAATGAAACTCTGGCAGCCAGGAAAAAAGAACAGGCGGAGTTATCCCATGAGCCGGATGTTTCAGAAGAAGAACTGACGGTGCTTGCAGAGCTGACGGAATTTAATGCAGAGGCAATCCGGGTTCTGGTAAAAAACGTTACCCTGTTTGAAGATGGGAATATAGAGATTGTGTGGAATATGGATGATTTTTTGAAGGATGTCTGACAAATGTTTAAAAGATGGGTTGAGGGAGACCGGGGATTCTGATGGATTTTCGGTCTTCGATATTTTTTGGATTTTACTTGACACGGGCAGACATACGCCATTCGCACGTCTCCCTTTTGATTGGCATGGGATTTTCGGCAGTGGATATTGCAGGGAGAATGGGGCATGAGAGTATAGACATCACGCTGCATTATGCTCATATGTTTCCATCGGCACAGAAAGATATGGCAGACAAACTAAACGAGGAAAGGGTATGGTGATGATATGTATAAAAGACCGAGAGAGGCAGCACAGCCGAAGAAAAAGAAAGATGAACGCAGACGTAAAAGAAATGTTATTGTAAATTTCAGAATGTCTCCGGAAGAACGGGCAGAACTGGAACAGCGGATTATAGTAAGTGGCAAGTCAAAGCAGGATTACATGATTCAGAGCAGTCTGGAACACAAGATTGAAGTGATTGCAAATCGGAAAATGCTTATGAATATACAAAGCAGAATGGATGTAATTGAGGAAGAGCTAAAACGGGTAACATCCGCTGATGCGTTGGATATGGAAAAGCTGGCAGGATTAAAAGCGATTGTAGAGTTGTTTCAGGCAGTGAATGAGTAAGGGAATGACCGTATTGTGTGTGAAAGCATGGTACGGTTATTTTTTGGGAAAATTCAATAGTAATTCAAGAGATTTTGAGTATAATAGAAACATACATAGTATAGTAAATGAGAAGATATTTCTATAAGTGTAACGAATTTATGAAATTGAAAAATTTGTTGCATTTTCTCTGAATTCTGCTATACTATCTCATCTTTGACAGTTGATTAGATAAATAAGTGCCACAATCCTTGCATTTACA
>CANRWA010000113.1 GCA_947643415.1 uncultured Clostridia bacterium | reverse complement strand
TAAGAGAGGATGGGATGATTTTTTGCGAATGGGGAGAAAAAGGGAACAGCAGGCGTGACATTTTATGATTATCATGGGAACGAAATAGAAACCTATCAGTTAATAGATGAGGAGTACATTGAGAGGGGTTATCATCTGGCAAGATTATTTTATTATGATGATAGAATAACCGGATTGTATGTACAAAAGGATACCAATGAGTTGTATATTGCCCAGGTAAGATCGGACAGCATGATTTTTTCGGCCGGAGGGAAAGGACATGTTTAGCTTAAGAAGCGTTATTATCATAATGCAGGCGGCCAGGCTGGTGGGACTTTTGGGAATCAGCAACGATGTAGAAGACATCATAGATAATTTTAATCTTGAGGAGATATGTGAGTACGATACAGTATCAGATTTCCTGTCTATGGACACAGAGGAATTTGAGGAAAGATACGATAAATCTGAATTATATGAGAGAGACATTCTCTATTGTACGCAGGAGGCACGGAGGTATGATGGAGAGGCAGTTGATTGGTTTCAGGAACCGGATGAATATTATGATGCAGAGGATATTACAGCCATACGGTTTATCAATGGTTATCCGGCAGAGACAAACGTATCTGGGGAGAATAATGGGGCAGAAGATAATCGGAATATGAAAATGTTGCTTCTCCAGTATTTTGATGATTATGCGTTATCAATGTATTTTCAAGAGTGTAAAGATGTGCAGAGCCGAGAAGAAGAACTGAAACTTATGGAAGTTTCGTTTCTCAAAGTAAAATTGGGTGAGTATGACAGAAGAGAAGTGGCGCCAAAAGCACTCTACGAGTTTTTGGAAGATGTATATTATGAAGTACAGGAAGAATTACAGGCAGGGGAATGGGCCGTATCACCAGACGGAGAAAAGGCTGTATACATATCAAATGGTGCACTGCCGAAACATTCATCTCAGATTTTTGTGCGTTATCAGGTAAAAATCCCGGATCTTATTTTCCGGAATGATTGGGAATATCATTTTACAGCCTGGATAGATGAAGACCATTTTATCTGCTATAACGATGGCGGCCCTATCATGATTCATTTGGAGAATGGGCAAATAGAAAAAATAAAACAAGAAGAGGATGATTATGATGCCTGGGGATGTGAATATGAGATAAAAGAGAATCAACTAATCGCCATGTTTTTGGATAAGGAATATTACCGTTGGGACATTATCAGGGAAGACGATGAGATTTGCGAAGGAACAAAGAATAAATATATTTAGAGACTTTTCTCATAATGGGAAGGGTAGTGTGGTGGGATTTACAGCTTGACATTTTAGACGGAAATATTATACTTAAATTAAAAGAGCAACCGCCCACAAGGTGGGTTGACCAAATGTAAAGTAGAAAATCCACCCCACACTCAGCCAAAGTTTAGGGGTGGTTTTTCTATGTAGCTTTACTTACAAAACGTAAAAACGAATGTAAGCAATGCCAAAAGAAACATGCCGAAAGTAAGCATATCCTTAAAATCGAAATGATTTTTCATAGGCATCACCTCCATTCCATAGGAATATTGGGTTAGCCCACCCTGCAACACGGTGCTCTTATTAATATAATAGCATGGACGAAAAGCTTTGACAAAGGAAATAACAATATTTTATAAATAAATATATGGGAAAAGGTATTAAATTTATTGAATTCAATTTTCTTTTAACACTTTGTTTCTTAATATCTTCCATGGTCTGACATATAATTTCAATGACTTTCTTGCTCGCTTTGAAAACCTCACTCTGTCTGCAAATGTTCCATAGTATAATTTTTTTAAATTTTAAAATGATGCAGAAATGATGCATTGTTTTTATATAATGTAAACGAAAAGTACGGGCCGGTTTCTTTATCAAGGAGAAAGAGGAGACAATGGAACATAGCAAGTGTTATTTCAGAAGAATAACAACCATTGTGATGCTGGTTATAGATGAACAGAAAGTGGATTACGGCTATCCATATAAAATGTTTTACTAAAAAAGAATGGAGATTCCTATAAGGTGGGGAAGTTATGAAAAAAATCGTCAGCATCTTTCTTTTGGCCGGATTATTGATAATAGAATATAGGACAGGTATCAGGCTGCATAAAACATTATTGGAAGAAAATGTGAAAGAAAGCGAAACGTCAGAGATGCAGGATGAACCCGGGATAACAAGACAGCCGGTGGAATACAGGTATATGGAATATCTTGGTCCAAGAGGATTTCCTTCAAGATTATTTTTCTTTGAGAGATCCCAATGAAATGCCATGGGCGCTGAAAGACATCCATTATCAATAACGATACAAAGACAATTGAAGAGGCAAAGGAATTGTATCAGAGATTCAGAGAAGAACTTCCTTTGGAAGAGAAAGAAGAAAGCAATGGTAAAGAGGATAGTAACGAGGATGAAAGGACAGTGACATGTTTGGTTTAGGAAACATTCTTATTATAATGCAGGCGGCCAGGCTGGTGGGACTTTTGGGAATCAGCAACGATGTAGAAGACATCATAGATAATTTTAATCTTGAGGAGATATGTGAGTACGATACAGTATCAGATTTCCTGTCTATGGACACAGAGGAATTTGAGGAAAGATACGATAAATCTGAATTATATGAGAGAGACATTCTCTATTGTACGCAGGAGGCACGGAGGTATGATGGAGAGGCAGTTGATTGGTTTCAGGAACCGGATGAATATTATGATGCAGAGGATATTACAGCCATACGGTTTATCAATGGTTATCCGGCAGAGACAAACGTATCTGGGGAGAATAATGGGGCAGAAGATAATCGGAATATGAAAATGTTGCTTCTCCAGTATTTTGATGATTATGCGTTATCAATGTATTTTCAAGAGTGTAAAGATGTGCAGAGCCGAGAAGAAGAACTGAAACTTATGGAAGTTTCGTTTCTCAAAGTAAAATTGGGTGAGTATGACAGAAGAGAAGTGGCGCCAAAAGCACTCTACGAGTTTTTGGAAGATGTATATTATGAAGTACAGGAAGAATTACAGGCAGGGGAATGGGCCGTATCACCAGACGGAGAAAAGGCTGTATACATATCAAATGGTGCACTGCCGAAACATTCATCTCAGATTTTTGTGCGTTATCAGGTAAAAATCCCGGATCTTATTTTCCGGAATGATTGGGAATATCATTTTACAGCCTGGATAGATGAAGACCATTTTATCTGCTATAACGATGGCGGCCCTATCATGATTCATTTGGAGAATGGGCAAATAGAAAAAATAAAACAAGAAGAGGATGATTATGATGCCTGGGGATGTGAATATGAGATAAAAGAGAATCAATTAATCGCCATGTTTTGGGATGAGGAATACTACCGTTGGGATATTATCAGGGAAGACGGTGACGTACGGATAATGAGAGCGGGAAATCAGGATGAGGATATGAAAGACACAGAGGAGGCCAATCCCTATTTCCCGTACAAAGAACATGTATCTCTGAATGGTTGTGCGCAATATTATGATAACCACGGTAAGTTTATTGAGGAGACTGTAGATGCGGAGATTATTAATGTCAAAGAATATGAAGAGGGGAACGTATATAAATTAACAATATATATTATTACGGAGGTCAATCCCTGGTATTTTAAGGAAGATGATTTTTTGAGTATATACTTTTATGTGACAGATGATAAGATATACAGAATATATCCATATTGCCAGCTTGAACCGGGAGGAATGAGCGTTAATTTTTATAATGATGACGATTTGTTGGTTACTGTTTTTGATACAGAAGAGAAATTGCAGAGTAGAGGTGTCTTCATGCCTGTCTGTCAGGAAGAAGATATGCAGGAAGAATTCTATTCTATAAAGCAAATGGGGGATAAGATAACATATCATTATTTAGAGATAGATATAAATAAAGACAGAGGTGTCAAAGAATTATTTGTGTGGGAAAAAGGGAAAGGATTGGTTGAGTTTGAAACAGGATGGGGAGCAGGAATGATGTCATCGGTGCATGTAGACGAGATTTGTGAAGTGACGAAGGATGATGCAGACAATGCAACGCAGCAAGAGTAAGGCTAAAGAAATAACAATCGTTATGATGCTGGTTGTGATTGTTATATTTTCTGTACTGACTGTGGAATTGAAAATTCGGGAAAGTTGCAAAACGGAATTACAATATCCTGTTTATAAAAGATTGTTGAGAAACAAAGTTTTTTGGGATATACTTAATAAAAAAGAGATGGATATTGGAATTAAGAAATATATGAGGTATTAGGACATGGAAGAAAAAATAAAGAATATTACAAGTGAAGTATATGAAGAACTGATAAAACTATTTGAAGGGAAGATTGAACGTATTATTTTGTACGGTTCGTATGCTCGTGGTGATTTTAATCTGGAATCAGATGTTGATATTATGATTTTATTGAGTTGCGATCAAAAGGAAATAACGCAAAGACGAAAAGAAATCAGTAGAATTGCAAGCAGAATTGGGTTAAAAAATGATATTATGGTATCACTTCTTGCACGTAATTGTGATGATTATCAAAATAACATGAAGTATCAGCCACTCTATCAAAATATTGAAAAGGAAGGCATGAAAATTTATGGATAAAGAAAGGCAAGACCTAGCCATATATCGTTTAGAGACGGCGAGGCAATGTATAATATCAGCAAAAGCATTGATGGAGATATCGGATTACAAAGGTGCAGCAAATCGTTCTTACTATGCTGTTTTTCATTGTATGCGAAGTGTATTAGCGTTATGTTCTATAGACTTTTCAAAACATTCTGCGGTGGGAGCCTATTTTCGTAAAGAATATATAAAAACAGGAATATTTGATATATCAATGTCAGATATTATATCAGAAGCCTTTGATATTCGTAGCGACAGCGATTATAATGATTATTTTGTAATATCGAAAAAAGAGGTTGAAGAACAGATATTAAATGCGCAGTATTTTTGTGATAAGGTAGAGGAATATGTAGTGGCGCAAATTAAAGATGGCAGAAATATTGGATAAAATATTTTTTATGCCAAATAGTTTGAATAAGTAACGAATTAATATAGGGTATATCAGATGTAAAGTCTGATATGCCTTTTTTGTTGTCCTTAGGAAAAATGATGCAGAAATGATGCATTGTTTTTATATAATGTAAACGAAAAGTACGGGTCGGTTTCTTTATCAAGGAGAAAGAAGAGACAATGCAACGCAGCAAGAGTAAGTCTAAAGAAATAACGGCTGTTACGATACTGACTATAATTGTTATGTCTGCCAGTACTGCCTGCAATTCCCATAAAGATGAACAGAGCAATGCGTATTTCTATAAGACAGAAGAAACTGTACATACATATGAGGGATATTTTTATCTGCATAGCTATACGGATTTATGGCAGGATATTGATTTGTATATTACGGAACTGGAGAGTTTTTCTAATGGAGTATTATATACTTTGGAATTGGAACAGCCGGTATCTTCAGACCCGTATGACGAACTGCTTGATCGTAAATATTTAGGATACTTTTATGTTGTGGATGAGATGATTTATTATTTACCGGCCGAAAAGGATGGTTATACTGATGCAGATAACAACAGAGTCATTGAGCAGATAAAAAGTGATGAAGCAGACTTTCTGGAGCAATGTATGATAGTCTGTTGTGAAAAGGGAACGGAAGATATTACTGATGATAATGGATATCATGCGTATGTGGAAGTGGATGGAGATAAAAGGATATTCCGTTATTATAATGATTATTTTTATGGATCGAAGGAGTATATGCTGATGGTATGGGAGAAAGGACAGGGTATTACATATTATATACACGGCAATGGCGCTAAAAATATGCATGTTGAGTTTGGCAGCCATATCAAGGAAAAACAGAAAGTGGATTATGGCTATCCGTATAAAATATTATAATAAAAGCCAATGAGACGGCAGGATGTGTGTATTTACAATATATTGCTTTTGTCATAGAAGTATAAATACTGAGATATGATGGCAATGAAATCCGCGGGGGATAATTGAATAGACTTTACATCTTAGCTGTGATATACTTATATCGTAGCAGTACAAGCCACAGTATAGAAAGTAGGTGATTATATGCCAACTGGAGTAGAAGTTGCGAAAATTGCCATTGAGGATTTCAAAAAGATTCAGGAATATATGCAACTGGCAAGAGAAGAAGGGGCTGCAAAAACATATGCAAAATTAAAAGATGAATATTTGTCATTAAAAGCGATTTTGCAGGTTTGTGGTGTTAATCTTACAGACATTGATAAAATCAAAGAGTGAATTGCAATGATATCACACAATCTAAGGTGTAAAGTCTATGGAATAATTAGGGCTTTACACCTTTTTGTTATTTTCCGGGAAAATGATGCATTGTTTTTTTATAATGAATAGAAACGGAGATTACCAGTGATGGGGAAAAGCAAAAAAATACTCGTGTTATTGAACACCCTATTTCTGATGGCTAAACTGTATCTTTTTGATATACAAAATCCTGTCGTTTATCAGATGGATGTAAACACGGGAGAAGTGAATAAGGTTTTAGAAATCTTTCCGGATTACCAATGTAAGAATCCTTTCATAGGAGACTGTGTGATGGTCAGACTTCGTATGGAAGGTGAAAATGAAGGGGATGGATACAAGTTCTACATATATAGTTAAAGTTAGCGCCGTTCCAATGCCAGGCCAATCAGTCGATCGGTATGGTCAGCCATAAACAAAGGAATATTCAGGACATCCCCGTCCAGTTTCAGATTGTCCAGGGAGAATCTGATACGGAGCTTGACTCGATCGGAGAACAGGTCTTTAAACTTTCTGAGGCTCTTGCTGGCGGTATTGGCCTCGGACTTGACTTCTACAGGGAAAATATCATTTTCCCGTTGAATGAGAAAATCCACTTCATAGGGCGGATTATTCTGGCTCCAGTACAGGGGAACCACTTCAAATTGTGTAATTAAGGTCTGAAGTACAAAGTTCTCAGTCAGGGCTCCTTTGAACTCAGTGAATAAGCGGTTACCCTCACCAAAAGCTGTAGGAGCCAGCAGGGCAAGGCGGCGGAGTAATCCCACATCTGCCAGATAAATTTTAAACGCAGACAGATCATCATAGGCAGCAATCGGCAGTCCGGGTGCGCTGCTCCGGTAGATTTTATGCACTAGCCTGGCATCGACCAACCACTGGAGGGCATCCTCATATTCTCTTGCTCTTGCGCCTTCTTTGACAGCTTTGTAGATAAATTTCTTATTTTCCCTTGCCAGTTGGGATGGTATGCTCTTCCAGATCATAGAAATTTTCGGGAATTCATTGATATTGGGATGTTTGGCAAAGTCCCGTTCGTAGGCACCAAGGATTCCGGACAGGGCTTCCTGCATGGCAGAAACATCCCGTGCTTTTGTCCACATTAGTATTGGTTCCGGCATGCCGCCGGTGACATAGTACATTTTAAGTTTTTCATAAAGAGGATTGAAAAAAGCATCGGGAATCGGCTCAATAGTATCCACACTATCCAGATATCTGGATAGGTTTTCGTTGTCATTGGCAAGCAGAAATTCCGTGAAGGTCATAGGGTCAATCTGCATAAAGTTGACCTTGCCTACGGGAAAGGAAGATGGTTTTGCCAAGGCAATTCCTAACAGAGAACCGGCACAGGCAATATGATATTGCGGGGCGTTTTCACAGAAATACTTCATTGAGTTGATAACCTTGGGACAGTCCTGCACTTCATCAAAGATAATAAGTGTTTTTTCAGGCATAATTTTTTGACCACTGGCCAGCATAAGATTTTGAAGGATTCGATCTACATCCTTCGTTGTTTCAAAAAACTGTTTATATTCTTCGTTCTCATCAAAGTTAAAATAGGCGGTATTTTCGTAATAGTGGCGGCCAAATTCCTTGAGAATCCAAGTCTTGCCAACCTGACGCACACCTTTTAAGATTAGTGGTTTGCGATAAGGTGAATTCTGCCAATCCAGTAATTTTTTTAAAATCAATCGTTCCATAGACACTCTCTCACATTTTTATTTGGATTTGTGTGTAAATAATCACATTATTATTATATGCTAACTGCACAAAAAATACAACCTTTCAAGGAAAATGATGCAGAAATGATACATTATTTCTTTATAATATAATTAAAAAGCACTGACAGCCATTTGTATGAGGAGGCAAAATTATCAATGATTTTAACCGGCTTAGAGGCAATAGGATTTAGCAAGTATAAATTTAAACAAACAACAATTGTTATCGCATTGACTGTTCATTGCATTGCCTGTGGAACAGAGGGCTCTTCCTTAAGAGAAGCGGAATTGCTGGACATCATGGAAGAATGCTCATGTACGATAAAGTAACACACAAAAATTTGATAGACAGCAGCCTATTATTCCGTAACATAAAGGAAAATTTGCTATTTTTATGAAAATGTTAAAATGCGTTGCTTGTAGCAACGGGCAGTTTAGCCTAGAATAATAACGAAAATTGAAAGGAAGTTATGGTGTTTTTGCT
This sequence comes from uncultured Clostridia bacterium, assembly GCA_947643415.1. Lineage (GTDB taxonomy): Bacteria > Bacillota > Clostridia > Lachnospirales > Lachnospiraceae > Eubacterium_F. Next base: position 722 of record CANRWA010000113.1, on the reverse strand, counting down.
TCTATAAACATCATACAAGAAAAAAATGGATTTTCTAACATTGGCAAAGCAACGTTGTACAACTCGTGGATTTAATGAGAAAAAAATATCTGACGCAGATTTAAGACAAATATTGTGTGCTGGTAGAGTTGCTCCAACTGCTTGTAACAAACAGCCCCAAAGAATCATTGTTGTCAGGCGAGAAGAAAACATAGCAAAAATACGGAAAGCGTATCAAACTTTTGGTGCATCATGTGTTTTGATTGTTTGTCGTGATAGAAGAAATGAACTCGTTCGTCCTTTTGACAAAAAATGCTCTGGTGATTTGGATATCGGAATTATTTGTGACCACATGATGTTAACGGCGAGAAATTTGGATATTGGAAGTGTAATGGTAGGATTGTTTGACCCCGCTATTATCAGAAAAGAATTCAATATTCCAGAGTATATAGAACCTACTGCATTATTGTTTTTAGGCTATCCTATCAATGGTTTTTTAAGTCCAGAGCGTCATGAAACAACACGAAAACCATTAAATGAAACCGTTTTTTATGAAGTATATGAAGAATAAAGAGTAGTTAGCTATTTAATCTATGCACTTTAAAAACTATGCACCGCCCTATGTGGGAGAAAGGGGGAATCATTTATGCCTTGTACAGAAGCATACAAAGAACATATCATGTATACGTTCAATGGCTATTGCAAGACCGTCATACGCTTTGCGGCTATCAACGCATGGCGTG